>NZ_JBGGGT010000002.1:3652500-3952500 GCF_041276405.1 Microvirga sp. TS319 | reverse complement strand
TCGATGTTGATCTTGCCCTCCATGTACCAGTCGACGATCTTGGGCACGTCCGTGCGCCCGCGCGCGCCGCCAAACGCGGTGCCCTTCCAGACCCGCCCGGTCACCAGCTGGAACGGCCGCGTGGCGATCTCCTTGCCGGCCTCCGCCACGCCGATGATGATGCTCTCGCCCCAGCCGCGATGGCAGCATTCGAGCGCCTGGCGCATCACGTCGGTGTTGCCGGTGGCGTCGAACGAGAAGTCGGCGCCGCCGCCGGTCAGGTCGACGATCGCCTGCACCACCTTGTCGGGGCCGATCTCCTGCGGGTTGACGAAGTCGGTCATGCCGAACTTTTCCGCCATCGCGCGCTTGCCCGGGTTGAGGTCGACCCCGATGATCTTGTCGGCCCCGACCATGCGCGCGCCCTGGATCACGTTGAGGCCGATGCCGCCCAGGCCGAACACCACCACGTTGGCGCCCGGCCACACCTTGGCGGTGTAGAGCACCGCCCCGATCCCGGTGGTCACCCCGCAGCCGATATAGCAGATCTTGTCGAAGGGCGCGTCCTCGCGCACCTTGGCGAGCGCGATCTCGGGCAGCACGGTGAAGTTGGCAAAGGTCGAGCAGCCCATGTAGTGGAACACGGTCTCGCCGTCGCAGCGGAAGCGGCTCGTGCCGTCGGGCATGACGCCCTGGCCCTGCGTGGCCCGGATCGCGGTGCACAGGTTGGTGCGGCGCGACAGGCAGGATTTGCAGTTGCGGCATTCGGGCGTGTAGAGCGGGATGACATGGTCGCCGGGCTTGAGCGTGGTCACGCCGGGGCCGACCTCGCGCACGATGCCGGCGCCCTCATGGCCGAGGATGGCCGGGAACTTGCCCTCGGAATCGAGGCCCGAGAGGGTGTAGGCGTCGGTGTGGCACACGCCCGTGGCCATCACCTCGACCAGCACCTCGCCGGCTTTCGGCCCCTCCAGCCGGATCGTCTCAATCGTCAGAGGCTTGCCAGCCTCCCACGCCACTGCAGCCCTGGTTTCCATGTTCTTGCTCCATTGCGATTCGGTGGCGCGAGTATGTGAACCTGCTCGACGGAAGGTCAATGGAAGGTCCATTCCGATCCTGCGCCGCTCTTGGGCTTTCCAGAAGCGATTTCCGCTCATATGTGTCCTTTGACAATCGAAGGATCAGCCCGTGACCAATGTTCGCGCCGCCATCATTCCCGTTACGCCGTTTCAGCAGAACTGCACGTTGTTGTGGTGCGAGAAGACCAAAAAGGCGGCAGTGATCGACCCCGGAGGGGATTTGGAGCGCATTCGCGATGCCATCGCGCAGAGCGGCGTCACTGTGGAAAAGATCCTGCTTACCCATGGTCACATTGACCATGCGGCAGGCGCGGCAGAGCTGCGCGACGAGCTGGGAGTGACGATCGAGGGCCCGCACGAAGCGGATGACTTCCTGCTCCAGCGGCTTCCGGAACAGGGACAGGCCTATGGCATTCCCGCGCGCGCCGTCACGCCCGACCGGTGGCTCCAGGAAGGCGATACGGTGAGCATCGGCGAGCTCACGCTCGACGTTCTGCATTGCCCGGGACATTCGCCCGGCAGCGTCGTGATGGTCTCGAAGAGCGAGCGCTTCGCCCTCGTCGGCGACGTGCTGTTCCAGGGGTCGGTTGGCCGCGTGGATCTTCCCGGCGGAGACGGAAAGGCGCTGATCAAATCGATCAAGGACAAGCTCTTGCCGCTCGGCGACGACATCGCCTTCATCTGCGGCCACGGTCCCATGAGCACCATCGGCCAGGAGCGGCAAAGCAACCCCTTCCTGCAGGGCGATGGGCTGATCTAGCGCATCGTGCGGACCCAGCGGCCGCGCGAGCGAAAAGCGGACCCGGTATTCGGTGAAGTGGATCCGGTTCATCGTCCAAAAATGCGATTGCGCAAAGAAAAGAGCTGATTCCACGCAATTGGAAACAGCTCTAAAGCGGGTGGGCTTTCATAAAGAATGGCTCAGGAAAGCTCCTGAGCCATCAAGTCTTGCTTGAAGCGGAGGGGCGGTTTACTCGGCTGCCTGAACCGCCACAGCGCCCTTCAGGCCCATGCGCTCCGCGACGCCGAGGCCATAGGCCTTGTCGGCCAGATAGAAGTGTACGATCTGGCGCTTCACGATCTCCTCCGGCACGCCCTGCATCGCTTCCGCGATGTTGTCCATGAGCCGATTCTGCTCGTCGGGCGTCATGAGGCGGAAGAGATCGCCCGGCTGCTTGTAGTCGTCGTTGCCCGCACGATGATCGTAGCGATCGGCGTCGCCCGAAATCTTGAGCGGCGGCTCGGCGGCGCGGGTGGTCTGAACCGGGCCGTTGAAGGAGTTCGGCTCGTAATAGGCGTCGCCCCGGTTCGGGATGTCGAACAGCATGGAGCCATCCGCATGATAGTGATGGACCGGGCAGCGCGGGCGATTCACTGGAAGCGCCTCGTAATGAGTGCCGACGCGATAGCGGTGCGCGTCGGCATAGGCGAAGATGCGGCCCTGCAGCATCTTGTCGGGCGAGAAGCCGATGCCCGGCACGATATTGGACGGCGAGAACGAGGACTGCTCCACTTCCGCGAAGTAGTGCTGTGCATTGCGGTTCAGCTCGAGCACGCCGACTTCGATCAGCGGATATTCCGCATGAGGCCACACCTTCGTGACGTCGAACGGATTGTACGAGGTCTTCTCCACATCCGTCTCGGGCATGATCTGCACGCAGAACTTCCAGCGCGGGAAGTCACCGCCATCAATGGCCTCGTAGAGATCGCGCTGGGCGCTCTCGCGATCCTTGGCGACGACGGCTTCGGCTTCGCGGTTCGTCCAGGTTTTGATGCCCTGCATGGACTTGAAATGGAACTTCACCCAAAAGCGCTCGCCGGCCTCGTTGATGAACGAGTAGGTGTGCGAGCCGAAGCCGTGCATGGAGCGATAGCCCTGCGGAAGGCCACGGTCCGAGAACAGAATCGTCACCTGATGCAGGCTCTCGGGGCTGAGGGACCAGAAGTCCCACATGGCGGTCGGGGAACGCAGATTCGTCGAGGGATGACGCTTCTGGGTGCGAATGAAGTCCGGGAATTTCAGCGGGTCGCGGATGAAGAACACCGGCGTGTTGTTGCCGACGATGTCCCAGTTGCCTTCCTCCGTGTACACCTTGAGGGCGAAGCCGCGCACGTCACGCTCGGCATCCGCGGCGCCGCGCTCGCCGGCTACGGTCGAGAAGCGTAGGAAGACCTCGGTTTTCTTGCCGATCTCGGAGAAGACCTTCGCCTTCGAGTATCGGGTGATGTCGTTGGTGATGGTCAGCGTACCATAGGCGGCGGAGCCCTTGGCGTGCACCACGCGCTCGGGAATGCGCTCGCGGTTCTGATGCGCCAGCTTCTCGACGAGCTGATAATCCTGCAGCAGCAGAGGGCCGCGCTCGCCGGCGGACAGGCTGTTCTGGTTGTCGGCAATCGGCGCGCCGGCCGTGGTTGTCAGAGTTGTTGTCTTTGTCATGGTCGTCCCCATAGTCCGGGGCCATCATGGGGCTGGAAGGTCATCACGTCCAATCGCTTTGCTTGTCCCGGCCGATCAGATATTCTTATCGGCACCATGGTCACATTTCGTCAGCTACGATATTTCGAGGCGCTTGCGCGGACGCGGCATTTCGGCATGGCGGCCGACCAATGCGCGGTGACGCAGCCGGCTCTCTCCATGCAGATCAAGGAACTGGAGCGGGAGCTAGGGGTCGAGTTGGCCGAGCGGCGAGGCAATTCCGTCATCCTGACCCAGGCCGGGCGGGAGGTCGCCGAGCGGGCCGAGGCGATCCTCGGCCAGGTGCGGGAATTGTCCGAGCTGGCAGGCCAGCACCAGGGCGTCTTGTCGAACACCGTCCGTCTCGGAATCATTCCCTCCGTCGCGCCCTATCTGCTTCCTGCCATTCTCATCGACGTGGAGCGGCAATACCCCGCGCTCGATCTGCAGATTCGCGAAACACAGACCGACATGCTGCTCGACGAACTCCTGCGGGGCGATCTCGATGCTGCGCTGATCGCACTGCCGGCGCCGAACGCGCAGCTGGAAGGAGTGCCACTTTTCGAGGACCGCTTCCTCGTCGCCGTGCAGGCTCACACGGCGAAACAATGGAATTCCCGAGATCTGCACGAGCGCATCGGGCAGGAACGCCTCCTCCTGCTGGAAGAGGGGCATTGCCTGCGCGATCAGGCCCTTCATTTCTGCCATATCGCCAACATGCAGGCCCGGAAAGCGCTTGGGGCGGCTTCGCTCACTACCATCATGCAGATGGTGGCCGCAGGTCATGGCATTACGCTTCTGCCGGAGCTGTGCGCTGCGGCGGAGGTCGACCGTCAGCGCGTGGCGCTCATCCCGTTTCCGGACGATCCGCCCAAGCGCACCCTTGGTCTCGTCTGGCGAAAGACGTCGGGGCGAAAGAAGGATTTCGCCGCTCTCGGCGACCTCATCAAACAGGTGAGGCAGGGCCAAGCGGCCTGAGCAGAAAGGGCTCCGCGGTCAGGACCACGGAGCCCCCGACAGGTTGAATGACCGGCCTCAGCAGCCCGTGAGCTTCACGCGTTCCACTTCGAGACCGAAGAGCGGACGCACGCGGGTGCCGATCACGTTGCCGGCGAAGGCCGCTACGAGCCAGACCCAGCCATGCAGGCTGCCCGAGGCGATACCGGAGAAATAGGCCCCGATATTGCAGCCATAGGCGAGGCGCGCGCCGTAGCCGAGGAGCAGGCCGCCGGCGACGGCGGCAACGGCGGAGCGCAGCGGGATTTTCCAAACCGGTGCGAAGCGGCCGGCGAGCGCTGCCGCGAGCAGGGCACCGAGGATGATGCCGAAATCCATCACCGTGGTGATGTCGTTGAAGATGCTGCCGTTGAGCTCGGCCAGGCGGGCGGGAGACGACCAGTAAGGCCAGCTTGCCACATCGAAGCCGATGGCGGCCGCGATCTTCGAACCCCACAGGGCAAAGGCGGAGGTGACGCCCCAGGGGCGTCCTGCGAGGGAGAGCGTGACGAAGTTCAGCAGCGCGAGAGCCACCGCACCGGCCACGATCGGCCAGGGGCCGCGCAGAAAGCGAGAGAGCCCCTGGCGCGGCGAGGGCGCGGCGTCGATCAGTCTGCCATGCCGGCGTTTCTCGAACACGACCGTGACGGCAGCGATCAGCGCAAAGACGGCGAGCTGCACGACCAGAGCGGTCCAGGGGCCCCACAGCTCGATGATCGAGATCTTCGGCAGGCTCGGCAGCGCCGTCCACCAATGCAGGTGCGCCGAGCCGATGGCAGAGCCCGCGATGAAGGCCGCAAGCGTGATCAGCATGCGCGTGGAGCCACCGCCCACCGTGTAGAGCGTGCCGGAGGCGCAGCCCCCGCCGAGCTGCATGCCGATGCCGAAGATGAAAGCCCCGAACACCACGCCGATGCCCGCCGGTGAGACATTGCCCGCGACGGGTTGGCCGAAGAGGGTTCCGGATGCGAGGACGGGGAAGAACAGGATGGAGGCGATCGCCAGCATCACCATCTGTGCGCGAAGGCCTTCGCCGCGCCGGTCCGCAATGAAGACACGCCAAGCGGAGGTAAAGCCGAAGGCGGCGTGGTAGAGCACGAGGCCGAGCGCCGCGCCGAGCACGTAAAGGGCTGCCTGCTTCGGGTTGACGATGGCTCCGAGAAGCGCCGCCCCACCGAGGATGCCGGCTGCGGCGGCGAGCGAGGCGGGAGCATTGACGGTCAAGCTCACACTTTTTCCTGAGGAAAGAGGCGGAGCCATGGCAGAGCTGGACATGGAGCATTCCTTGCTATGTCGATGGGTCAGGGGGTCTCGCGACCTGCAAACTGAACATGTGGTTCTTTTTAAAGAACGTCAATATGTGTATAAAGCAAGCTATTATCATAATCTGATGTGAAATAGGTTCGGATTGCGCCTTTCGACCGCAGCCCGAGGATGGTCCCAAACCACAAGGAATGATCGCAGCCATGTCCATCAAGCCCGACGTCCCCGCCGCTATCGGCCATACGCCGCTCATCAAGCTCCGCCGTGCCTCCGACCTCACCGGATGCACCATTCTCGGCAAGGCCGAGTTCATGAATCCGGGACAGTCGGTGAAGGACCGGGCGGCCCTCTTCATCATTCAGGATGCGGTCAAGCGCGGGCTGCTGAAACCCGGCGGCGTGATCGTGGAGGGGACTGCCGGCAATACCGGCATCGGGCTTGCCTTGGTTGCCAATGCCATGGGCTTCAGAACCGTGATCGTGATTCCGGAGACCCAGAGCCAGGAAAAGAAAGACATGCTGAGGCTCGCGGGCGCCGAACTCATCGAAGTGCCCGCAGTCCCTTATGCCAATCCCAACAATTATGTGAAGGTGTCAGGCCGCTTGGCGGAGCGCCTCGCCGCCTCGGAGCCCAACGGGGCAATCTGGGCAAACCAGTTCGACAATGTGGCGAACCGCCAGGCGCATATCGATACGACCGGGCCGGAGATCTGGGAGCAGACCGACGGCAAGGTCGACGGGTTCGCCAGCGCGGTCGGCACCGGTGGAACGCTTGCGGGCGTCGGCGTCGCATTGAAGGCGCGGAACCCCAAGATCACGATCGCGCTGGCCGATCCGATGGGCTCGGCCATCGCGAGCTGGGTCAACACGGGCGAACTCAAGGCCACCGGCACGTCGATCACCGAAGGCATCGGCCAGGGCCGGGTGACGAAGAACCTGGAGGGCGCACCCATCGACGTGGCGTTCCAGGTTCCCGACGAGGAGGCGCTGCCGATCATCTTCGACCTGCTGGAGCACGAGGGCCTGTGCCTCGGCGGATCGACCGGCATCAATGTTGCGGGAGCCATCCGTCTCGCGCGCCATCTCGGCCCCGGACATACGATCGTGACCGTGCTGTGCGATTACGGCACACGCTATCAATCGAAGCTCTTCAACCCTGCCTTCCTGCGCGAAAAGAACTTGCCCGTGCCCGCATGGCTCGAGCGCAAGAGCACGATCGATCCCGGGCTCGTGTAGCGGTCTCTGCAAAAAAAGCCGCGCCGGCTTTCGGGTTCGGCGCGGCGTTGGATCGTTAGAGTGCCTTATGCAGCGGACGGCGTGCTGGTCTCCACCGGATCGCCGTCTTCCGCCCGGTGCGGATGCGTGCGGGAGAGATTGACCGGCGGGCGTGTCGCTTGAATTGGCCCGTTCTTGGAAGGCACCGCGACGTTCTGAAGATCGGCTTGGATGCTCTCGAGGAGATCGATCATCCACAGCTCGCTCGCGTCGATTTTGTCCCGCAGCGCGGATTTCGCGATATCGACCTTTGCCGAGATCTCCATCGGGTTACGGGATTGCAAAGTGCTGAAATCCTGCTCGACGGTGGCGAGCTCGACGAGCAGCTCGTCGCGGAGCGCCCTCTGCTCCTCGGCGGTGATCAGGGGCGAGTTCAGCATTCCGCGCAGGGCGGCCCAGCGCAGGCCGAGAGCACTCACCGATTGTGTGCTGGTGAGGTCTGCAAGTTTCTGTGTTTCAGCCACGAGATCATCCTCTGAAAATATAGATTCGAACCGTGACAGAAAGCGGGATTGTTGTGGCGTGAATCGGGCAGGCTCGCAGAAATGAGAATCGTGCGTGAAGTTTTTGCGCGGTCAGCGAATGAAGAAATAAAGTGTCAGTGCGGCTCCCACACCGATCACCAGCCAGCGGATCACGCTCGCCGGCAGGCGACGCCCGAACACGACGCCGAGATATCCGCCGATCACGGATGCAGCGCCGACGATGAAGGTTTCGGGCCAGCTCACGAGACCCGCGGCAATGAACAGCACGACGGCGACGAGCTGGATCAGGGTGGAGCAGAGATGCTTTGCCGAGTTGATGAGGTGAAAGTCGTCGCCTTCGGTGATCGCAAGCGCCGCCAGCATCACGATGCCCATGCCGGCACCGAAGAATCCACCATAGATGGCAACGAGCGTCTGGAAGGCGAGACCCGCCACCCAGGCACGGGAAGAGGGATGTTTGCCTTCGCTCTTTCCGATGCGGCGGGCAAGCGCCACGATACGCGGGCTCGCGGCGAAGAGCACGGTCGCGAACAGCAGAAGCCACGGCACGAGCAGGCGGAAGGCCTCATTGTTCGTGACGGTGAGGATGTAGGCTCCCCCCAGACCGCCGATCAGGCTCACTGCGCCCAGAGCTGCGAAGCGCCGGATGTTCGCGGCCAATTCGCGCCGGTAGGCCCAGGCACTCGACAGATTGGCAGGCGTGACCGCCACTGCGCTCGTGGCATTGGCCACGACCGGAGGGAGACCGGCCGCGACCAGGGCCGAGAATGTGAAGAAGGTGCCGCCGCCCGCGATGGCGTTGACGAGACCTGCTGCAAGACCCGAAGCCGCAAGAAGAGCCGCAGTGGTAAGTTCCATGGTCCGATCTATCCGGAGAGGGAAAAGGCGGGGGCAATGGGACGGGCCCATAGCATGTTGATGCCTCCTGAGCCCATAGGGCGAAGGTCTAGCGTATCTTTTCACGCGAAACCGGTTCCCACTTTTCACGTCCGATGCTCAAGGAGGCCGGAAACGGCGAGAAAGCGCGATTTGAGACTGTAAAACCTGCGGTTTCCTGTGGATCGCAGCTTGAGCGTCCATTGCTCTTCGGCCCGTGAGCGCGGATTTTAGAACACATGTCGAACGTCATTCCCCTCGCCCCGCGCCTGAAGCAGGCCAGAACCGTCCATTCGGAGGCGGAGGAGCGTGCGGCGTTGGCCGCGGATCTCATCGACTTGATCGAGCGCGTGCGTGAAATGACCGAGCATGTGGCGGCCCTTCCCGGTCCTTCCCTGCGCATTCAGCAAACCGCACAGCAGCTCCTGGATGCGGGTACCGCTCTGGAGCGAGCCGTTGAAGCCCTGACCGAGAACGGAGAGTGGGTGCCGTTCTAAAGGCGTCCCCGGCGCCGGTTCCGACGCTTCCTTTGTGACGTTACATTGAAACACTCGGCCACCCGGAAAGCCTGAGACCCTCCGGGCCATGCACTCGCAGGTTCATGTCGGAATTCTGTGGGACAGAGGCTGGATATGGCCTTCGGGATTAGTCCTGACCGACTTGTCGGCAGGCCGTACTTTAAGGGTCATTTTTCCAGGCGGGGAAAAATCCGGGAACCGCTGCGCCGTCCAGCCTTTTGGCTGTAAGCCACCTTAATCGTTTTGCCAGGATGCTAAGTATTATGAAAGGAATTTTTCTGACAGTGAAAATTTAAGCGAGCAATACTTAATGTCGTTTTCGATAAATATTCGATAGATCGTGCATTGATAGGGTTCAATATTAGTAAGAATATGAACGATAACCATGTTTGGAATGGGTATGTCTATATATTCCTTTAAGTGGACTGAAATTCTTAACGGAAAGACACTCCACAGCCCTTGGGAAAAGGGCGCTTTTCCGAGCGGCTACTGAAAAATTGTTAGCAAGCTGGGAAACTCTTAACGGTCCATTAACCATAAGCGTTCGAAATCGGGGGGTATTAAAGGAATTTGAACTCCCGTGACCATCGCCGTTCGCCCCCGTCCCGCTCTTCGTTTTCGTGGCAGGTCCTTCATGGCCCTGGTTCTCGCGCCTGAAGTGCCGCTGAGGGATTGGCTCGAGGACCTCGACGCCGTATCGGAACGTTCGCCCGGTTTCTTCTCCGGACGTCCGATCATTGCCGATGTGTCGAGCCTGAAGCCTTCCAAGTCCGAGCTGAAGTTTCTCCTGGCTGCGTTCAAGATGCGCAATATCCGCATCATCGGCCTTGAAGGCGCCGCGCCCGAGAATGTCGAGCCCGACATGCCGCAGCAGATCACGGGCGGCAAGCCCGCGGGTGATATCGATATCCCGGACGCAGCAGATGCTGCCGCCGCCGCAGTGGACGCTGTCGCTCCGCTCGATTATCAGCCGTCTGCCGAAAAGTCGCTGATGATCGAAGGCTCCGTGCGCTCGGGCCAGTCGATCCTTCATCCGGAGGGCGACGTGACGGTTCTCGGCTCCGTTGCTTCGGGCGCGGAGATCGTGGCGGGCGGTTCCATCCATATCTACGGCGCATTGCGCGGTCGCGCCATCGCCGGCTGCACGGGCAATGCCCGCGCCCGCATCTTCTGCAGAAAGTTCGAGGCCGAGCTGATTGCCATCGACGGCCTCTACAAGACTGCCGACGATCTCGGCTCAAAATTCCACGGTCAACCCATCCAGGTTCACCTGGATGGCGATTCGATCATCCTGCAAACCCTGGATTGATAGAGAGAAAGAGAGACGACAATGGCCAAAGTCTTGGTCGTAACATCCGGCAAAGGTGGCGTTGGCAAGACAACGTCCTCGGCAGCTCTGGGCGCGGCACTGGCGCATGGCGGCGACAAGGTCGTTGTCATCGACTTTGATGTCGGCCTGCGCAATCTCGATCTCGTCATGGGCGCTGAGCGCCGCGTGGTGTTCGATCTCATCAACGTCGTTCAGGGGGATGCGAAGCTCTCCCAGGCGCTCATCCGCGACAAGCGCCTGGAGAACCTGTCGCTGCTCCCCGCGTCGCAGACCCGCGACAAGGACGCTCTGACGGAAGAGGGCGTGGCCCGCGTTCTCAGCGACCTGCGCGAAAAGTTCGACTGGATCATCTGCGATAGCCCGGCCGGAATCGAGCGCGGCGCGACCATGGCCATGCGCCATGCGGATGTGGCCGTCGTGGTGACCAATCCGGAAGTATCCTCGGTGCGCGATTCCGACCGCATCATCGGGCTCCTCGATTCGAAGACCGAGAAGGCGGAGAACGGCGACCGGATCGAGAAGCATCTGCTGCTCACCCGCTACGATCCTGCCCGCGCGGAGCGTGGCGAGATGCTCAAGGTCGACGACGTTCTGGAAATCCTTTCCATCCCGCTCATCGGCATCATCCCCGAGAGCGAAGAGGTTCTGCGTGCATCGAACGTGGGATCGCCAGTGACTCTCAACAATCCTGCCAGCGCACCGGGCCGTGCCTATTTCGACGCCGCGCGCCGGCTGAAGGGCGAGACCGTCGAGCTCACGATCCCGAGCGAAAAGAAGGGTCTGCTCGGCAAATTGTTCGGACGGAGGGCCGCATGAGCCTCATGAGTTTCTTCAACCGCCGCACGTCGGCGCCTGTAGCGCGCGAGCGCCTACAGATCCTGCTGGCGCACGAACGCGGCATCGTGGGTGGCAAGCCCGATCTCGTCGCGCAGCTGCGTGAGGAAATCCTCGCTGTCGTGCGCCGTCACGTGATGGTCGAACACCAGAACGTGCAGGTGAAGATGAACCGCGATGCGGACATCTCCACTCTTGAGATCGAGGTCGAGATCCCCGCGCCGGTCGGCGCGCGCTGATCGGATGCCTTGGAACATGGTGGCGGCCCTCTGCCGTGCAGAGGGCCGTTTTGCTTATGGCTGCTTGTTCCAGACGCCGATCCCCGCTTCCCGCGCCTTGTCCGCGGCGGCCTTGAGTTCCGGCGTGGCTTCGGCGGTGGGCTGACCGCCGCCGTTGAACAGAATGACGCGTGACAGGTCTTGCTCGCCGACTCGGCAGCGATAGGTGTCGGCGCCGCCGGTGGGCTCGCAGGTGACTTCGCGTCCCCGAAGGTAATTCGTCAGGTCTTCGGGCTTGCCGGCGCCGGGTGCCCATTCCACGCCGAACAGGCGAACGACTTCGCCTTCAAGGGACAGGGTGGCCGTATCGATCACATCCGGCACGCCGTGCAGGGTCCGTCCCCCGGACAACCGGCCTGCGGGAGGTTGCGCGGTCGCGACCTGGGAGGCTAGAGCGCCTGTTTCCGAGGGCCCGTCGATCCCGGCTTGCGTGACGGCTCCGGGCCGAAGGAGCAGGAAGGCGCTGCCGAAGCCGAGCAGCAGCAGGACCGCCGCCGCGACACCCAGAGCAACGCCGGGACGACGAGAGACGGGCTTGTCCTGAAGATTGTCGAAGAACGCCTGAGCGCGGTTCTTGGAATCTTCGATGGAACCGGCCACTCCCCGCCGAACACGCGCTATTGTTCGGGTGCCATTCAACGTGTCGGACATTCTCGTGGACAATGCGTGGAAACGAACTTTCCTCTTGCGCCAATGGGCGAGCGCATGGGTTCCGAGCGATGGCATCGGCGCGCTTTCAGTCTCCGGCTCGTTGGAGTCGAGCTTTAGCCAATCCCGCTTCCCGTCCTTCTCGTCGGACGACGGTACGAGATGCATCGGAGACGCCGCCGCCTCGCCAACGGTTGGCTTCGGCGCGGCCGGCGTTTTGAAGAGCACCGGATGAATCGAGCGCAATTCAGCCATCAGGTCCTGCAACGTGAACGGAACCTGCTGGCCGTTCCTTTCGATCATGCGCGGCTGTCCCGCGGCATCGATCACGGTGAGCTTGAGGTCCCCGTCGACGCGTGAGGGGCGCAACGACGATTCGATGATGAGTTCCAGAGCCCGACGCGCATCGTCGGTGGGGTTGAGCTTTTCAATTTCCGCATGGATGAGTGCGCGCATTTGCTCCCTCATCTGCACGGCATTGCCGATCGGCGTGTCGCCCAGGTCTCTGGAAGTCTCGTGATGAGACGCGCCATCACTCATTCGAGTTTCCCTCCAAAGCAAGCGTGCGCTTGCGGGTCTGCTTGAGCAGCGTGCTGTGTTCGGCGACGATCATCGGCTTTTCACCGATGAATTCCACAATGAGCTGAAGTGCGCCCGATCCTTCCGAGGTGCGACGGCGCATCGGGTTGGTGGCGGAATAATCAAACACGGCATGCACCGTGCAGACCGTGCCAGCCGGGTTGCATTCGGCCCCGATGGCCTCCTGACGAGGGCGGTAATCGCGCTCGGGCCAGCGCCGGGCGAAGCGCTGCTTTTCCTTGAAAAGCCGCTCCAGGCTCATGGTGCGCCCATGAAAGAGGACCCGCGGCGCGTAAAGCTCGGCCGTAGCGCCGAGGGCCACATCATTGCGGGCCGACCATGAGGCCAGATAATCGATCGCGAAGTTCTTTGCTGCATCCGCTCTCGAAAGGCGCCGCTCGGCTTGCGGCTGCGGCTGCGATTGTGGTTTGGCCGTTTTTGTCTGCGGCTCGGCCTTTGTTTGCGATGGGAGCTGAGGGAGAGCCTGGGGCGGCTGTGCAGCCTGATGCGTCTCAGGGCCCGGCGAGACGGGTGGCAGTCTGGGGGGCTGCGAAGGTTGGTCAGGGGGCCTTTGGGCAGATGGCTTGGGCTCAGGTGCGGCGCCATTGGCCGCCGGCGGGTCGACCCATGGCCTTGCCTCTCGGCCGAGAGCCATTGAGCCGCCCGCACAGAGCAGGGCGACGATGGAAAGTGTCGTTGTCAGAAACCGCCCCGTTTGCATGAAATCGTCCGAACAGCTTTCTCTGCTTGAAAAAAGATGACCGGGTAAAAGCGGGCTGGAGGCTTCCAAGTTCCATCGATCGCCAGGGGGAGAAGGGTCGATCAGAGCACCGCGACAGTGACGGAAGCCACACCCGTCAGGCCGATGGCCTGGGCCGACGCGCGGGAAAGATCGATGACGCGACCATGGGCATAGGGTCCCCGGTCGTTGATGCGCACTACCACGGATTTTCCGGTGCGCTTGTTGACGACCCGCACGCGGGTGCCGAAGGGAAGGGTGCGATGAGCCGCAGTTAAGTCATTGGTATTGAAGGCTTCGCCGCTCGCGGTCCGGCGCCCGTGGAAGCCGGGACCATACCAGGAGGCGCGGCCGCTCTGAACGACCTTTCCGGATGATTTCGCCGGTTGTGCCTGGGCCGCTGCAATAGGCGTGACAGCAAGCGCCGAAAGAAGAATTGCGGCCAGTCTGTATGTTACCTTGCGTTGTTCCATGATGCATCCCCTTGTTTTTGTTGATGGGCGCAAAATGAAGGCTAATGGGGCAACAATGAGACCTTCATTGTTGGTGATGGGGAAATTTAGTCCACGGTATTCCTGAATGATCGTTCAGAAAAACGTTAATGTGTGCCGCATGTGGGCCGGAAATAGCCAGGCTGGGTCAAGACAACGCTGGAACGATTTGTCCGCCCGATCACTGAATGGCGGATCCATTCATCGGGAGCATAGTGCCGGTGTGGTCTTTGCACTTCTCATTCCGGCAGGATGAACCTCTAGTGGGCTGCATGATCGCCTCCAGGCTCGCACGCGTGCGCTGCGAGCCTCTTTCTTGAGCCCCCCATGCCCGTTGTTTCCAAGTCCGCCGTGAGCGAGACTTCGTCCAGGATCACCGACCAGTCCCTTCATGTGCAGGCTCAATCTCCGGTCCGGGGCATTCTGCTTCTCGTGGCATCGACCGTCTTCTTCGGTCTCTGCGATGTCATTACCAAGTCCCTGGCCGCCACATTGCCCGCAGTCGAGATCGCCTGGATTCGCTACACCACTTTCTCCTGCATCGTCGTTCCAATGATCCTGCTCACGGGAGGCAGGGCATTGTTTCGCTCGAAGCGTCCTGGCCTCCAGGTGCTGAGGAGCCTGGGCGTGATCGGATCGACTTTGTTCTTCGCGCAGGGATTGCGCTTTCTGCCGGTCGCTGAATCGACCGCGATCTATTTCATCTCGCCGATCCTGATCATGGCGATGTCGATCCTGTTCCTGGGCGAGACAGTGGGCTGGCGGCGCTGGCTCGCAGCCCTTGTCGGTCTCAGCGGCGTTCTGGTCGTCATCCGCCCTGGCACCGATGCTTTCCAGGCCACAGCACTTCTGCCGTTGCTCGGCGCGACAAGCTGGGCTGCCGGCGCCGTGGTGACACGCAAGATGAGCGGCAGCGATCAACCGCTGACCACCCTTGGCTACACGGCCGTTCTGGGCTGCCTTGGCCTGATCCTCCTGCTTCCCTTCCACTGGGTCGCGCCGACGGGTAGGGAAATCGGGCTGGGAATTCTCATGGGGTTGTTCTTCTCGATCGGCCAGTGGCTCGTCGTGTTTGCTTACCGTTACGGCAATGCATCCGTGATCGCGCCATTTTCGTACGTTCAGCTGATCTGGGCAGGGGTGCTCGGCTATCTGGCTTTCAGCGCCTTTCCGGATCGCTGGACCATTGGGGGTGCCTGCATCATCGCGGCGAGCGGCCTCTATACGGCCTATCGGGAGCGCGTCCGCATGCTGCAGGCGCGCGGAGGAGCCTGATCGCTCAGGCTCCCGAATGCACGACCCGCAGACGCGGGCGGGCGGCACGGCCGTAAAAGGTGAGTTCGACCCACTCCTCGAAGGTCCCGCCTTCGATCAAGCGGTAACCGAACTGCTCGGCCACGGCACGGACCTGACCCAGATTGGACTTCGAGATGCGGCGGCTGAATTCGGAGACTTCCTGGCTCATGAGGGCAGCCAGCATGCCGACCTCGACGCCTTGATCGAAATCGGCGCTGCGTGCTGGAAAACGGAGGCGCAGCCCTTCGGCAAGGTGGATGTGATGCATGTTATTCTGTTTGTTTCACGACACTTCGGAAGGGTTATCGCGCACAACATCCTACTTCTTGTTTAAAGCCATGCGAATTCCGATGCCTCGTGCGGGAGGCCGCCTGGATCCGAATGGCCCTTACGGCATTTATTCTCTCGCAGGCGTTGCAGTTGACTGTGTGAAATGGCGAGGGACGTGAGATGAAGCTTCAACCCTTAGGGATCGCGCTCATGGCGAGCCTTCTGGCCCAGCAGGCCCAGGCAGCCGACATGGCGCAGGTTACGGTGACCAGAACCGCTCGCGTGACCCACATCGCGCCGGCGATTCCGGAGCGCGCCATCGCCCGCCTGCCCGATCAGGGGCTCGGCTATTCCGTGTTGCACGAGGCTGTCGGCGTCCCGCAGCGGGGCTATCGCGTGCATGTGACCTGCACCATCACCGAGACCTTCGCGCAGACCTACTGCCCGACCCCTGCCTACATTTCCTACTGCCCGAGCGCTCGCATCGTCTGCCGCTAGCGGATCGTGCGAAAAGGGGAATCCGGTTTTTCGCCGCAAGCGATGCGCTGTCCGATGCTCTGGCGCGGGTCGAATGACGGCTCACGCGTGACGTGTGGGGGCATGGTTTCGCACTGTTCGGGACAGGCTTTTCCATGGGCCGTCAGGCATTAACCGTGGCGAGGACCGGCCCGAAACAGATTACTTTTGCCGTAAGCCTTGTAATCGCCTGATTGTGGTACTAGATAATCGCCATCGACATTTGGCCGGACAATCGGGCCGTAACGCCTTGGCATGCCGGGCGCACGTTCAGACACTCTCCCAAACATCGACGAACCGAACGAGCGGTCGTGCTTTTGCGCGCCTGACGTTCACGTGCACTGACGCATACAACCCAAGGAATACACCCATGATTACGGGCACCGTTAAGTTCTACAACGATCAAAAGGGCTTCGGCTTCATTCAGCCGGACAACGGCGACAAGGACGTGTTCGTCCACGCGACCGCTCTCGAGCGGGCCGGCATCCGCGGTCTGCGCGAAGGCCAGAAGGTCTCGTTCGACACCGCTGAGGACCGTCGCTCCGGCAAGATCGCCGTGAACAACATTCAGACGGCCTAAATCTGCGCCTCTTCATCGGGCGGCGTGCGCGTCACGCCGCCTGTCAAAGCCGCCCTTCGGGAGCGGCTTTTTTGTTTCGATAGAAGGAATGTCTCCATGGCGAAGGAAGAACTGATCACATTCGAGGGTGAGGTGGTCGAAATCCTGCCGGATTCCCGCTACCGCGTGAAGCTGGAGAACGGTCATGAGATCGTCGCTTATACGGCCGGCAAGATGAAGAAGAATCGCATCAAGACCTTGGCGGGCGACCGTGTCACCGTCGAGATGTCGCCCTACGATCTTGATAAGGGCCGGCTCATCTTCCGTCACAAGGACAGCGGAGCAGGCGGTCCCCGCCCGGCGGCGCGTCGTCCGCAGTTTCGCCGCCGGTAAACCGCACCGGATTGAGGATCTTGGTCCGAGGATCTTGGCCCAGAGAAGGGGAATGATGTCTGAAAAGACTTGGACGTTCGAGGCTGGCGACAGGGTGCCGGAATGGCTCATGCGCCAGACCAACTGCGTGCTGCGATTCGGGCGGGACGCTGTCGTTGTGGAAAGCAACAGCGAGTTCCAGATCTACCCGGCCAGCGCCATGGAGGATGACGACACGATGGTGCTGGCCGAAATCATCGATCAGCAGATCGATGCGGAAGTCGAGCATACTCTGCCGATCAGGGCCCATACGGTGCCCCGGTCCATGTCTCTCAACTGATCGCGATAGAGGAGGCTTTCGTGAGCCACAAATACGCCTTGGGGCAGCTGGTCCACTCTGCCGGGATGCGTTTCGCGGATCGGACGGACGGCATTTACGAGGTCATTCGTCTCATGCCGGAAAGCAGCACCGGCGAGCTGGGCTATCGGATCCGGCACACCATGAGCGGCACCCAACGGGCTGTCGGCGAGTCCGAGATCCGGCCCATTGCCGCGCAGCCCGGCGGCCCCACGGCCGATTGAACCCGATGCTCTCATCCTGGGAAGAGCGCATCGTTCGAGCGAAAAACCGGTTCCCACTTTTGCGTCCGATGCTCTAAGGCCGAGGCTTTGGGCGTTCGAGGGTTACCTTTCGGGCTCAGGCGTAATAAGAACACGGCTCGTTCAGCTTGGACCGAGCAGCTTTGCAAGACATGATATCGACTGGCGTCTATGGAACGCCTCCGGCGGAACTGATCGAAGCGCCACCAGACGGCATTCAGTTCTCCCCTCTTATTCCCGGCTCCCGAAAGCTGGAGGACCAGACCGAGGGGTCCTTGAGGGAGATGGTGCTGCTCGCCCCTCCCGGCACCGTTGAGCGTCGCTACGCCGTCGCACTGGCGCTGCAGGCGCTCGCTCCCGGAGGCATTTTCACGGCCCTCGCGCCCAAGGACAAGGGCGGCTCGCGGCTCGCCAAGGAGCTGAAGAGCTTCGGCTGCGAGATCAGGGAAACCTCCCGCCGTCACTACCGCATCTGCTCCGCGACAAGGCCCGTCCATCCCGCCGGCATCCGCGAAGCCGTTGCCGAGGGCGCGCCGCGCTTCCACGAGGAACTGAGGGCGTGGACGCAGCCAGGCGTGTTCAGCTGGAATCGTTTGGACCCCGGGAGCGCCCTTCTCCAGGGAAGTCTGCCGACCCTGAGTGGCAGGGGGGCCGATTTCGGGTGCGGCGTCGGAATCCTGTCCCGGACGGTTCTCCTCTCGCCTAGAGTGACCCATCTGGTGATGCTGGATCTCGATCGCCGGGCGACCGAGATGGCCGCCCGCAATATCGAGGACAGCCGCGCCGAGATCCGCTGGGCTGATGTGCGCGCGGAGGGGCGTCTTGGCGGCCTCGATTTCGTCGTGATGAATCCGCCTTTTCACGATGGCGGTGCCGAGGACCAGAGCCTCGGTCAGGCTTTCATTCGCAAGGCGGCCGAGGCGCTTCGCCCCGGCGGTGTGCTCTGGCTGGTCGCCAATCGTCACCTGCCTTATGAGGGGGTGCTGAAATCACTGTTCAAGCGCGTGGCGCCTCACCTCGAGGCGGACGGCTACAAGATCTACGAGGCCCAGAGATGAGCAAGACACCCACGCTCCGTCTCGACCGGCTGCTCGCCAATTTGGGCTACGGCTCGCGCCGCGAAGTGCAGCAGCTCGTCCACTCCGGTCTCGTCACGCTCGATGGGCGCGTCGTGGACGATGCCGACGAGCGTGTTGCCGTCACGCAGGATCTCTCCGGGCGCATGGTCGTTCGCGGCAAGCCCCTCGATCCGCCGCCGGGTCTGGCCCTGATGCTGCACAAGCCGCTCGGGGTCACCTGCTCCCATAAAGAGGCCGGGCCACTGGTCTATGGACTCCTGCCGGAGCGCTGGCGCCGCCGCGATCCGGCGATCTCCACCATCGGTCGCCTCGACAAGGACACCTCCGGGCTCCTGCTCATGACCGATGACGGAAGCCTGCTGCACCGGATCATCTCCCCTCGTATGCATGTTCCGAAGCGTTACTACGTGACGCTTGCCCGCCCCCTGGAGGGCAACGAGGCCGAGATCTTCGCCTCCGGCGCCCTCATGCTGGAGGGCGAGGACAAGCCGCTCCAGCCGGCGACCCTGGAGGCGCTGTCTGAACAAAGCGCCCATCTCACGGTTACCGAAGGACGCTATCATCAGGTCCGCCGGATGTTCGCGGCACTGGGCAATCACGTGACGGCCCTGCATCGCGACAGGATTGGGGATCTGGATCTGCCCGCCGATCTGGAGCCCGGGCAATACAGGCTCCTGACCGAGGCCGATCTGCGGCTGCTCCTGCCGCCTGCCAAAGGCGCTTGAACGACGTTCGCTCTCCAGGTTGCCCAGGGGCAACCGATCGGTTAGGTCTAGAGCATCGTGCGAAAAGTGGATCCGGTTTTTCGCAAGAACGATGCGCTTCTCTCGGAGGAAGCATCGGATGCATTCCCAAAAGTGGATTCCCCTTTTCACGTCCGATGCTCTAGAACGGGCCGAGTGCCTCACATTCCCTAGCCCAGCTGGATAAAGCCTTGGCTCAGCCCCGCATTTTCCGTTTCATCGCGCAGGCCTTGCTGGGGCTGCTGCTCCTGGCATGGCTTCCTGCCGTCGGGAATGAGCTGGAGAGCCTGTTTCTGCCCCAGATCGAGGAGACGCTTTCCTTCTCTGTCCCTTCCGATGATGGCGAGCGTGACCGGGAGACGGCCCGGGATCGATGGAGCGACGGAGACGCGCCGCTTCTCCCCACCGTCTGCCGCTTGACGGCTGGCGTACAGGGACGAGGCTTTACCCGGGAGGCGACGGATCCGCTTCTGACGCTCGATCTTCTCGAAGCCTGGCGCGCGACGGGACCACCGGCTCTTCACGTCTGAATCCATCCGGACGTGCAGTATTCAGCTGCCGCCGGCCGCCCGCATTGCGTCTCCGGGAAGGAGCGCAGCCGTCTCTTCTTCGAACAGCATTGAACCGCCGGTTTCAGAAACGACAACCGGTCTGCACGACACCACGGGATCGCCGGTTCCTCGCTCTTCGAGCGCTAAGCAAGTTTTCGCCATGGAAGCCTTACTCCCTCAAATTCTCAAAGTTCTCGGCATTGTCTGGATCAACATCATCCTCTCCGGCGACAATGCCGTGGTCATCGCGCTGGCATGTCGCGGCCTTCCGCAGGATAAGCGCCGCCTCGGAATGATTCTCGGATCCGCCGTTGCGGTCGGCCTGCGGATCGTCTTCACGGTGATCGTCGCGGCCCTCCTGTCGACACCGTTCCTCAAGATCATCGGCGGCCTGCTGCTCCTCTGGATCGCCGTGAAGCTGCTCGGGGGCGAGGATGACGAAGGCTCGGTGAAGGAGACGGATCGTCTGCTTCAGGCCGTCTGGACGATTGCGGTGGCCGATGCCGTCATGAGCCTCGACAATGTTCTGGCCATCGCAGCCGTGGCGCAGGACTCGACTTTCCTGTTGATCCTTGGACTGGCGATCTCGATCCCCCTGATCGTGGCCGGAGCGGCCCTCATCATGATGCTGCTGGACCGCCTGCCTTTTCTGGTCTGGGCCGGAGCGGCTCTCCTGGGCTGGGTCGCGGGCGAGATGCTGATTTCCGATCCTTGGCTCGTCGGCCAGCTTGGGGAGAGTTTCAGCCACAAGGCTGAAATCCCGACGGCGATCATTGGAGCGCTCCTCGTGCTAGGCATAGGCTATCTCGTGCGCCAGAGGACGGCGAACGAGGCGTAGCTCTCGCGCAGGCCGCCGCTTCGGCCATGACCCAAGACGAGGAGGTTGCCTCAGCAACCTCCTCGTCAGAGGTTGTCTTAGGCGCTCTAATCGGGTAGGGAAGAGATCAGGCCCTACCGCCTCAAGCACCCGTAGCTCAGCTGGATAGAGCGTTGCCCTCCGAAGGCAAAGGTCACACGTTCGAATCGTGTCGGGTGCGCCATCAATTTCTTAAACCCCGTCAAAGACTTGGCGGGGTTTTTCGTTGCTTGAGTGTTAGGGTGGATCGGGTGCGAAAGCTCGTCCGCAATACTAGCCATGTTCAGGGGCATCAGGGCGATCATCGAAACCTTTCAGCGTATTAACGATCAGACGATGTCTCGGGTGAGAGAGTTCGCGAACCAGTACGGATGCTCCACCGAGGCGGCGCTGACGTATCTGCTCAAGGTTGGGAGTATCCTCAACAGGCCGATGAGGATGATGAGGTCTATGCGGCGCGCCTTGAGGCGCTGCCGGATCCGGATGTGAAGGTCTACTGGGGCCTTCGGGCCCGAACGACCTGTGAGGTTCAGTGACTGAAAGTTCGGAGAGGCCAAAACATTGAGGCCATGCTGCCCCATAGACGAGCAGCGCGGCCTCAGCAGGCAACTTCAGTTCGGCCGCGGCCTCAGAACTTCCAGATGAAGTTGCCCTTGAGGGCGTGCTCCTGCGCCTGGGATCCGATCTGGCCCACATAGGCGGCGCCGAGCGTCACAGCGGGAGTGATCTGCCAGTCGAGACCGGCCTCCGCCACCAGCGCATTGCGATCAATCGGCGTGCCCGCCACCGTGAAGGCCGATGCGCCACCGCTGAAGGCGAGCAGCGCTTCAGGCGCGACATCGCCATAGGCATGGCGCCAGCCGAGCAGGCCGCGTGCAATCAGCGGCACCGTATCACTCAGGCGGGCTTCCGCCCGCACGCCCAGCGTGGTGGTGGCCAGATCCTGATCCTGAGCGTAGCCGGCGAGCGCCGCGGGCCCGCCTTCCTCCCGGAAGGCATTGGTGTGCAGCCGCAGCACCGAGGCGCCGACGAACGGCTCCACCTGCGCGGCGGCCAGATCGACGCGATAGCCGATCTCGCCAAAGGCCTGCGCCGTCCAGCCGTCATAGGAGGCGCTGACCTGATCGCTGAAGCCCGGGAACTGCACCTGCCGCCGGGTGTCGATGTCATGGCCCGCGTAGGAGGCGCCGACGCGCAGGGTGACGTTGCCCCAGGAGCCGGAACCGTAGAGTGCGCCGAATACCGTCTCATTCGAGCCCGAGGAGAGACGGCCGTCCACATCGAAGGTGGTGCGGGTGAAGCCAGCCGCAAAGCCAACGCGGAAGGCATCCGCCACTTGGGCATCGGCACCGAGGATGAAGCCTCCTGTGGAGGTGTCGAGCCTTGCGGCATTGGCACTGCCGTCTACCTTGCCCCAGGACCCGAAGCCTTCGCCCCACAGCGCAAAGCGGCGGGGATCGAAGGTCTGCACCGGAATGGCGGCAGGCTGGCGAGCAACACCGGGCCGATCGGCCGCGTAGGCCGCCGCGTACGTGCCCTCGATCTGCGCGAAGGCAGGTATGGGGCTGCCACGCAGGCGACTGAGCACGGCATTCTGCACATGGCCGGCGCTGCTGAAGGCGGTGGTCGCGGCCGAAGCGTGCGCCTCGCCGGAGAGCGCATCAAAGGCCTGCCTTGCACCGGGGACGCTCTGGCCGATCACAGCATCGAACAGATGGTTGCCGGTGCCAAGAGCCTCGACGGCATCTGCCACCGCATATTGGTTGCCGGTCACGGCCACAGAATGGAAGGCCACCGGCTGCGGCGCTGGTGGCGTCGGAGGCGTTGGCGGCTGCGGCTCGGTCTTACGCACGAGCGTCAGGTTGACCGCCTTGGCGTCGTAGCCGAGGCTCGGGGTCAGGAACGCGAGGTTGGAGCTTACATTCGTAAAGGTGCCGATCACCCCGCCATCCGCCGAGAGGATGGTATAGGTGGTGGAGGGCTGATAGTTGCCGTTCTCCGCCAGCACCTGCACCGTGCCGCCGTTCAGGGTCGCCGTGCCAGAGGCTGTGATGCGATCCGCCTGGGTGGGATTGGCTTTGACCTGGTAGATCGAGCCTGCCGCAAAGGTGACATTGCCGTTCACCGTCAGCGTGCCGATGCCGCCGCTGCCAGGCGCGATGATGGCGCCATTCTCAGCCGTAATGGCACCGAGCGTACCGATACCCGAAAGAGTGGCGCCATCGGCAACGGTGAAAGCTGCATTCTCAATCGTTGCGTCGGCGACCAAGCGCCCTTCCAGCACATCGATTGGAGCAGCGGCCGGGTTCGTGCCAGTTAGCGTCCATGTAGAGGAGCCAACCTTCTGAAACGTGCTGAAGTTCGAATACTGAGTGCCGAGCTGTGACGCGTCGAACGTTCCTTGCCCGGTGCCGCCAAGGCGCAAGGTGTTCGTCGTGTCGAAACCAACGACGTTACCGATGATTGAGTAGCCTGGAAGCAAAGTGAGGCGGTTGTTCGATTCATAAAAATTGATCGCTGTGCCCGTTTCGGACGAAGCTTCAATCGTACCGCCGACGGTTACGTCGGCCCGATCCCCGACAGAGATCCCTGTGCCGTAGCCGGACACTCGCCCGCCGGAGAGGACGAGCAGAGTGAGATCCTGGCCGGCATCGATGGCAGTACCTTTGCCGCTTGTTACGATGTCACCGCCAACAGTGATGTTTGCTCTGTCCCCTGTTTGAACAGCGAATGCAGACGCGGGTGGGTTGCCGATAGCATCAGCCCTGACTTCTCCTCCCGAGAGAATGAGGAGGGAAAGATCGTTTCCGGTGCGGATACCCGTCGAAGTCTTGCCTGAAGAAACGATATCTCCGGCCACAGTGATCTGAGCGCCGTTTCCTAGTTCTATGGCAGTGCTTACCGGTGGGCCGCCACCGGTAACGTTGTCTTGGACGACAATGCTGCCATTGGCTCCCACATCAACTTTCACGTTGTCGGCTGCACCGAGAATACCGGTCGTATTCGGCGGGAGTGCCGAACAGGTGATTTGTGACCCGGCGCTGACGGACGTGAGTGAGCCGCCCCCGCTTGTAATGGTGCAATCAGCCCAAGCCGGTGTTGAGACCGTGACATGGGAGACGAGTGTGAACACGACCAGCGAGGCGCTGGACAGCAGGGTAGTCCGTTGAGACATGGCGGATTAAGCTTTTGTGAGGGACAGGCAAGGAGCTTGCTGACTAAACGTTAGAGAAGCCCTCTCTTCAATCCGTTATAAACTTTCAAAGACGAAGGATTTATTCCTGAGTTGCCGGATTACCACAGAGTCAAGGGCGGGACTTCTCCCAGGCGGCGATCAGCCGGGCCCGGGCCGCAGGCCACTCGTCGCGCAGAAGGCTGAACCGCATCTGATCGAGGCGCCCCTCTCCTGTCAGGGAGCGCACTTCCTGCCGCAGCACGCCTTCCAACTGCCATCCGCCCATCCTCATGCGGTGAATGACCTTTTCGTTCGTGGTCAGGGTCGTGGAAATTGCTTTCTCAATTCCGATCTTACTAAACATCCAATCGAGCAGCATGATGCCTGTCTCGACGGCGACGTCCTCACCCCATTTGCTTCGGTCGACGGCCAGGTGCCATGTCGATGTCTTGTGGAGATCATTGAGCTCGACCACCCAGAAGCCGACCTGTTGCTGTGTTGTGCGCTCAAAGATGCCGAAGAAGTAGCGGCTCGTGTTATCAAAGCCTCCCCAGTAATCGGTAACCTGGGCGGACGTTAGTGAACGGGGAGGCAGGTTCATAGGGGCCATCATCTCCGGATCCGAGGCCCAGCGCATGAAAGCTTCTGGCGAATCACTCCTGTTCATCGTGCGCAGCTCGAAGCGCTCGGTGCGAAGGATGATTGGCGTAGGGTTGTTCATGGCTGCATTCCCAGGGATCAGCTGCACAAGAGAGGTAAGGCTCTTTGCAGTCAAGACGTGAGAGAGATGTGGCACGCCTCAGGCGCTCCCTCATCAGGATACGATGGTCACCGCAGGCCTCAGACAGCCAACGGCATCTGAGGCGTCGGGGAAAAGTTGGGTGCGGTTGGGAATTTCTAGCGCCATGAGACGGCGGTCCTTGTTTCGCCGTTCCGAGTGTACCAGGGGTGCCTTGCACCGCCCGGTGGTCGAGCCGATGCCTACGGGGTCAATGGCCTGCGCCAGTTGCGTCAACGATAAGGCCGAGTAAACACCACTGCATGCTGCATGTGCACCGCGCTTGGAGTGCATTGTGGCAGAAGCTCCCTGCTGGTTCACTTTGAGCATGCCCCTCTCTCGACCGATGAAATGCTCAACGTCTTGAATGCGACGGCGACCCGTACAAAGCAGGCAAGAGACGCTCTGGGCAACTTGCTGAAGGAAAAACACGCTGCGTGAATTCGGCAGAAAGCTGTCAGGGAGCGCACAGACGGCGCTCAAACGCTCGATAAGATTTTATGGCGAGCGAGTTACTCTCCGAAGGCAAAGGTCACACGTTCGAATCGTGTCGGGCGCGCCAATTTCTGATAAATGTATCAAACACTTATCTGGAGATAGGCTCTTCTTCCGTGGGGGAATTTTATTCTGGTGTGCCAGTGGTGTGTCAAAGACGCCGCCCCTGCGCTCTTGAAAATTGATAGATGCGGGTTCTCTTGCCTAGCCTTCCCTGCGAATCGGGTCGCCGTATCAAGCTACAGCACCGGACATGGAATCGACCCCACATCCGATGCGGTCAGTCCATGTTTCTGAGCATCTTTTCACGCAAACCCGGTTCCCACTTTTGCGTCCGATGCTTTAAGACATCGGACTGGCAGGCAAGTTCAAGAAGTTTCGGTTTGGGCTGAAGTGTGATTCTCTTGTGATAGCAGGAGGTGGATCATGTCCCAGAGCTTCTCCTTGGATCTGCGCGTGCGGGTTGCGGGCTTTGTCGAGGCGGGCCATTCCTGCCGGCCTATTCGCCCGACTTCAACCCGATTGAGCAGGCCTTTGCCAAGGTCAAAGCGCACCTGCGCAAGGCCGAAGCCCGCACCTTTGATGCGCTCTGGCGGGCCCTGGGAGACATCTGCGATCTGCTCGAGCCGCCGGAGTGCCGGAACCATCTCAAGGCCGCCTGATATGCGTCCGAGGCTCTAGCAGTCCGGTTCGCCGGGTTGTTCTCCTTCAGGAGGGGCGCTGCGATCTCCGGGTTGAGCAGGGCCTGAACTGAGTGCGTCGCTCGCGATCCTGCGACTTGACCCCGTGGCCTGACTGGCCGATGTATCCCCGCGTCTCCCTACCTAGTCTTGGAAGAGTTATGCCCCAACTGGATTTGCAGAATCAGAATTTCATCAGCATTGCCGCAGATATTGTCTCGTCCTACGTAGCGAACAATTCAGTTCAACGGGCCGACTTGCCGGGCGTCATCGCATCCGTTCACGCCGCTCTTCAAGGTTTGTGCGGTCCTAAACAGGAAGAGACTGAGAGGCCCCAGCCAGCCATACCGGTTCGTAAATCTGTCACGCCGGATTTCCTGATCAGCCTTGAAGACGGGAAGAAGTACAAGTCACTCAAGCGCCATCTCGGGAAGCTCGGGCTCACCCCGAGTGCGTATCGGGAGAAATGGAGTCTCCCGGCCGATTACCCGATGGTGGCTCCCAGCTATGCCGCCAAGCGTTCGGAACTCGCCAAGAAAATGGGCCTTGGGCAGCAGAGGAAGAAGACCGCTGCAAAATCGGCTGCTGTGTCGGATGAGATTGTCACGACCCCATCCGAGACCGCCAAGCCGAAGCGCCGCGCACCAGCCAAGAAGAAGACGAGCTAGTAGGCTCTTAAAGTCGAACGCCGAGTGCCTTACGCAGCAGCAATTGCTTTGAGGGCGCGTTAGGCTGTGCTCGGAACAGAATGGCGAGGAGGCGGTACATCCGCGCGCTCCTCGCCTACCTTTCGGCTGTCGTGATCTTCGGCTTTGTAGGGTTAATAAGCTGTTAATTTACCAACAGAAGGCAGCTGCGACCTGATATTTGGTTTTGCAGATTGCGCTGATACCCGGCCGGAGAGCAGGGGATGAGGTGAAGCGACATGAATCAGCACTTGTCACGTCAGCAGGCTTTCCAGAGCTGAAACCTTTCGTCCGGCAGACACGGGCGGCAGCTTCCCCGCATTCTGCCCTGCCATTTTGGGAAATGCTGCACTGCTCTGATGCATAAACAATCCGTGCCGTGGGCGGCAGCTTGCCGGCAATGTCCTGAACCGCTGTCACCCCAGCCTTCAGGTGCGAGCTGATAGTCATCGTAACATTGTCCGCCATGGTCTCGGCTGTGGGAGCTTCGGAGCCAGTGCAGCCCGCCAACCCGGAGAGACAGAAGGAAATGAGCGCCGTACATTCAAGGCGACTGCCTTTCATCATCTTCCTCAGTGTGCGGAGCATCGGAATCTAAGCGAGCTATTGAGCTATTCCATGACAATTGATTTGGCACAAGACAGGCACGTGACCTGCGAGCCCGTACAACTGTCCCGATAAGATCCCCGCCTGCTTCCGTTGACCTATGGCCGGAGTTCCTGCGGCGTTTGCAGGAGCTGCCGGACGTACATTTCCGCCACAGGCGAACGGCCCCTCTGGGTCGCTAGCACATCGTGCGAAAAAGTGGACCCGGTTTTTCGCCAGAACGATGCACTCTTCCCAGGAAGGGAGCACCGGAGGCGATCCCGAAAGGGCAAATCCACTTCCCGCGTCCGATGCTCTAGCGCACGGATCTGCTCCACGCTGTCAGGCGCAACGAACAGGTCGGCCAGGGTGCTTGTGTGGCGGCCGAGCTAAGCCCGTTCCGCAGCGTCCCAGACCTGCATCACGGCGGAAAACCCGGCTGTCTTGCTCCCGCCAGAGCCGTGGCGGGGAGAGATCGCTATCCTTACCGAGCCTCATGGGTGTGTGCCGGCAGACTGCCCCTCAAATCGACTGTTCTGCCTCATACTGTCTCGACCGGGATACTCCTTTCGCCCACGGGGCGATAGATGCCCGTGGGCGAAGGCCGAAAGAGCCCAGGAGGTAGTTCTTAGGTTCTCCTGAGAGGGGGCAACAAGCGGATACCTCATGGTTTAAACTCCTGAACAGGGAGTATAAACATGCGTGCTGTTACTGTTGTTGCGGTGATCATATCCGTACTCTTCCCCGAAGGGACCTTCGCCCAGGATTGGAAATCCCCGACGGGCGAGCAGGCGGCCCGGTGGGATGCCTGCTACAAGGAGACGAGACTGATCCACCGGACCCACAACATGTCCCAGGAGCCCTATCGGGCCATGATCGAAGAGGCGCGCAAGCTGCATATGCAGACCTGCATGGCCCGTGCGATCTCTCCTCGCGCAATCGTCTCGGCGGAAATTTCCGAGAGGAGGACCCCGTCCACCATTGCCGCCTGGTCCGCCAATCCTTGAGGCCCATCGTGCAGGGTTATCCCAAGGCCTCGCCGAGCCGGGTTGCCAAGAATTTCGATACTGTATTACGATGGCTCCCGTTTCTTCGGCGATCCGTACCCATTGAGTCTGCTTGGTGATCCGGCCCGTCGATGCGGCCAATGCGTATCGTAAGCCCATCCCCGCATCATCGAGGTGGGAAGATCAAGGGGGACTCATGACTTCATCCGGGCAACGTCGCACCAGCCCTCGGACCAGAACCCTCCTCGAGGGTAGCATCGTCTACAACAACGGCCTTTCCCGCATGGACTGCACAATCAGGGATCTGTCCTCGACCGGCGCGCGCCTCGTCTTCGCTCAACCGGTCAGGATCCCGGCGGAGTTCGAACTGCAGATCCCGAGAAAGAGGATCACCCGGCGGGCCCAGATCATCTGGTATGACGGGCGAACCCACGGGATCATGTTCCTGGACAGTGGGGACAAACCGACTGAAGGCGCGCCTGCCCACAGGCAGGACGGCGGCAGATTCCCGCCTCTCGCCCAGGACGCGCCGGGCGTATCGGCCATTCTGGAGGAAGCCCGCCGGCAAATCGCGGAGCTTCTCGACATTCCGGCAGATGCGATCACCCTAAAGGTCGAAGTCGCACGCTGAAGAGTGGGCACGGTCTTCCGAGCCAACCGGTATTGCCCGCGCATGAGGCGCGGGCGACGGATGCCGAAATCCGAACTCGCTCAAGACGCCCGCTGCCTGCCTGCCGATCCCATGTGCGTGGAAGTGGCATTCGTCTCATGCGGTGCCGCGCTTTCGGGTGGCGAACCGGATTCCCTTCGCCGAAAAACGCTCGAGCGCATCGTGCAGAAAAGTGGACCCGGTTTTTCGCAGGAACGATGCGCTGTCCTCTAGAGCCTTTTCCGCAAAAGTGGATGCCGGTTTTGCGAAGAAAAGGCGTCTTTCTCAAACAACAAATGCCTTTTCCGTGAACCGAAGTTCATGGAAAAGGCTCTAGTGGAAGCATCGAATCGATCCAAAAGTGGGATCCACTTTTCACGTCCGATGCTCTATGCCACCATCCATTCGTGATCGGGATCGTTGTGGAATTTCCAGATCCGCTTGGGGCCTGCCATCACGTTCAGGTAATAGAGCTCGTACCCGTGCGGCGCGCCCACGGGGTGGTAGCCCTCGGGCACCAGAACCACGTCGCCGTCGCTCGCCGCCAGCGTCTCGTCGAGCGAGCGGTCGTCGGTATAGACGCGCTGCAGCGCGAAGCCGGTCGGCGGATTGAGGCGATGGTAGTAGGTCTCCTCCAGCAGAGACTCGTGCGGCAACCTATCCCGGTCGTGCTTGTGGGGCGGATAGCTCGACCAGTGTCCGGACGGCGTGATCACCTCCACCACCAGCAGGCTTTCCGCAGGCTCGGTTTCGGGCAGGATGTTGCGCACGTGACGCGTGTTGGTTCCCTTGCCGCGCGTCTCCTGTCCGACCTGGTCGGGACGGATCACGCGCGCCGGCAATCGGCCCTCGGCCGGCGCGGTGCAGACGGCGATCTCGCAATCCGTTTCGGCCTTGAGCGACCATTCGGAGCGGGCGGGCGCGTAGAGCGACCACGGATCCGGCTCGAACGGCGAGGAGCGCCCGCCGATCACGCCGAAATCCTGGCCTGCCGCTCCCACATGCGCCTTGCCCGAGAGCATGACGATGCAGGCTTCCCGGTCCCCCGTCGGCGCTTTGAGGCTCTGCCCGCTTTCGAGCCGGTAGACCTCGAACCCCACATAGGTCCAGCCGGCGGAGGCCGGAGTGATGGAGTGAATGCGCCCGTTCGCATCGGGCTTCGACGGCTTGACGAGAAGCTTTGACATCGCGAGCCTTCCTTATCGCAGGCCGGCTTCCTTGAGGAAGCGGGTGAGATTGGCATAACCCATCTTGGCATAGGTGAGCGGATGGGCCTTCTTCGGATCCTGCTCGGCTTCGATCACGACCCAGCCGCTATAGCCTGGCAGTTCCTTGAACACGGAGACGAAATCCACCATGCCGTCGCCAGGCACCGTGTAAACGCCCTCGATGACGGAATCGAGGAAGCTCCAGCCCTCCGCCCGAGACGTCTCCATCACGGCCTTGCGGACGTCCTTCGTGTGCACGTGGCTGATGCGGCTGCGATAGCGGCGCGCCAGCGCCGCCGGGTCGGCGCCGCCCCAGGTGGCGTGGCCCGTATCGAGCAGCAGATGGACGGCCTCGCCCGTGGAGCGCATGAAGGCGTCGATATCGGCCTCCGATTCCACGATGGTGCCCATGTGATGGTGATAGACCACGCGCACTCCTTCCTGCAGCGTCCGCTCCGCCACCTGCGTGATGCGGCGGCCGAACTCGGCCCAGTCGCCTTCCTGCATGACGGGACGCTGCGAGAGGGGCTTGGAGCGGTCGCCGTGAATGGCGTTCGACGTCTCGGCGAAGACGAGCACGTTCGAGCCCATGCTCTTGAGAAGATCGAGATGCGGACGCAACGCCTCCATCTCCGCATCGGCGCCGCGCCTGAGGAGCTCGGCGGAATACCAGCCGGACACGCAGGCGAGTCCGAAGGGCGCGAGCGCGTTTTTAAGCGCTTCCGGCTCGCGCGGAAATTTGTTGCCGAGCTCCATGCCCTCGAAGCCGGCCTCCCTGGCTTCGGCGAGGCAGACCTCCAACGGAGTCTCGCCGCCGAGTTCGAGCATATCGTCGTTGGACCAGCCGATGGGGTTCGCCCCGATCCGGATCGTCATCTGTCGTTATCCTTCTTTTTTGATCAGTCGCCCACGCGCTGCGCGGCAAGGGCTGTTTCATAAGTCTTGCGGGCCGTCTTCACCTGCTCGCGTGACGAGACTTCCGGCACCGCCACATCCCACCAATGGCCGCCCTCGTCGGTGGAGAGGAGCGGGTCGGTATCGATGACGATCACCGTGCTGCGGTCGGCCGTGCGTGCCTGTTTGAGCGCATCTTCCAGTTCGGCGATGCTCTTCACCTTCAGCGATCGCGCGCCGAGGCTGGCCGCATGAGCCGCGAAGTCGATCTCGGGCAGGGCGACATGGTTCGTGTGCTGAAGCAGGTTGTTGAAGCTCTCGCCGCCGGTGGCGCGCTGCAGGCGGTTGATGCAGCCATAGCCGCGGTTGTCCAGCAGCACCACAATGAGTTTCAGTCCCAGCATCACGGATGTGGCGAGCTCGGAATTCATCATGAGGTAGGAGCCGTCGCCCACCATGACGATCACCTCGCGGGAGGGATCCGCCATCTTCACGCCGACGCCGCCCGCGATCTCGTAGCCCATGCAGGAATAGCCGTATTCCATGTGGTAGCCGAGCGCGGTGCTGGCCTTCCAATGCTTGTGCAATTCTCCCGGAAGGCCGCCCGCTGCGCAGACCACCACGTCGGTCGCAGACGAGCTGCGCTGCACCGCGCCGATCACCTGAGCGTCCGAGGGCAGCTCCGCGTTCGTCGGATCCGTGAAGCGCGCCGCGATCTCGAACCAGCGGGCCTTTTCCTCGCGGCCCTTTGCGCTCCACGCCTCCGGCGCCTTCCACTCACCGAGCGCGCGGCTCAGTTCTTCGAGGCCCGCGCGCGCATCGCCGACGAGCGGCAGCGCATTGTGCTTCGTGGCGTCGAAAGCCTGGACGTTCAGGCCCACGATGCGCCGCTCCGGATTCTTGAACAGGGCCCAGGAGCCGGTGGTGAAGTCCTGCAGGCGCGTGCCCACGGCGATGACCACATCCGCGTCCTCGGCGAGGGCATTGGCGGCTTTCGTGCCGGTGACGCCCACGGAGCCGAGATTGGCCTGATGGTCGTGAGGAAGGCTCGACTTGCCGGCCTGCGTCTCGCCGACGAAGAGACCATGCTTCGACGCGAAATCCGCGAGCGCCTTTTCGGCGTCGGAATAGAGCACGCCGCCGCCTGCCACGACGAACGGCTTCTTCGCGTTGCGGATGAGAGCGGCCGCTTCCGCGAGTTCCGCAACATCGGGGCGGATGCGGCGCGGCGTCCAGATTTTCTCGGCAAAGAAGCTCTCGGGATAATCGTAGGCCTCGGCCTGCGTGTCCTGGCAGAGCGCGAGCGTCACCGGTCCGCACTCGGCCGGGTCCGTGAGCACGCTCATGGCGCGCTGGAGCGCCGGGATGATCTGCTCGGGCCGCCAGATGCGGTCGAAATAGCGCGAAACCGGCCTGAAGCAGTCGTTGGCCGACACCGTGCCGTCCGAGAAGTTCTCGATCTGCTGCAGGACCGGGTCGGGCTTGCGGTTGGCGAACACGTCGCCCGGCAGAAGCAGGACGGGGAGGCGGTTCACATGCGCCACGGCGGCGGCCGTCACCATGTTGGTCGCGCCCGGGCCGATGGAGGTGGTGCAGGCCATCATGCGGCGGCGGCGGGAGGCCTTCGCGAAGGCAATCGCCGCATGCGCCATGCCCTGCTCGTTATGGGCCCGAAAGGTGGGAAGCCTGTCGCGCACGCCATGCAGCGCCTCGCCCATGCCGGCGACGTTGCCGTGGCCGAAGATGGCCCAGACGCCGCCAAACAGCGGCATGACCTGTCCGTCGATCTCCGTCTTCTGCGCGATGAGGAACCGGGCGATGGCTTGCGCCATGGTGAGGCGGATCGTGCTCATGGGCGTTTCTCTCGGTGGGCGCCGGGATCGATGCCGGCAGCGTTCTCAGGTTTCGCGGTTCATGAAAAGAGGGCGGAGTCGATCATCGGCTTCGCCTTTCATCCTAGAGCATCGGACCCAAAAGTGGACCCACTTTTGGGATCAATCCGATGCTCCACTCCTTGGATGAGCGCATCGTTTGAGCGGAAAACCGGGTCCACTTTTCCGCACGATGCGCTAGGCGGCTTTCGCCTGGCTGGATACGCGCTGCCAGGCGTCGACGAGACGCTGGAAGCGGCCCGCCATGTCGGCGACGGCGGCCTCGTCCGAGATCTCGCCCTTCAGCCAGCGGCGCGCGGCGTCGCTGAAGAGGGTCCGGCCGACCGCGAAGCCCTTGACCCAGGGCTCGGCGGCGGCGGCCGCGAAGGCGGCTTCCAATTCGTCCTCCGGCGCTTCGAGGCCGAGCAGCACGATGCCCCGGCAGTAAGGGTCGTTCGTCGTGATCACCTCGCCGATGGCGCGCCAGGCCGCCTCGTCCTGCTGCGGCTCGAGCTTCCACCAATCCGGCTTGATGCCGAGATGGTAGAGGCGCTGGACGATGCCGGCGACCGTATCGGTCTTCAGCGGCCCGTGCTTGCCCGCGATGATCTCGACCAGGAGCTCGCGGCCGATGCGGCGCGCGGCGTCATGGATGCGCAGCAGCTCGCGCTCCTGGCGCTCTTTCAGCTCCGGCGGGTCGTCCGGATGGTAGAAGCACAGGCACTTGATGGTATGGCCCACCGGCCATTCCACGAGCTTCGCGCCGATGCTGCCGCCGCCTTCGAAATCGAGCGGGCGCGAGCCCGGCAGCTCCACGGGGCGTCCGATCCAGAACGGGTGGTCGGCGGCGCGGAACAGGGCTTCGCGGCCGTAAGTGCCGTCGATCAGCATGCCGAAGCCGGGACGGCCGTCCGCCACCTTCGCGGCGGCCTGCACGGCAAGCACCTTGAAGTCCGGAATGCGCTCGATGGGAGCGCCCACGTCTTTCGCCAGCGCCTCCAGCTGCATGCGGTGGTCAATGGCGAAAGCCATCAGCGTCTCGGATCCGGGCCGGCGCGTCGTCGCCCAGTGAATGTGGTTGATGGCCTCGTCGAAGCGCAACGCCTTGTGGCGGCTGCCCTCCGCGAGGAAATGCTGCAGTTCGGGGAAGGTCGGGATCTCGGGCGAGCAGAGCAGCCGCGAGACCGCGAAGGCGCCGCTCGCATTGGCATAGGCGCAGCAGGTCTCGAGCACCTCGTCCTTCAGCCATCCCCGCAGGAACCCGGACAGGAAGGCGTCGCCCGCTCCCAGCACGTTGTAGACCTCGACCGGGAAGCCGGGACCCTTCACGCCGGCGTCGAGAGACGCCGGAATGTCGCCCGGAAAGACCACGCAGCCCATCGGTCCGCGCTTGCAGACGACCGTCGCTTTGGAGATCGCCCGGATCGCCCGGATGGCCTCGAGCGTGTCTTCCGATCCGCCCGCGATGTGCAGCTCTTCCTCCGTGCCGACGATGAGGTCGCAATCGGCCAGGATGGGCTTGAGGTCCTCGGTGACCGCATCGGAACGCACGTAACGAGACTCCCCCGCGCCGTGGCCGAGCAGGCCCCAGAGATTGGGCCGGTAGTCCACGTCGAACACCACCTTGCGGCCGTTCGCCTTGGCGATGCGGATCGCCTTCTTTTGCGCGGCGGCCGTGCCTTCCCGCGAGAAATGCGTGCCGGTGACGACGATCGCGGCGGCGGAGGCCACGAAGGCTTCGTCGATGTCGTCCTCGGTCAGCGCCATGTCGGCGCAGTTGTCGCGATAGAAGATGAGCGGGAAGGAATCCTCGTCCCGGACGCCGAGAAGCACGAGGGCCGTCAGACGCGCGTCATCGGTGACGATGCCTCGGGTCGAGACCCCTTCGCGCTCCATCTGTTCACGGATGAAGCGGCCCATGGCCTCGTCGCCCACGCGGGTGATCAGGCCCGATTTCAGCCCGAGACGCGCCGTGCCGATGGCGATGTTCGCCGGGCATCCGCCGACGGCCTTCGAGAAGGAGGCCATGTCTTCCAACCGGCCGCCGACCTGCTGACCATAAAGATCGACCGAGGCGCGGCCGATGGTGATCACATCCAGGGTCGGCTTCATGGTATTCCTCCGGGGACGGTCTCTTGGCGAAGACCCGATCAGGGCTGCGTTCTGGCCCTTGCGGCCCTTGCAGTTGTAGAACGTTTATTCTATTAGCATCTCATGTCGGAATATCAATTCCAAATTTGCCGATAGCCGGCAAAGGACACCGGGGGACACATGATCAGGATCGCCGTTCTCGGCGCCGGCCGCATCGGCCGCATTCACGGGCGCAATGCCGCCAGCCATCCCGACGCTCGCCTCGTGGCGGTCGCCGATCCGCATGCCCCTTCCGCGCAGGAGCTCGCGGACGCAACGGGCGCGGACGTCTCGGCCCTCGACGAGATCGTCGAGCGTTCCGACGTGGACGCCATTCTCATCTGCACGCCGACCACGACGCATGCGGATCTCATCGAGCGCGGCGCCAGGGCCGGCAAGGCCGTGTTCTGCGAGAAGCCCGTCGACCTTTCGAGCGACCGCATCGAGACCTGTCTTACCGCCGTCGAGAAGGCGGGCATTCCGCTGATGATCGGATTCAACCGTCGCTTCGATCCCAATTTCGCAGCCCTGCGCCGCCGCCTGGCGGACGGCGAGGTCGGCGAGGTGGAACTCGTGACGATCCTGTCGCGCGATCCCGGCCCACCGCCGGTAAGCTACATCAAGACGTCCGGCGGCCTGTTCCGGGACATGATGATCCATGATCTCGACATGGCGCGCTTCCTTCTGCTCGGCGACGAGCCCGTGGAGGTGCACGCCATTGGCTCGTCCCTCGTGGACCCGGCCATCGGCGAGGCCGGCGACGTGGACACGGCGGCCGTCATGCTCAAGACCGCCAAGGGCCGCATCGTGCAGATCTCCAACTCCCGCCGTGCCACGTACGGCTACGACCAGCGCATCGAGGTGCATGGGTCGAAAGGCATGATCCGCGCGGGCAACATCCATCGCACGACGGTGGAAGTCGCGAATGCCGCCGGCGTCACGGCCGATCCGGTTCAGGATTTCTTCCTGGAGCGCTACGCGGAGGCCTATCGCGACGAGCTCGCCACGTTCCTGAACGCGATCCGCGACGGCAGGCCCTGCAATCCGACCGGACGCGACGGCCTCATGGCCCAGCGCCTGGCGGACGCGGCGACGGAATCCGCGCGGAGCGGGAAGCCCGTGAGGCTCTGACGCGAACGAAGGCATCGTCATCCCGGGGCCGCGCAGCGGCGCCCGGGATCCATGATCGCTGACGCTGCAGAAGGAAGTGCGTGGCAATCGCCGCGCTCTTCCTGAACCGTCAGCCGATATGGATCCCCGCCTGCGCGGGGACGATAAGACGGGCGGGGATGACACCGCCAGCACTCGCGCGCCATCGCCGTTGCGTGCTCCCGGCTCTCGATGGCCGGGACGACGTGCCGGTTATCGTTCCGCACGCTTCTCCGCCGTGCCGACGGCGAGCGCCATGGCGAGGGCGAAGGAGGCGGAGAGGGAGCGGAAGGCGCCGAAATCGGCCTCCGCCACCTCAAGCCAGACATCGGCGCTCGCCACCAGCGGACTGAAGGCGGAATCCGTGATCGCCACCACGGGGATATTGCCGCGGGCGGCCACGGCCGTGAGATCGGCTGTCGCCGGTGCATAGGGCGTGAAGCTTATGGCGAGAACCGCGTCGCGCACCGTCGCCGTGCCCAATTGCTCGGGGCCGAGCTGCCCCACATGGTCGATCAGAATGGTGCGGATGCCGAGCTTGCTGAAGGCATAGGCGCAATAGGCCGCGATGGGAAACACCCGGCGGGCGCCCAGCAGATAGATCGTGTCGGCCTTGGCGAGGGTTTCGATGGCGCGGGAGAGCTCCTCCGGACGCACCGAGTCGCGCATCTTCTCGAGGGAGATCGCCGCCGCGCTGGTGAACCCTTCCAGCAGGGAAACGGCGTGGACGTGGTCGCCTTCCAGATCGCGCAGCACTTTCAGCCGCTCACGATAATCGGGGAAGCGCTCCCTCAGGCGGCCGCGAAAGATCTGCTGCAGGTGAGAGAAGCCGTCATAGCCGAGGCTCTTGGCGAAGCGCACGAGGGTCGAAGGCTGCACGCCCGCACGCTCGGCAATGCCCGCGACCGTGCCGAAAGCGACCTCCTCGGGATGGTCCATGGCGAAGGCGGCCAGTTGCTTGAGCCGCTTCGGCATCGTTTCGCGGCGGCTGACCAGCAGCGCCCGCAAACCTTCGTAATCGCCAGGTGCTTCCGTAGCGGCATCAGCCTCCATCATGCTTTTCTCGGTCTCCATACGTGCTACTCTGGTTCAAGTCGGACCTTGACACTGTTCACTGAGAAATGGAATGAATATTCCACTGTATAACCAAAAAGGCTCCGGCGTTCCATTGAAATGGACGACTGGAGCGGCAGAGGAAACGACATAGAAGAGGGTGATTCGGTCTCCGAGTCATGGGGTGATCCTCTGCGAACTTGTGCACGGCATGATGGCCGCTGCCTTCGCCGTAACCGGCATCTCCGGTTGCGGCGCGCGAATGGGAACCCTTTTGGGGAGGAAACACATGAAGTCGTTCGTTACCGGTCTCGTTGCAGCCGCAGCCTTGACCGTCGCCGCCGCGGTCCCCGTGTCCGCTCAGCAGAACAATCGCATCATCGTCGTCAGCCACGGCCAGGCCAATGACCCGTTCTGGTCGGTGGTCAAGAACGGCGTCGCCGAAGCCGGCAAGGACATGAATGTCCAGGTCGATTATCGCGCGCCCGAAACCTTCGACATGGTCGCCATGAGCCAGCTCATCGATGCGGCCGTGAACCAGAAGCCCGCGGGCCTGGTCGTCTCGATTCCCGACGCCTCCGCGCTCGGCCCGTCGATTCAGAAGGCCGTCGCGGCCGGCATTCCGGTGATCTCCATGAATTCCGGCTCGGACGTGTCGAAGAAGCTCGGGGCGATGCTCCATGTGGGGCAGGACGAGGTCGAGGCCGGACGCATCGCCGGCGCCAAGCTCAAGGAAATGGGCGGCAAGGTCGGAATCTGCGTCAACCAGGAGGTCGGCAACGTCTCGCTCGATCTGCGCTGCAAAGGCTTCACGGAAGGCTTCGGCGGCAAGGTCACGGTGCTGCCGGTCTCGAACGACCCGACCGACGTGCGCGCCAAGGTGAAGGCGGCGCTCGCGGCCGACGGCTCCATCGACACGGTCCTGGCCCTCGGCGCCGGAACGGCGGGCGAGCCGAGCGTCGCGGCCGTGAAGGACGCCGGCAAGGCGGGCGCCGTGCGCGTCGCAACCTTCGATCTCTCCGCCGGCTTCCTCAAGGCGGTGGCCGCGGGCGAGGCTGTGTTCGCCATCGATCAGCAGCAGTTCCTGCAGGGCTATCTGCCCGTGACGTTCCTCGCGCTCAACGCGAAATACGGCCTGATGCCCGGCGGCAACGTAGCGTCCGGCCCGAACCTGATCACGAAGGAAAAGGCCAATCAGGTGATCGACCTGTCGGCGAAGGGAATTCGCTGAACCTCGTCGAAGCCCGCGATCGCAATTGCTCGCGGGCTTCTTCTTTTCAGACGGTTTTCTTGAAAGGGGAGGCTTCCATGGTGGACACCACCCACCCGACCGCCGACATCTCGCCGGCTCCTGCCATCAAGCAGATCCAGGACGAGCGCCTGAAGGAGGTTTCCCTTCTCACGAAGATCATGCGCCGTCCGGAGCTCGGTGCCCTGGCGGGCCTGATCCTGGTCGCGATCTTCTTTCTCTCCACCGCCGATGCCTCGATGTTCTCGCTCGCGGGCGTGATGAACATTCTCTCGCCGGCTTCGCAGCTCGGCATTCTCGCCATCGCGGCGGCGCTGCTCATGATTGGCGGCGAGTTCGATCTCTCCATCGGCTCCATGGTGGCCTTCACGGGCCTTGTCTTCGGATCCTTCATCACGCTGACCGGATGGCCGCTTCTCCTGGCGATCGCGGCCACCTTCGCGGTGGCGGCCGTTCTCGGCGGCCTGAACGGGCAGATCGTCATTCGCACGCGGCTGCCCTCCTTCATCGTCACGCTGGCCTTCCTGTTCATCCTGCGCGGCCTGTCCCTCGTCGGGCTCAAATGGGCGACCGGCGGATCCACGCAGATGCGCGGCATCGTCGCGTCGGAAAACGAGGACTGGGTCCGCGAGATCTTTTCGGGGAGCGCGCTCGAGGGCCTGTTCGCGTGGCTTGCCGCACACGACCTCATCGCGAAATTTCCGAACGGGACTCCGACCGTGACGGGCGTTCCGGTCTCCATTCTCTGGTTCATCGGATTCGCGCTCGTCGCTACCTGGATCCTGCTGCGCACGCGGGCCGGCAACTGGATCTTCGCGGCGGGCGGCGACGCCAACGCGGCCCGCAACTCGGGCGTTCCGGTCGACCGCGTGAAGACCGGCCTCTTCATGCTCACCGCCTGCGCGGCGGCTCTTGTCGCCATCCTGACCGTGCTCGACGCAGGCTCGACCGATGCGCGGCGCGGCTTCCAGAAGGAATTCGAGGCGATCATCGCGGCGGTGATCGGCGGCTGCCTGCTCACCGGCGGCTACGGCTCGGCCATCGGGGCCTTCTTCGGTGCCATCATCTTCGGCATGGTGTCGATCGGCCTCACCTATACCCGCTTCGACTCGGACTGGTTCCAGGTCTTCCTGGGCGCCATGCTGCTGCTGGCGGTTCTCTTCAACAACTTCATCCGCCGCAAGGTGACGGGAGAGCGCTGATGGATACGGCCGCCACGAACGTCCCGCTGATCGACATCCGCAACCTCGTCAAGCATTTCGGCTCCGTGATCGCGCTCTCGGGCGTATCGCTCACGGTCAATCGCGGCGAGGTGATGTGCCTGCTCGGCGACAACGGCGCCGGCAAGTCCACTCTCATCAAGACCCTGTCCGGAGTTCACAAGCCGACCTCGGGCGAGTTCCTGGTGGAGGGGCAGCATGTCGCCTTCGGCAGCCCACGCGATGCGCTCGATGCAGGCATCGCCACGGTCTATCAGGACTTGGCCATGATTCCGCTCATGTCGGTCACACGCAATTTCTTCATGGGGCGCGAACCCGTCAAAGGCGTCTTTCCCTTCCGCTTCGTGGATTTCGACCGTTGCGACGCGGTCACCCGCGAGGAAATGTGCAAGATCGGCATCGATGTGCGTGATCCGCATCAGGCCGTCGGCACGCTCTCCGGCGGCGAGCGGCAATGTGTGGCGATCGCCCGCGCGGTTTATTTCGGCGCCAAGGTGCTGATCCTCGACGAGCCGACCTCGGCGCTCGGCGTGGCGCAGACCTCGATGGTCCTCAAATACATCCATCAGGTGCGCCAAAAGGGCCTCGGCGTCATCTTCATCACGCACAACGTGCGCCACGCCTATGCGGTGGGCGACCGCTTCACGGTGCTCAATCGCGGCAAGACGCTCGGCACCTACGCCAAATCCGCAATCGCCATCGACCAATTGCAGAACCTCATGGCCGGCGGCAAGGAATTGCAGGCCGTGTCGGAGGAGCTCGGCGGGATGGTTTAGGGACTACTCTGGTGAGCGGGTAACGGAAGACCTGCATCAGGAGAGTCTTCGAGAGCGGGCGACGGTTCCGAAGGCTCTTTGAAAGCGACGATCTTGCTGAAGATCGATTGATAAATCTGGATACCACGGAGTTGGCCGATAGAGAGCCAAAGCACATAGGCCGGCAGGCAAATGAAGGCCAAGCCGACGGCGATGATGTCGCCCTTCCAGGCACCGTAGGCACCAAGGGTGACAACCGCGCCCAGGGCGGACGCATACCAGCCGAGCCGGTTTCCCGCAGTTCCGCGCCAGGAGGAGAAGCCGACAATAATCGACCATTCCTCCGGCGAAAAATCCAAATCCCGCTTGGTTTCATCCTGCATGGATCACCGATCCTCCAACTAACGAAAGTTAGCGTAATATCATTACTATTGAAAAACCATGCCACCTGCAACTCTCGACACAGTTCTCAAGGGAGATCACTATGAGTTCACTCAAGGTCGGCCTTATCGGCACGGGCTATATGGGCAAGTGCCATGCCCTGGCCTGGAACTCCGTCGCGCCGGTCTTCGGTGATGTTCCTCGCCCGCATCTCGTGATGCTGGCGGAGGCTTCGCAGGATCTCGCCGAGACAAAAGCGCGCGAACTCGGCTTCGAGCGTGCGACCGGCGACTGGCGCGCGCTCGTGAGCGATCCCGCAATCGACGTGGTGTCGATCACCACGCCCAACGCCTTCCATCCGGACATGGCGATCGCGGCGCTGGAGGCCGGAAAGCACGTGTGGTGCGAGAAGCCGATGGCCGTGAGGCTGGACGATGCGGAGCGCATGCTCAGAGCGGCGCGGGCTTCCGGCAAGGTCGCGGCGCTGGGCTACAACTACATCCAGAACCCGGTCATGCGTCTGATCCGCCGCATCCTCGACGAGGGGCGGATCGGTGACGTGAACCATGTGCGCCTCGAAATGGACGAGGACTTCATGGCCGATCCCGAGGACCTCTTCTATTGGAAGAGCGAGGCTTCGTCGGGCCATGGCGCGCTCGACGATTTCGCCGTCCATCCTTTGAGCCTCCTCCTGACGCTTCTCGGGGGCGTGCGGCGCGTGTGCGGCCACATGGCGAAGCCCTATGCGGATCGTCCCGTGCAAGGCGGTGGACGCCGTGCCGTCGAGACCTACGACATCGCGACCGTGCTGATGGAGATGGAGAACGGCGCGTCGGGATTCCTCGCCGTCAACCGTTCCGCCTGGGGCCGCAAGGGCCGCATCGCGCTCCAGCTTTTCGGCTCCAAGGGCACCATCGCGTACGACCAGGAGCGCATGAACGAGGTGCAGCTCTATACGGCCGACGGCCCGAAGGAGACACGAGGGTTTCGCACCATCCTGGCCGGGCCGCAGCACCCGCCCTACGACAGGTTCATTCCCGCGCCCGGACACGGCCTCGGCTTCAACGACCTGAAGATCATCGAATGCCGCGAGCTGATGCGGCGCATCGCCGGAGAGAGCGCCCATCTGATCGAGTTCGAGGACGGCATCGGCATCGAACGCACGGTCGACGCCATGGCGAAGAGCGCCCGTGAGGGACGCTGGGTGGAGACTGAAGCATCATCGTCATCACCGGGCTCGTCCCGGTGATCCACATCTTGGACTCTCGGAGCCATATAGACGTGGATGGCCGGAACATGTCCGGCCACGACGGGAGGATTTCTCAAGCCGCGTGCGACTTCAGAACCTCGAGAAACGCATCCGCATAGCGGTCGAGCTTGGCCTGACCGACGCCATGGACCTCGCCGAAGCCGAAGGCAGTGGTCGGACGCTTGGCCGCCATGTCGATGAGGCTGCGGTCGGAGAAGATCACGTAGGCCGGAACGCCCTCTTCCTTGGCGAGGCGTGTCCGCAGGGCCTTGAGATCGAGGAGCAGCGGGTCGTCGGAGGGCACGGCGGTCTCCGCCTCGATGCGCGAGCGGCGGCGGCGCCGGTCGGCGGGCTTCACGAGCACGTCCGAGCGAAGCTCGATCCGCTCCTGACCCTTGAGAACGGCAACTCCCTTGTCCGTCAGCGTCCAGCGGCCGTATTCGGCAAGCTCCAGGCTCACGAGTCCGGCGGCATAGATCTGTCGCAGGAGAGAGCGCCACTCGTTCTTCGAGCGGTCCTTGCCGACGCCGAAGGTTTTCAGCTTGTCGTGACCGAAGCGGAGGACGGCCTCGGTTCCCTCGCCCACGAGAATGTTGATGAGATGTTCCGTGCCGAAGCGTTCGCCGGTGCGCACGATGGCCGAGAGAAGCTTCTGGGCCTCGATGGTACCGTCGAAGGACATGACGCCGTCGATGCACAGATCGCAATTGCCGCAGGGCTCGGTGGTCTCGCCGAAATAGGCGAGCAGGGTCTGGCGCCGGCAACGGGGCGCTTCGCACAGGGCCACGAGCGCATTGAGCCGCTGGAGTTCGACCCGCTTCTGCTCGCCCGCCGCATCGCTCTGCTCGATCTGCAGCCGGCGCAGGCGCATGTCGTCGAGACCGTAGAGGGTCAGCGTGTCGGCGGGCGCTCCGTCGCGGCCGGCGCGTCCGATCTCCTGGTAATAGGCCTCGATGGATTTCGGCAGGGCCGCATGGGCGACGAAGCGCACGTCCGGCTTGTCGATGCCCATGCCGAAGGCGACGGTGGCGACCATGACGACGCCGTCCTCCTGCAGGAAGATGTCCTGGTTCTTGGCCCGCTCGGCCTGATGCATGCCGGCATGATAGGGAAGCGCCCGGTAGCCCGCCTGGCTCAAGGAATCGGCGAGCCGCTCCGTGGCATCGCGGGACGAGCAATAGACGATGCCGCTTTCGTGCCGGTGCTTGTCGAGAAACGAGAAGAGCTGGCGCCGCGCATGCTCCTTCGCCTGCATGGCGAGCCTGAGGTTCGGTCGGTCGAAGCCATGGATGAAGAGGCGCGGCTCCTCTTCGAACAGGCGGTACATGATGTCGCCGCGTGTCGCGACGTCGGCGGTGGCGGTGAGCGCGATGGTCTGCACATTGCCGAGACGCCGGCGGACCTCGCCGAGCATCGCGTATTCGGGGCGGAAATCGTGCCCCCATTGCGAGACGCAATGAGCCTCGTCGATGGCGAGCAGGTTCACGCCGGAGCGCCCCAGCCACTCGGTGGTGCCCGTGTTCGCCAGGCGTTCGGGAGAGGCGTAGAGAACCCGCATGCGCCCGTCGCGCACCGCATCGACCACGCGGCGGTTCTCCTCCTGGTCGTTGGCGGAGTTGAGGCTTCCGGCCTCGACGCCGAAATGGCGCAGCGCCGCCACCTGATCGCGCATGAGGGCGATCAGCGGCGAGACCACGACGGTCAGGCCTTGGCGGGCCAGCGTCGGGAGCTGGTAGCACAGGGACTTGCCCGCTCCGGTCGGCATGATGGCGAGCACGTCCTCGCCCGCCAGCACGGCGCGCACGATCTCCTCCTGTCCTTCGCGGAAGGAGGGGAAGCCGAAAACGTCTTGGAGAATCTTGCGCGGGTCGATCACGATTGCCGTGTGGCCGAGGATGGTCCCAAGGTCAATGCGGCATCGGGAATCCGAAGGAACATCAGGGCGCCCCGGGCGGCGGCGAGCCCCGTCGCGAAGGTGGCCTGGAGCAGGTAGCCGCCGGTCGGAGCCTCCCAATCCAGCATCTCGCCGGCCACGAAGACGCCGGGCAGGCGCTTGAGCATGAGGCGGTCGTCCACCTCGCTGAAAGGAATCCCGCCTGCTGTGGAAATGGCCCGTTCCAGGGATTTCGTACCCGTCAGCGTGAGCGGCAGGGCCTTGATGAGGCGGGCGAGGGCCGCAGGCGCCATAGGAAGCTCGGGCGTCGATTCGCGCAGCAGGGCGACGGCGAGCGGGCTCAAACCGGCTGCCTTCCTCAGGAACGTGGAGGCCGATTGCCCCTTGCGGGGGGCGCTCAGGCGCTTCGTCAGGTCATCGAGGGAAAGATCGGGCCGAAGATCGAGCAGTAATTGGGCGCTGCCCTGCCGCTCGACGGCGTTGCGCAGGCGCCCCGAGAGGGCATAGACGGCGCCGCCCTCGATGCCGTCAGCCGTGACGAGCGCTTCGCCCTTCACGGTCACGCCCTCGAAGGTCAGGGCGATGCGCTTCAAGGGCTCGCCCTCGAACCGGCGCATGATGTCGGACCAGGGGAGGGTGAACCCCATATTGGCCGGGCGCAGGGGGGCTATGGCGATCGTCTTCTCCCGGAGGAGGTCCGTCCAGGAACCGTCGGAGCCGAGCCTCGGCCAGCTGGCCCCTCCCAGGGCGAGAATCGTGACGTCGGGCCGGGCCCTCACCGTTTCGCCATCGGGAGTCGTGAAGACGAGGGCGCCTTCCGGGTCCCAGCCCCGCCACGTGTGGCGCAGGGCGAAGCGCACGCCGAGACCCTCCAGGCGCGCCAGCCAGGCGCGGAGCAGGGGCGAGGCCTTGAAGGCCTTCGGGAAGACCCGCCCGCTCGAGCCCACGAAGGTGTCCTGGCCAAGGCCCTCGCACCAGGCCCTCAGGTCCTGGGGGCCGAACGCCTCGATCAGAGGTTTCAGAACCGGCTTGGCTTCGGCATAGCGGGTGACGAATCGCTCCAGGTCCTCGGAATGGGTGAGGTTCAGTCCGCCCCGGCCCGCCATGAGGAGCTTGCGTCCGACGGAAGGCATCCGATCGTAGACGGTCACGGAAACGCCGGCGCCTGCAAGGGCTTCCGCCGCGATGAGGCCGGCGGGACCTCCGCCCACGATGGCGGCCCGGGATATGGAGGAGGAGGGGGGCATGCGGTCAGCTGACGCGGAAAGGGGGATGGGAAACCGTCTGGACCCTCGCGCTGCAGCATGGCATTCAACGCATCGGGCCGTCGCCCTGCACATGACCGCCACAGGATCTTTTTTCAAGAGGAGCGGCGCCTCAAGCCGCCTCAAGGGGGAATATCGATGCGTGTTCTTTCGTTTTGCGTTCTGCTGGCCCTGGCGCTTGCGGGCTGCGCCGGCGACACGTCGCTCATGGGCGGCGATAAGGTTCTCGCCAGCTCCACAAACGATGCGGCCGCAGCCGCGAGACTCATTTCCGCCTATCGCGTCTCCAGGGGCCTGAGTCCGGTGACCGTGGATTCGAGGCTCAACGAGGCGGCGGAATACCAGGCCCGCGTGGTGGCTGCCGCCGGCAGTCTCAGTCACGGCAATTTCGCCAGCCGCATGGATAAGTTCGGGATCATGGGCTATGCGGCCGAGAACCTTTCGGCAGGCTCCGATTCGGTCGACGGCGCCATCGGCCGCTGGAAGGCCTCGCCCGGCCACAACGTCAACCTGCTGATGCCCGAGGCCCGCAAGATCGGCCTTGCCCGTGCGGACGCCAACAACCGCTATGGCCGCTATTGGGCTCTCGTCCTCGGGCAGTGAGGAAAGGGCACAAAGAAGGTTGCTCGCGCGTTAGAGGGACGGTTCCCTCATTCACGTATCCCCCATGACCCATCCGCAAATGCTGTCCTTCGCCATCGTCGCCGGGATGATGGCGCTCTTCGTCTGGGGGCGTTTCCGATACGACCTCGTCGCCGTGATGTCGCTTCTGGTTGCGGTGCTCGTCGGAATCGTGCCGGCCAATCAGGCCTTCTCGGGGTTCAGCGACGATATCGTCATCATCGTCGCGAGCGCTCTTCTGGTCAGCGCGGCGGTGGCGAAGTCGGGTGTGCTCGAGGTCGCGCTCAACCGGGCGGCGCCTTACCTGCGCAGCGAGCAGAGCCAGGTCGTCGTGCTGGTCGCCTCGGTGACGGTCCTGTCCGCATTCGTGAAGAATATCGGCGCATTGGCGATGATGATCCCCGTCGCGTTCCAGATCGCACGCCGGACCAACACGCTGCCTTCCAGCTTTCTGATGCCCATGGCCTTCGGGTCTCTCCTGGGCGGCATCGTCACGCTCGTGGGAACATCGCCCAACATCATCGTGTCCCGCGTGCGCGGCGAATTGCTGGGCGAGCCCTTCGGCATGTTCGACTTCACGCCGGTCGGCATCGGGATCGCGGTGGCGGGCGTGGCCTTTCTCGCCTTCGGCTACCGCCTTCTGCCGAAAGGCCGGAAAGGCGCTGCGTCCCTGGACGAGGCGCTCAACATCAAGGACTACGTGACCGAGGCACGGGTCACCGCGGAATCCGATGTGGTGGGCCAGACGGTCGCCGATCTTCACAAGCTCGCCAACGGCGAGGTGAAGGTGGCCGCCATCATCCGCCGCGAAACCCGCAGCTCCAGTCCGTTGCCGGACGTGACGCTCCGCGAGAACGATCTTCTCATGCTGGAGGGGGAGTCCGAGGCGCTGGAAAGCGCCGTGGCCCGGGCCGGTCTCAAGCTCAGCCGGGAGCATCGCCTGCCGGTCATCGAAGAGGCGACGGATGAGATCGGCGTGATCGAGGCGATCGTCGGGCCGAACTCGGCGCTCGGCGGCCTGTCCGCCGAGCGGATCGGCCTTTATGAGCGCTTCGGCGTGAATCTGATCGCGGTGAGCCGCAGCGGCGAGCGGTTCAAGGAGCGGCTGCGGACCATCACCTTGCGGGCCGGCGACGTGCTGGTGCTCCAAGGCAACCTCAAGAAGCTTCCGGATACGCTGCGCGACCTCGGGTGTCTCCCTCTTGCCGAGCGCGAAATCCGCCTCGGCAACGCCCGCCGCAGCGTCCTGCCCGTCGCCATCCTGGGCGCCACGATGGCTCTCGTCGCCTTCAACGTGTTGCCTGTTTCGATTGCCTTCTTCGGCGCGGGCGTTCTCCTCGTCCTCTTCGGCTCGCTCACGCTGCGCGAGGTCTACGAGACCATCGAGTGGCCGATCATCGTCATGCTCGGAGCCCTCATCCCGGTCAGCGAATCCATTCGCACCACCGGCGGCACGGATCTGATCGCGGGCTGGCTGTCGTCGGTGGCGCACATGCTGCCCCCGACCGGAGCGCTCGTGCTCATCATGATCGCCGCCATGGCGGTGACGCCGTTCCTCAACAATGCAGCGACCGTGCTCGTGATGGCGCCCATCGCGGCGAGCTTTGCAAAGCAGCTCGGTTTCAGGCCCGACGCTTTCCTGATGGCGGTCGCCATCGGGGCGGCCTGCGATTTCCTCACCCCCATCGGGCACCAGTGCAACACCCTCGTGATGGGGCCGGGCGGCTATCGCTTCGGTGATTACTGGCGGCTCGGGCTGCCGCTCTCCATCATCGTCGTCGTCGTGGGAACGCCGCTCATCATGGTCTTCTGGCCGCTCCGCTAGCGCATCGTGCGAAAAAATCGCCCCGGTCTTGCGTGGAAAGATGCCCGCCGGCAGTGTCTTACAGCATCGGATGCGGGTTCGATGTCACGTCCGATGCTGGAGAGGGTGGTTCGGTGTGGAGAACCGGTTCCGATCCGCCCCATGACGCCCCAAGGGCTCTCAGCGGAGGATGGCGGTCAGGAGCAGGGTCGTGCCGCCGGCGGCGGACGCGAGGGCGATGATCATGGACCAGCAATGCAGCCGGTTCCTTTCCGCCTGGTTAAGCAGCGGGCGGATGCGCGAATCCGAGCGGCCGAAGATGAAGCTGGCATTGCGCTCGGGGTGCGGCGTATGGGGCATGATGCAGAAGCTCGATCGCACCTGGGCGCGCGTCTGGCCATAGCGATGATCGCCGGCGCTGTAGGGCGAGTGGTGCGAGGTCTGCGGGTTCATGCCTGAGGCTTCCAGGGACGCGTGATGCCCCTAAACTCCACCGAAGGCATGAACGAGCGGTAAAGACCGCGAACAACCCACATCTTTCGTAAATCAAATCTTGCCGCCTTCCAACCTGCGCAGGGATGGACCACTGGAAGGGCGGATGGATACCATCACAGGAATCGGGTCGCGGAGCATCTCGTGTCATGGCATGAGAGAGCATTCTCATCCGGAAAACGGCTCATGCCTCAGGCACCTGTTCAAAAAACCATCGCGGCCTCGGATTGGGCGCTGCTCGGGCTCCTCTCCATCATCTGGGGAGGCTCGTTCCTGTTCGTCGGCGTCGCGGTCAAGGAGCTGCCGCCGCTGACCATCGTGGCCCTGCGGGTGCTGCTCGCGGCTCTCGCGCTGCAGGTCGTGCTGCGGGTCATGGGCATGCATCTGCCGCGGGAGCGTCGGGCATGGGCCGCCTTCTTTGGAATGGGAATTCTCAACAATGTCATACCCTTCAGCCTGATCGTCTGGGGGCAGGGCCATATCGCGAGCGGTCTGGCATCGATTCTCAATGCCACGACGCCGCTCTTCACCGTCATCGTGGCGCATTACCTCACGAATGACGAACGGCTGACGGGGACACGCCTGGGCGGAGTCGTGGTCGGCTTTCTCGGCGTCGCCGTCATGATCGGGGCCGCCGCGTTCACGTCCCTGAACGCCAATGTGCTGGCGCAGCTCGCGGTCCTCGCGGCGGCTCTCTCATACGGTTTCTCGGGTGTGTTCGGGCGTCGTTTCAAGACTTTGGGGATCGCCCCGCTGGTCGCGGCCGCAGGGCAGGTGACGGCCTCGAGCTGCATTCTTCTGCCCATCAGCCTCGTCGTCGACCGGCCCTGGACATTGCCCATGCCGAGCACGGCGACCGTTTTGTCCATTCTGTCGCTTGCGCTGGTCTCGACGGCTTTCGCCTATCTTATCTTCTTCCGCCTGCTCGCACGAGCGGGCGCCACGAATGTGGGCCTCGTAACGTTTCTCATTCCGGTCAGCGCCATTCTCTTCGGCGTGCTGATCCTGGGCGAGACCCTGGAGTGGCGCCACGCGGCGGGCATGGCGCTGATCGCGGCGGGTCTCATGCTGATCGACGGGCGGCCATGGGCCGCGATCGGTCGCATGCTCAGCGCGAGGGAGCCGGCTCCGCGCGGAAATGGTTGAACATCATGTCCGGCGCGCTCGTATTGTGACGTGAGGGAACGAGGCGTCCCATCCATGCGTCGGTCGCCATGGCATCCTGGAAGGTCATGATCATGTCCTCCCGCCAGGAGCGGGCCTTTTCCTCGCGCACCGCGATGCGCGCCACATCCGCGTTGAACTCGGTCACGTACATGGAGCGCAACGTCGCGAAAGGCACGCCCGAAACCGCCTGATCGAAGCTCACGTCGAGGGTCATGCGCTCTTCGTTGAGATTAGCGATCGCGACCTGAGCCTTGCCGCCCTTGGCGAGGGTGAGGGTGAAGCGCATGGTCTCGGGGTCGAAGGCGACGTCCTTCAGGTTCGCCACGGGGCGCTGATCGAATTCCACCGGGCCGACGATGAAGGACGAACCGTAGGCCGTCCAATCGAGATGCTGCGGCGGCAGCGGCTTGATCCGCCAATAGCCGTCGCCCGGATACATGGCGATGACCTCCTCCGCCTTGCCCTTGTGCTTCTTCAGGAGCTGAAGCAGGTGGACGTTGCGGGACACCTTGTCGCCGATGGTGACCGTGACGTCGGTGGGGCGCCAGAACTCGCTGAAGGTGAGCCCCATGATGCGCAGATTCCCGTCCTCGTAGAGGATGTGCATCACAGGATGCGGCTTCGCGGAGGTCTCTTCGGAAATATCCTCGCAGGCCGTCCAATCCGGTTCCCAACGGTCCTGGCGAAGACTGCCCATATAGGCCGGGTGCACGGCCTCGATCCGGAAGCTCTTCACCTCGGGCGAAGCGAAGTTGACGGCGACGTTGTCCTTTTCCGCGCAGAGCACCGGCTCGCTGGTGTTCGTCACCTTGACGGACAAGCCATCGAGGCTGGCGGCCTGGGCCGTTGGGACGAGGCCCAGCAGGCCGAGAGCGAGGCCAAGAGCGAAAAGCCGGGAAAGGAATGTGCGCGCCATCAAACCGTCTCGAAAAGGGTCCAAGCCGAAAACGTCGCACAGATAGCCCGGCTGACAGCCCCCGTCGAGCGGGCTGTTGATAGAGCATATCAGCCATCCTATCTGCAGGGTTAGGGTTCATGGGACGCCTGTGATAAGGTGCCCGGAAATATCAGCTTGGCTTTGGACGGCCGGTTGATCCTGACCCCCGTCACGAAAAGGGCCTTCCCAGAGTTCAGCGATGATGCGTCTCGTTTTAAGCCTGTCAGACAACCCCGCGACAGCCTCCGTCGAGCGGGCGATCATGGAGTTCCGCAGCGCCCGGCCGGTCGTGATCGATGGCCCTGAGGGCAGCGCGCTCGTGGTCGGGGTCGAGGATCTGGACGAGGGCCGCGGCGCGGAGATCGAGGCCCTGGCCGGTGGCCATGCCCACCTGGTCCTTCCGGCGGCCCGCCTGCGCCGGTTGGGGCTCGAGCGGGATATGCCCGGACGCGTCGCCCTGCCCGTCGTCGAGCGGAAGCGGATCGAGACCCTCGCCCTCAGCCTCGAAGGACGAATCGATGCGCCGGTTCGTCCGACCGACGCTCTGGACGAGGAGGCGCTGGAACTCGCCCGCCTGTCCCTGGTCCTGCCCCCGGTGATCGTGGTGCCCCTCTCGGCCGGGATCGAGATCGATCGGTCTCTGGTCCGGGTTTCGGGCGCGGCCGTCCGCGATTATCGCCGGGCCAAGGCGGCCGACCTTGCGATCGTCAGCCGTGCCCCCGTGCCGCTCGAAGGGGCTCCCACCAGTGAATTCGTCGTCTTCCGGGGCGGCGAGGGCCTGCGGGATCAGGTGGCGATCATCGTCGGAAAGCCGGATCTCTCGAAGCCCGTGACCGTGCGGCTCCATTCCGCCTGCCTGACCGGGGACCTGTTCGGCAGCCTCAAATGCGATTGCGGCGATCAATTGCGCGAAACCGTGCGGTTCATGGCCGAGAACGAAGGCGGGGTCCTGCTTTATCTCGATCAGGAGGGGCGCGGAAACGGCATCGCCAACAAGATCCGGGCGTACAAGCTTCAGTCCCAGGGCTACGATACCTACGAGGCCGACGAGGTCCTCGGCTTCGAGGCCGACCAGCGTCGCTTCGATTTTGCCGCCGTCATGCTGAAGAAGCTCGGTGTGAACGCGGTGCGGCTGATGACCAATAACCCGGAGAAGATCCGGGCGCTCTCCGAAGCGGGCCTTCGGGTGATCTCGGACCACCGCGTGCTCGGCCGTCCGACGGCGGAGAATGTGAGTTACCTCGCGGCCAAGCGGGATCGCGCGGGCCATTACATCGATCTCGAAGGGCTGCTCGCCTGTTCCAACAAGGACTGACCGGGCGGCGAGCGCCCAAGATTCCCCTTAAGTTTATATTGTCGTAGTAGAATAACCTTCTAGCTTTTCCAGAGGCGGGGTGACCGCTTCGGCCTGACCGCCATGCCACGTGCGCCGGCTTGCGCTGGCGGGTTCAGGGGAAAAGCTCATGTGGAGCCAAGTCTACGATCCATTCGGCAACGCGACGTTGTCGACGCTTGCGGCCGCCATCCCGGTGGTCCTGCTTCTGGTGATGATCGCCTCCGGCAAGGTCAAGGCACACATCGCCGCCGTGATCGCGCTCTTGGTGGCGATCGTAGTCGCCACCGTCCTGTTCACCATGCCCGCCGGGCTTGCCATCCGGGCCGCACTCTTCGGGGTCGTGACCGGCATGTTCCCCATCGGCTGGATCATTCTCAACGTGATCTTCCTCTACCGGCTGACGGTGGAGAAAGGGTACTTCGCGATCCTCCAGCAATCCGTGGGCGGCATCACGACGGATCGCCGCCTCCAATTGCTGCTCGTCGCCTTCTCGTTCGGGGCGTTCTTCGAAGGTGCGGGCGGCTTCGGCACTCCCGTGGCGGTGACGGGCGCCATCCTCATCGGCCTCGGCTTCTCGCCGCTCGCAGCCTCCGGCCTCTCGCTCATCGCCAACACCGCTCCCGTGGCTTATGGCGCGCTCGGCGCTCCGATTCAGGGACTGGCCTCGGTCACGGGCTTCGATCCTTACGTGCTCGGTGCGATGGTCGGACGCCAACTGCCCTTCTTTTCGGTGATCGTGCCGTTCTGGCTGATCTGGGTCTTCGCGGGCTTCCGCGGCATGCTTCAGGTCTGGCCGGCGATCCTGGTCTGCGCGGTCTCCTTCGCGGTTCCGCAGTTCCTGATCTCGAATTACATCAATCCCTGGATCGTCGACATCGGCGCATCGCTCATCTCCATGGCTTGTCTCGTCGGCTTCATGCGAATCTGGCAGCCGAAGGTGATCTGGACGTCTCCCGCCCTGCGCACACGGGATGAATCGGCCGGTACTCTGACCCATCCGGCACCCTTGGGCGCAGGCGCGACCAACATCGCGCCTCATGCGCCACGCAGCGAGGTGATCCGCGCCTGGGTGCCATGGATCATTCTCTCCATCATCGTCGCCATCTGGGGAACCGGCTGGTTCAAGGCCCTGGTGAACCCCATCTTCATCTGGAACTATCCGGTGCCGGGCCTGCACAATCTCGTGCAGAAGGTCGCGCCCATCGTGGCCAATCCGACGCCCGAGGCCGCCGTCTTCGCCTTCACCTACATGTCCTATACGGGCACGGGTGTGCTGATCGCGGCGATCATCGCGGGTTTCTTCATGGGCTTCTCGCCCCTGCGGCTCATCACCGCCTGGTTCGAGACGATCTGGGTCCTGCGCTATTCCCTCATCACCATTGCGTCGATGCTCGCGATCGGCACGCTCACGCGGTTTGCCGGGGTCGATGCGACGCTGGGGCTGGCCTTTGCCGGGACGGGTATTCTGTATCCGTTCTTCGGCACCTTGCTCGGCTGGCTCGGCGTGGCGCTCACAGGTTCGGACACCGCGTCCAACGTACTGTTCGGCGGCCTGCAGAAGATCACGTCCGAGCAGCTCGGTCTGTCGCCCATTCTCATGGCGGCCGCGAACTCATCCGGCGGCGTCATGGGCAAGATGATCGATGCGCAATCCATCGTCGTGGCCTCCACGGCCACGAACTGGTTCGGTCACGAGGGCAGCATTCTGCGGTTCGTGTTCTGGCACTCCATCGTGCTGGCGTCCCTTGTGGGCATTCTGGTCATGCTGCAGGCCTATGTCGATCCGTTCAGGTCGATGGTCCTGCACTGAACGCACATGACGCGTCTGCCGCCGGTTTCACACCGGCGGCAGCACGATTCTGAAGATTCTGCGGTTCAGGGCAGGGTGCGGGCCGGCATCACCGCCGCTGCTCCTCCGGACCGACAGGCATCCCGGTCTCGATGATCTTCGCCCAGAGCGATACGCCGTAGGGCGTTGCCGCATCGTTGAAGTCGTAGGCGGGATGATGCACGCCCGCCGTATCGCCGTTGCCGACGAAGATATAGGCGCCCGGCCGCTTCTCCAGCATGTACGAAAAGTCCTCCGCGCCCATCTCGGGCGGGAAATTCGTCTGGACGGCGCTCTCGCCGACAATGGCCTTTGCGACCGACGCGACGAACCCGGTCTTCTCGGCGTCGTTCACGGTCACCGGGTAGCCGCGATTGTATTCGATCTCGGCCTTGGCGCCGAAGACTGCGCAGGTGTTCTCGATGATGGCGCGGATCCTCGTTTCCGCCAGATCGCGGATAGCGGGCGAGAGGGTGCGAACGGTCCCGAGCAGGGTTGCCGTCTGCGGGATGACGTTGAAGGTATCGCCCGCCTTGACGGTGCAGACGGACACCACGACCGATTCAAGGGGATTTACGCTGCGTGATGCCACGGATTGGAGAGCGGTGATCACGTGAGCGGCGGTGACGATGGGGTCGATGCAGTTATGCGGGTAGGCCGCGTGGCCGCCCTTGCCTTCGATGGTGATCGTGAAGCGATCCGCCGCCGCCATGACGGAGCCCGAGCGCATCGCGAACTGCCCGACCCCGACGCCTGGCCAATTGTGCATGCCGTAGACCTCCTGGATGCCGAAGCGCTCCATGAGGCCGTCCTTCACCATTGCGTCGCCGCCGCCGCCGCCTTCCTCCGCGGGCTGGAAGATCATGATCGCGGTGCCGTCGAAGTTGCGGGTCTCGGCCAGGTATTTCGCCGCGCCCAGCAGCATGGCCGTGTGGCCGTCATGGCCGCAGGCATGCATCTTGCCGGGCACCTTGGACGCGTGAGGCAGGTCGGTGGCCTCCAGGATCGGCAGCGCATCCATGTCGGCACGCAGGCCGATCACCTTGCCGGAGGCATTCGTCTTGCCTTTGATGACACCGACCACGCCGGTGCGGCCGATGCCGGTCACCACCTCGTCGCATCCGAAACTCTTCAGCTTCTCGGCCACGATTCCGGCGGTGCGGTGAACGTCGTAGCCAAGCTCGGGGTTTTCGTGGAAATCCCGGCGCCAGGCGGTGATCTCATCGGCAAGATCGGCGACGCGGTTGATGATGGGCATAGGATGTCCTTTGCGTGAATCGAACGGGGTCCAGCGAACCAGAGGCTGGGGCCGCCGGTCAAGATGACTGGTCGGCCCTTACAACCGTCCGGCATCAGCGCAGGCGGTGCAGGATGGCCTTCGGGCGTTTCGTGCGGAACTGGCCGCGCTCGACCGCGATGAAGACCAGGACCAGCACGACGAGCGCCGTGAACCACCAGATCTGGGCGGTGCCGATGCCGCAGACGCCGAGGGAGAAGGCGGTTGCGAAGGACGCCATGACGCCGGGACCGAGAATGGGGCGGTCCCCCCTTGCGCCGAAGGCTGCCTGGCAGAGCAGAACGGCCCCGGAGACGGCTCCGACGAGACCGAGTTCGTACCAGATTTCGAACAGCAGGCTGAACGGGGCAGTCTGAGGCAGGAGGCCGAACAGGCGTCCGCGCCAGGCCGTCTCGAGGCCGTGACCGGTCAAAAGGCGCAGGGGCTCCTTGAGCACGAGTCCCTGCCAGATCTCCAGGCTTGCGAGGGTGGAGGGGTCCGCCCCCAGAACTCCGGCCACAGGTTTCAGGACGAAGGGGACAAGGGGTGCGGCGATCAGGAGGCCCGCCATGAGAAGGCCGATCAGTCGCGATCCCGTCCAGGGGCTTGCCGCTGTCAGGGCGAAGGCGAGTGCGCCGACGGTCAGGCCGATGAGGGGGAGGGGATCCTCCGTGAGGAAGGCGCCCACGGCCACAGCCAGTGCAAGCGCCACGGCTTCCAGGTTGCGGCCGCGGGAGTGAAGCCATGTCAGGGCGGGCCAGAGCACCAGGACGAGGGTCACCATGCCGCGCTCGACGCCCAACCCGTCCGGGTCGAGATGGCCCCCGCCCCGCAGGAGCATGGGGATCCCGATCAGGGCCGCAAGGCCCACGCCGACCGGGAGCAGATACAGATTGGCCGAGCGCATCCGTTCCGGCAGAGCCAGGTAGCCCGCGACGCCCATCAGGCCCATGGCGACGATGTTGAGAAGCCGTTCCGAGGCCTGGGCCGGGAAGGGGGTCCAGATCAGCGACATGGCGGCCCAGAGCACCAGAACGAGCCCTGCGAGACCGGCCCGTGAGGTCACGAAACCGACGATCCTCTGCCAAGGGTTCTTCGCGCTGCCGTCCAGAAGGGCCGCCATGGCGACGAGCGCCACGGCCAGAGGGGCCATGATCACAAGCGCCCTGCGGGTGAAGAGCGCGGCCAGAGGAATGGCAAACAGCAGAAGCGCGAAACCGAGGCGCCGCAGCAGGGCGGCTGCGTCGGTGGAAGGATTGGCCGTAGGAAGGGCGGAGCGGACCATCGGACAGCAATCGTCGGTTGAGCGATCGGGAAGGATCACGCTACCGGACAAGGCGCACAAAAGCTGTAGGTGTCGTGCAACACATCACAAACCTTTGTATACTCAATAGTATAACGTTTATTGGCCCGCCCGGTCGGCCGTAAGGGGCACAACCACGGTTTCGGGCTCTACAGCATCGGACGTGACGTCGGATTGACATCCGATGCAGTCAGTCTCTGCTCTTGAGCATCTTTCTACGCAAGACCGGTACCTACTTTTGCGTCCGCCGCTCTATGGTTAGCCTCTCTGCCCGCGGAGGAAGTTGACGATGCCGGAGAAATCGTCTCCCTCGTGACCGGCGTTGCTGAAGAGCGCGTAGAGCTGGGCTGCTTCCGCACCGAGCGGGGTCGATGCGCCGGACGCGAGAGCCGCGTCCTGCGCCAGCCTGAGATCCTTCAGCATCAAGGCTGCGGCGAAGCCGGGCTTGTAGCCGTTGTTCGCGGGCGAGGTCGGCACGGGGCCGGGAACGGGACAATAGGTCGTGAGCGACCAGCATTGACCTGACGATGTGGAGGCGACATCGAACAAGGCCTGATGCGAGAGCCCGAGCCTCTCGGCCAGCACGAACGCCTCAGCGACGCCGATCATCGAGATGCCGAGGATCATGTTGTTGCAGATCTTCGCGGCCTGGCCGGCGCCCGCCTCTCCGCAATGGACGACCTTCTTGCCCATTTTGGACAGAACGGGCTCCGCGCGATCGAAAGCCTCCTTCGCGCCGCCTGCCATGAAGGTGAGCGTCGCCCCCTTCGCGCCGCCGACACCTCCGGAGACCGGGGCGTCGAGCGTCAGGAGGTTGCGCGCCTGCTCACGGGCCATCGCGTGCGCCTGGCGGGCGCTGTCCACATCGATGGTGGAGCAGTCGATCAGGAGCGCGCCGTCCTGTACGGCCGGCAGGATATCGGCCCAGACCGAGAGCACATGCTTGCCCGCGGGCAGCATGGTGACCACGATCTCCATATCGCGCACGGCATCGGCCGTGGAGCCCGCGATCCTCACCCCGTCGGAGCGCGCCTGATCGCAGGAGGCCGGAGAGAGGTCGAAGCCCGTCACGGCGTGTCCCGCCTTGACGAGATTGGCGGCCATGGGGCCCCCCATGTTGCCGAGGCCGATGACGGCGATGCTGGTCATGATTGTCCTCCCTTTCCAGGATGTGGCGATGTTCGCAAAAGCCATATGGAGCCTGCGGCCATGACGTCCGCGCTCGTTGCGTGCAGCATCAGGTTGAGCGCGGCGCACCCATGGTCTGTCTACCTGTTTCCGCGCCCCACCAGATCGCGCGCCACGATGAGGCGCATGATCTCGTTGGTGCCCTCGAGAATCTGATGCACGCGCAGATCGCGCACGATCTTCTCGATGCCGTAATCGGCGAGATAGCCGTAGCCGCCGTGGAGCTGGAGCGCCGCGTTCGCCACCTCGAAGCCCGTGTCGGTCGCCATGCGCTTGGCCATGGCGCAAAGCCTGGTGGCGTCGAGCGCCTTGGCGTCGAGCGCGGAGGCGGCGCGCCACAGAAAAGTGCGCGCGCATTCGAGTTCGGTAGCCATGTCGGCGAGCTTGAACTGCAGGGCCTGGAAGTCGGCGATGCGCTTGCCGAAGGCCTTGCGGTCGTTCGTGTAGGCGAGAGCCTTGTCGAGGGCGGCCTGCGCACCGCCGAGGGAGCACGCGCCGATATTCAACCGGCCACCGTCGAGGCCCGACATGGCGATCTTGAAGCCCATGCCCTCGTCCGACAGGCGGTTGGCGACGGGTACGCGCACATCCTCGAAGATGACGGCGGCGGTGGGCTGTGCATTCCAGCCCATCTTCTTCTCCTGCGCCCCGAAGGACACGCCGGGCATCGACTTTTCGATGACGAGCGTCGAGATGCCGGAGGGGCCTTCCTCGCCGGTGCGCACCATCGTCACGTAGATGTCCGAGGTGCCGGCGCCTGAGATGAACTGCTTGACGCCATTGACGACGTAGTGATCGCCGTCGCGCACCGCCTTCGTCTTGAGCGCCGCCGCGTCCGAGCCCGAGCCGGGCTCGGTGAGGCAATAGCTGCCGATGAGCTCCATGGTGCACAGGGAGGGCAGGAAGCGCTGACGCTGCTCTTCGGAGCCATAACGGTCGATCATCCACGCGACCATGTTGTGGATCGACAGAAACGCCGAGATGGCGGGGCACCCGGTGGCGAGCGCCTCGAAGATGAGCGCGGCGTCGAGCCGCGTCATGCCCGATCCGCCCAGGTCGTCGCGGGTATAGATCGAAGCCATGCCGAGGGCGGCTGCTTCCCGCAGCACGTCGACCGGGAAATGCTTCTTCTCGTCCCACTCGAGGGCATGGGGGGCGAGGTTCTCCGCCGCGAAGGCGAGGGCCATGTCGCGGACGGCAATCTGGTCTTCGGTCAGAGAGAACTGGGTCATGGCTCAATCTTAGCGCATCTTGCGCCCCTCTGTAGTTCTACTCTTTGCTAATCGCAGAGGCTCAATCCGGATCGGACAAGCTAGGAGCGCCGCTCCTTCTTTAGAATCTCGATCTCGGATCTCAGAGCGTTCCTGAAAAGAACCTCATCGTATTCAGCGCTGGACCGACCGGGCAAAGCTTCCCTTGTAACAGGGAGCGGGGAGGGATTCCCACAAGGGCGGTTCTCGCCGTCCCAAGTCTCGCTCCTGCCTGTCTTAAGCTGAATGTTCCTGCTCAGGGGCTCCGCGAAGACAAAGGCCGTCGTTCTGTCGGCTTCCAGGCTGCTAACCGTTTCTTCAAGCGGGCAGTTCTCCACGCAGGGAATGGCTGGATACCAGACGATTCTGGCGTGAGGCCCATCGCTCCCCTTGAACCAGTCGGAGACTTCGTACGTGATGATGGAAACGCCGCCTCGGCTCGTGAAGGGGATATACTCAGCGGACGCAACGCGCCCGAGAAAGATCGATTGCATTTCCTCGATGCGTTCCTGGGCATAGGCGGAGGCAGATTTAGGGGCTTGCCCAAGGGATAAGACCTCTTGCGAATAGGGCGGAAGAGGACATTGAAGCGCTTCGACAGGCCAAGCGAAAACCGCCGCTCCCAAGCTGAGAGCGGCGGCGAGAGTTTTTCGCGAGGAGGCTTTCAAGCCTGGCTCACTTCATCGTCGGAATGGAGAATTCCGCGCCTTCCTTGATGCCGGACGGCCAGCGCGAGGTGACCGTCTTCGTCTTGGTGTAGAAGCGGATCGCGTCGGGGCCATGTTGGTTGAGGTCGCCGAAGCCCGAGGCCTTCCAGCCGCCGAAGGTGTAATAAGCCAGCGGCACCGGAATCGGCACGTTGATGCCGACCATGCCCACATTCACCTTCGAGGCGAAGTCACGGGCGGCGTCGCCGTCGCGGGTGTAGATCGCGACACCGTTGCCGTATTCGTGCTCGGAGGGCAGGCGCAGGGCCTCATCGTAGTTCTTGGCGCGCACAACCGACAGGACAGGGCCAAAGATCTCCTCCTTGTAGATGCGCATATCGGGCTTCACGTCGTCGAAGAGGCAGCCGCCCATGTAGAAGCCGTTCTCGTAGCCCTGCATCTTGAAGCCGCGGCCGTCGACCACGAGCTTCGCGCCTTCCTGGACGCCGAGATCGACGTAAGCGCGCACCTTCTCCATGTGTGCCTTGGTCACGAGGGGACCGAAATCGGCGGAGGGATCGGTGGACGGGCCCACTTTCAGGTTCTCCACGCGCGGGATCAGCTTGTCCATCAGCGCGTCGGCGGTCGCTTTGCCGACCGGCACGGCGACCGACACGGCCATGCAGCGCTCGCCCGCGGAGCCGTAGCCTGCCCCGATGAGCGCGTCCGCCGCCTGATCGAGATCGGCGTCGGGCATGATGATCATGTGGTTCTTCGCGCCGCCGAAGCAATGCGCGCGCTTGCCGTTGGCGGTGGCGCGGGAATAGACGTACTGCGCGATCGGCGAGGAGCCGACGAAGCCGACGGCCTTGATGTCCGGATCGTCGAGGATCGCGTCCACCACTTCCTTGTCGCCGTTGACCACGTTGAGGATGCCTGCGGGAAGGCCCGCCTCGATCATCAGCTCGGCGAGGCGCATCGGCACGCCCGGATCGCGCTCTGAGGGCTTCAGGATGAAGGCGTTGCCGCAGGCGATGGCCGGCGCGAACTTCCACATCGGGATCATGGCCGGGAAGTTGAACGGCGTGATGCCGGCCACGACGCCGAGCGGCTGACGGATCGAGTACATGTCGATGCCGGGTCCCGCGCCTTCCGAGAACTCGCCCTTCATCAGCTGCGGGATGCCGCAGGCGAACTCCACCACCTCGACGCCGCGCTGGATATCGCCCTTCGCGTCGGGAATGGTCTTGCCGTGCTCGCGGGCAAGCAGCTCGGCCAGAGAATCCATTTCCTTGGCGATGAGCTCCAGGAATTTCATCATCACGCGGGCGCGGCGCTGCGGGTTGGTGGCGGCCCAGCCGGGCTGAGCGGCTTTCGCGTTCTCGACGGCTTGGCGCAGTTCGTCCTTGGAGGCCAGCGCGACGCGGCCGAGCACCTCGCCCGTCATGGGCTGGAAGAATTCGGTGGTGCGGCCCGATTTTCCGGGGACCTGCTTGCCGCCGATGAAATGTCCGACTTCGCGCATGGCGTTTCTCTCCTGATGTTGCGTGTCCCGTTCTAGCATTGTCGAAACTGCACGACTATGGGTGAAGGTGAGGTCGCGTTGTGCAAAAATCCCAATATGCTACAGAGCAGGGATGAGCGCTTTCGATTGGGACGATCTCCGTTTTTTCCTGGCAGTCGCCCGCGCAGGCCGGCTGACGGTGGCCGCCCGCCGGCTGGAGGCCGATCATACCACGGTTTCCCGCCGCATCTCTTCCCTTGAAAAGGCGCTTCAGGCCAAGCTCTTCGAACGAAAGCCCCAAGGCTATACCCTGACCGAGCAGGGCGAACGCCTGCTGACCAAGGCGGAGAGCATGGAAAGCCAGGCGCTGGCCGTGGCCAACGAGGTCGGCGGGGCGGATCTCGCCCTCTCCGGAATCGTGCGGGTCGGCGCACCGGACGGACTCGGCACCTATTTCCTGGCGGCGGAGCTCGGCGCTCTGGCCGAGCGCCACCCGGACCTCACGATCCAGCTGGTGGCCCTGCCGCGCACCTTCTCGCTGTCCAAGCGAGAGGCGGACATCGCGATCACCGTGGAGCAGCCGACGGAAGGGCGGCTCGTTTCGCGCAAGCTCACCGATTACCGCCTGAGACTCTACGCCTCGCGAAGCTATATCGACCGCCACGGCAAGCCTGCCGAGCCCGAGGATCTGTTAGGCCGCCTGCTCGTCACCTACGTGGCCGATCTCATCTTCAGCCCGGCCCTCGAATATTTCTCCGGCCTCGAGAAATACGGGCCCCGGCGATACGAGTGCGCGAGCGTCGTGGCCCAGCTGGAAGCCGTGCGGGCCGGGGTCGGCATCGGCATCCTCCACGATTACGCCGCCCGGCAATATCCGGAGCTGGAGGTCGTCCTGCCGGACATCTCCTTCACACGGGCCTATTGGATCGTCACCCATGCCGAGATGCGCAGCCTCCACCGCGTCGCCGAGGTTCATGCCTTCATCCTGGACCGGGTGAAGGCCCATCGTGGCCTCTTCATGTGACGGATTTTCCCTTCACGGCGGGGCATTAACCCACGAGCGCATCGTGCGAAAAAGTGGATCCGGTTTTTCGCAAGAACGATGCGCTCTTTCCAAGAAGGGAGCATCGGATTTGATCCCAAAAGTGGATTCCACTTTTGGGTCCGATGCTCTAAATCTCGCACAAACGACACCCACGGAGACCGGAATGCCCTCCAAGCTAGAGCAATTGCGCGCCATGACGGTCGTCGTCGCCGATACCGGTGACCTCGACGCAGTGCGCCGCCTGAAGCCTCAGGACTGCACCACCAACCCGACCCTGCTGCTGAAGGCGGTCGAGACCCCGGCCTATGGCCATATCGTCGAAGAGGCGCTGGCCTGGGGGCGCAGGCAGGGCGGCGCCCACGAGGGCGTGGTGGCGGCGGTCTGCGACCGGCTCGCCGTGGCTTTCGGGGCGGAACTCGCAGGCATTGTGCCGGGGCGCGTTTCGACGGAAGTCGACGCCGATCTCTCCTTCGACACCGAAGCGACGGTGAACAAGGCGCGCGCCATCATCAAAGCCTACGAGGAACGCGGCATCGGGCGCGACCGTATCCTGATCAAGATCGCCTCCACCTGGGAGGGCATCCGCGCGGCGGAGGTCCTTCAGAAGGAAGGCATCGACTGCAACCTCACGCTTTTGTTCTCCATGGCCCAGGCGCAGGCCTGCGCGGAGGCGGGCGTGTTCCTCATCTCGCCCTTCGTGGGGCGCATTCTCGATTGGCACGTGAAGGCGGGCGGAGGACCCTACACGGGCGAGACCGATCCGGGTGTGCTGTCCGTGCGCAGCATCTACGCCTCCTACAAGGCGCAGGGCATCAAGACCGTCGTGATGGGCGCATCCTTCCGCAATACGGGCGAGATCGAAGCGCTCGCCGGCTGCGACCGTCTCACGATCTCGCCGGCGCTCCTGGACGAGCTGGCGAAGGCCGAAGGCGAGCTGCCGCGCAAGCTCTCGCCGGAGGGCGTCGAGACGACCCCGGCGCTGCCGCGCATGGATGAAAAGACCTTCCGCTTCGCCCTCAACGAGGATGCGATGGCGACCGAGAAGCTCGCCGAGGGAATCCGTTCGTTCGTGAAGGATCTGCGCAGCTTGCGCGGCCTCGTGGCGAAGCGGCTCGACGAGGCGAAGGCCGCCTGAGAGCCGCTGGGTCAAATGAATAGGGGAGGCGAGATCATCGCCTCCCTCATTGTTACCGAAGAGCCGGTTCAGCGGTTGTCCGGCCGGCTCCTCACCGCCCGCAAACCCTGCCGCGTGATGCGGTAAGGACCTCCGTTCGACGATGCGATGAGCCCTTTCTGGCGCAGCATCTTGAACAGATCCATCGTGCAGAGCGACATGAGCCACCCTTCACGGGTGAGGCATTCGATTTCGAAAATGCGGCCGTTCTCGTCCTTGTAATGTCGAATGAGACCGCCTTGGGCGAGCACGTGCAGCACGCGCTGACCATTGCGTGAAACGTTCACGGGAAACCCTGAGCTTTGTTGAGTTGCAAGAGAGAGGCGCGCACACGCGCGCATTCGGCTGTGCGATCAGCCGCGCCCGCCTGTCAGGTGGCGGGCTTTACCGGGACTCGGTCTCTCTGTGCATAAAAGCTCCAGGTTGAACGGCTTCCTTATAGAAGCCGCTCACCGGTCACGTCAATCAGCCGCGGCTCGCCAGCGCCTTCTCGCGGATGGCCGAGAGGGACATGGCGGGCGTGATCGCCTCGGGATCCAAGAGGCAGTGCAGGATCGCGGGCTTGCCCGAGGTGAGTGCCCGCTGGAGGGCGGCCGGGAAATCGTCCGTGGTCTCGACGCGCTCGCCATAGCCCCCGAAGGCCTTGGCATAGGCCGCGAAATCCGGGTTCTTCAGCATCGTGGCCGAGACGCGGCCCGGATACTCGCGCTCCTGGTGCATGCGGATCGTGCCGTACATGCCGTTGTCGAGCAGGATCACGAGGATCGGCAGGTCGTATTGCACGGCGGTCGCGAATTCCTGTCCGTTCATCAGGAAGTCGCCGTCGCCCGCGAACACCACGACCGTGCTGTCGGGATTGATGCGCTTGGCGCCGACGCCGGCCGGAACGCCGTAGCCCATGGAGCCAGAGGTCGGCGCGAGCTGAGTGCCGTAATGGCGGAAGGGCCAGAAACGGTGAACCCAGGTGGCGAAGTTTCCTGCCCCGTTGCAGTAGATCGTGTCGGAGGGCATCACCTCGCGCAGGTGAGCCATCACCTGGCCCATCTGCAGGTTGCCCGCATGCTTGATGGGGGCGGGATCGCTCCAGGCGAGATAATCGGCATGCGCGGTCTTCGTGCCCTCGCTCCAGGGCAGGGCGGCCGGCGGATTCACGCCTTCCAAGGCCGCCGCGAAGGCGACGGGCGAGGCATTGATGGCCAGATGCGGAGAATAGACCCGTCCGAGCTCGCTGGAATCGGGATGGATGTGAACGAGCCGCGAGCGCGGCGCCGGGATGTCGAGCAGCGTATAGGCCTGACTGGGGATCTCGGAGAGACGGCCGCCGACGAGCAGGACGAGGTCGGCCTCCTTGATGCGTGCGAGCAGCTTCGGATTCACGCCGAGCCCGAGATCGCCCATATAGGACGGGTGATCGGCCGGAAAGAGCATCTGGCGGCGGAAGGTGCAGGCGACGGGCAGCTCGAAACGCTCGGCGAAGCGCATGAAATCCTGCACGGCGGCTTCAGACCAGCGGCTCCCGCCCAGCAGCGCCACGGGCTTCTTCGCGTCCTGCAGGAGCGTCTGCAGTTCGGCCATTTGCGCCGGCGAGGGATGAGCCTCGATGACCTGGTAACGCGGCGCGTCGGCGACTTCCGCCATCTCGGTCAGGACGTCTTCGGGGAGCGCGATCACGACCGGCCCCGGACGCCCGGATGTCGCCACATGGAAGGCGCGGGAAACGATCTCGGGGAAGCGTGCCGGATCGTCCACTTCCGTCGCCCATTTGGCGAGGGGGCCGAAGGCGGCACGGTAGTCGAGTTCCTGAAAGGCCTCGCGCTCGCGCATGCCGCGCTCGATCTGGCCGACGAAGAGGATCATCGGCGTGGAATCCTGCTTGGCGATGTGGATGCCCGGCGAGGCGTTGGTCGCGCCGGGACCGCGCGTGACGAAGCAGATGCCCGGGCGGCCCGTGAGCTTGCCATAGGCCTCTGCCATCATCGCGGCGCCGCCTTCCTGGCGGCAGACCGTGACGTTGATGTTAGCATCGTGCAGCGCATCGAGGGCCGCGAGATAACTCTCGCCCGGCACGCAGAAGATGTGATCGACTCCGTGAACGAGAAGCTGATCGACAAGAATCTGGCCGCCGGTGCGGGAGGTCGCTGTCATGGAAGGCTCACGATGCAAAAGAGGTTGGATAAGGAAACGGAGGGCATCGCTGCCCTCCGTGTGATCTTTCGGGACGATCAGGCGTCGACGTCGAATTTCACGCCCTGAGCGAGCGGAAGCGAGGTGCCGAAATTGACCGTATTGGTGGCGCGGCGCATATAGGCCTTCCAGGCGTCCGAGCCCGACTCGCGGCCGCCGCCCGTCTCCTTCTCGCCGCCGAACGCGCCGCCGATCTCGGCGCCGGAGGGGCCGATATTGACATTGGCGATGCCGCAATCGGACCCGACGGCCGACACGAAGGTCTCGGCCTCACGCAGATTGAGCGTGAAGATCGACGAGGAGAGACCGGCCCCGACGGCATTGTGCAGCTCGATCACCTGATCGAAATCCGTATAGCGCATCACGTACAGGATCGGCGCGAAGGTCTCGCGCAGCACCGGACCGGTCTGCTCCGGCATCTCGACGAGGGCGGGACGGACATAGATTCCGTCGCCCGCCACATCGGCGTAACGTCCGCCGCCATGCACGGTACCGCCGGCATTGCGGGACTCGTCGAGCGCGCGCTCCATGCCTTCGAAGGCGGCCTTGTCGATCAGCGGTCCGATGAGGGTGCCGTCGGCGCGCGGATCGCCGATCTTGGCGCTGCCGTAAACCTTGACGAGACGCGGGACGAGCTGGTCGTAGACGTTGTCATGGACGAAGAGGCGGCGCAGCGTGGTGCAGCGCTGGCCCGCCGTGCCCATCGCGGCGAACGCAATGCCGCGCAGGGCGAGGTCGAGATCGGCGGAGGGGGCCACGATCGCAGCGTTGTTGCCGCCGAGCTCCAGGATCGCGCGGGCGAAGCGGGCGGCGAGCTTCGGGCCGACCTGGCGGCCCATGGCCGTCGAGCCGGTGGCCGAGAGAATCGGCACGCGGTGATCCTCGACGAGGATCTCGCCGATCTCGCGGCCGCCGAGGAGAACTTCGAGCAGGCCTTCCGGCACGCCGCCGAAGCGCTTGGCGGCACGCTCGGCGATGGCGTGGGTGGCGAGCGCCGTCAGAAGGGTCTTCTCCGAGGGCTTCCACACGACGGAGTCGCCGCAGACGAGGGCGAGAGCCGCATTCCAGGACCAAACGGCGACCGGGAAGTTGAAGGCGGAAATGACGCCGCAGACGCCCAGCGGATGCCACGTCTCCATCATGCGGTGATCGGCGCGCTCGGTAGCGATGGTCAGGCCGTAAAGCTGACGGGAAAGACCGACCGCGAAATCGCAGATATCGATCATCTCCTGCACTTCGCCGAGACCCTCGGAGACGATCTTGCCGGCCTCGAGCGTGACGAGGCGGCCGAGATCGTCCTTCGCGGCGCGGAGTTCCTCGCCCAGCAGGCGCACGAATTCGCCGCGCTTTGGAGCAGGCATCGTGCGCCACGCCTTGAAGGCGGCGTCGGCGCGGCCGATGGCGGCCTTGGCCTCGTCCGGCGTGGTCTCGCGGACATGGGCGATCACCTCGCCCGTGATCGGGGAGACGGCAGGACGGCCCGTGGAGGCAAATGCGCTGTCCGGCACGCCGAGACGGGCGAGAATGGCGCGGGCTTCCTCCGCCACGCTGGCAGCTGAGGTCGAAACGGATGGCAGGGCGGACATGATCATTCTCCCATGGAATCGGGTATGGGCCCATCGGGCGAGCCCGCTACCCCCGCTTGTTCCTGAAACAAGACGACGGCAGCCTTTGGGCTACCGTCTTAAAGCATGATCGCAAAAGGTGGGAACTGCTTTTCCCGAATAGGATCATGCAATTTCGGAAAGAAGCCGGACAGGCTCCCGCTGGTGAGGCGCGAGAGGCTGTTCCGAAACGTCATGCAACAGCGTCGAGGCGAATGTTCTTCGCGGCCGGTTCACGGCTCTCGTCGAGGCGCACGCCCGCGTAGACCCGGCCGAAGCGGTTGGACAGGAAGGTGTCGAGATCGATCTCTTCCTGGCGGACGAAACCCTGTTTCGGAAGCTTGTCCTCGACGAGGAGATCCAGCATGGCGCAGATGCCGGCGGCCGTGGTGACCTGGATGGCGGTGCGCTGCACGCCGGCCACCTTCTGGCCATAGATGCTGCGGGCATAGGTTTCCTGCACATAGCGACCGTTGCGCTCGCCCGTCACCGTCACGAAAACGATGACCATGTCCTGCATGGTGGCGGGAACGGCGTTCTCCAGAATGTCCTTCAGGACTTCGCGTCGGTTGCGCAGCTGCAGGTCGTTGAGAAGCACGCGCATCAGGGCGCAGTGGCCCGGATAGCGGATGGTCTTGTAGTTGAGGTTGCGCACCTTGCCTTCGAGCGTCTCGCAGAGCGTTCCGAGGCCGCCCGAAGTATTGAAGGCCTCGTAGCGGGTGCCGTCGAGGGAGAATTCCTCGAGCTCTTCCATGGCCGGAACTTCGCGCAGCTTGCCGTCGACCATCGCTTCGCAGCGCTCGATATACTCGTTGATGACCCCGTCGGTGCTCCAGGTGAGATTGTAGGACAGGGCGTTCGACGGATATTGCGGCAGCGCGCCGACGCGCAGGCGCACCGTGTCGAGCTTGTCGAAGCGGCTGGCGATGTCGTGCGCCACGATGGAGATGAAGCCTGGAGCGAGGCCGCATTGAGGAATGAAGGCCGTCGTGGCGCCTTCCGACAGTTCCTTCACCATGCGCGTGGTGGCGACATCCTCCGTGAGGTCGAAATAGTTCACCTCGGCGATCCGCGCCGCCTGAGCCACGTGGCCGGTCAGGTGATAGGGCGCGGCGCTCAACACGGCGTAGCGGCCCTTCAGGGCGTTCTGGAGGGCCACCGCGTCATTGAAGTCGAGCTGGATCGTCTTGATGCCGTCTTTGGCCGCGGCCTTGAGGGCCTCGGCGGAAGCGTCCGCGACGGTCACGTCGTAGTCGCCGGTCTCATTGAGCATGTCGACGATGGTCGAGCCGATCTTGCCGGCTCCGATGACGAGAATCGATTTCATATGGTGCGTCTCCCAGTGATGGGGAGAGAAAAAGGCAAAGCGCTGCAAAGTGCCATAGACAAGCCGACGGAAAGCCGGGTATTTGTCGGCATTATGCCGTAACAAATGGCCATTGTGATGCTTGATGCGACGGACCGCGCCCTGATTGCCCTCTTGCGGGAGAATGCCCGGATCGGCCACGCTGAGGCTGCCCGCCGTCTGAGGCTCTCCCGAACCACCGTGCAGGCGAGGGTGGAGAGCCTTGAGCGGCGTGGGGTGATCGTCGGCTATACGCTGAGGCTTGCCGAAGAGGTCAGCCGGCGCATGGTGCGCGCGCATGTCACCATCGTGGTGGCGCCGAAAGCTTCCGCAGCCGTTGCCACGGCGCTGCAGCGCATGCCAGAATTGCGCGCGCTTCACTCCGTTGCCGGTGTCTTCGATCTGCTGGCAGTGGTAGAGGCAGAAGACGTTCCCACCCTTGATGCCGCCATCGACAAGATCGGCGCATTGGAGGGCGTGGAGCGCACGCAATCCTCCATCATCCTCTCAACGAAATTCGAACGATGACCTCTTCCGCTTCAAATGTCGCCGATGTCGTGATTGTGGGCGGTGCCGTCATGGGCTCCTCCACCGCTTACCATCTCCTGGCCGATTCCGGCTTCAAGGGGCGCGTCGTCGTTATCGAAAAGGATCACACCTATCAGCTCTCGGCGTCCGCCCTGTCGGCCGCATCGATCCGGCAGCAATATTCCAGCGCGGTCAACATCCGTATCTCCCTTTATGGCATCCACTTCCTGCGCAACATCCGCGAATACCTCACCGTCGACGGCGATACGCCCGAGATCGGGTTGAAGGAGGGAGGCTATCTCTACTGCGCGTCGGAGGCGGGCGAGCCGATCCTGCGGGAGAACCAGGCGCTGCAGGCCGCGGAGGGCGCGGACATTCTTTTCCTGAAGCCCGACGAGCTGAAAAGCCGCTTCCCCTGGCTCAACGTCGAGGATCTGGCTGCGGGCACCTGGGGGCGCTCGGGGGAAGGCTGGTTCGACGGCTGGGGCCTGCTCCAGGCCTTCCGCAAGAAAGCCCGTTCGCTCGGCGCCGAGTATGTGAAGGGCGAAGTGGCCGAGGTGGAGCGCGAGGGCAACCGAATCCTCGCCGTGCGCCTGAAGGATGGAACGCGCATCGCCTGCGGCACGCTCATCAACTGCGCCGGCTCAGGAGGTCGGGCGATCGCCGAGATGGCGGGTCTCTCCATTCCCGTTCAGGCCAAGCGCCGCTATGTGTTCACCTTCTCCTGCAAGGGGTCGGTGGAGAACTGCCCGCTGCTCATCGATACCTCGGGCGCCTATGTGCGGCCCGAAGGCGAGGGCAACTTCATCTGCGGCGCCTCGCCGGAAGCCGATATAGATCCCGACTGGTTCGACGAGGATCCGGCAAGCCAGGAGATCGATTTTTCCTTCTTCGAGGAGTTCATCTGGCCGTCGCTCGCGCACCGTGTTCCCGCCTTCGAGGCCATCAGGCCGGGCCGTGCGTGGTCGGGGCCCTACGACATGAGCCTCGTCGACCATAACGCCATCATCGGAAAGGCGGGCGAGATCGAGAACTTCTATCTCTGCAACGGTTTTTCGGGACATGGCCTGCAGCAGGCTGCGGCGGTCGGTCGCGGCCTGTCCGAGCTGATCGTCCATGGCGGCTATCGCACGCTCGATCTCTCCGAACTCGGTTACGAGCGCGTTCTGGCGAACCGCCCGCTCCTTGAGCGTAACGTCATTTAAAGGCCGGGCTCGTCCGGGGAGCGATAGGCCCAGATCCGGCCGCCGCGGTTCATGTGCCGCTGCATCAGTCCGGGCTGATCCGGGGACGGTTGGGACGCGACGGCGAGTTCGTTGACGCCCTCCCGGTCCGCTCGCTCTTCGCCGCGGCGGGAGCCGGTTCCCGTGGTGGTCCGGGCGCCCCCACGCAGATCGTCGGAGCCGAGATCGTCAGCACCTTCCGCCAGCAGTCCCATGCCGGGGAGCGAGCCCGTATTGGTCTGGCCCGCCTGGGAGCCGCCGGTCACCCCTGCGCCCAAGGGGGCGCCGAGATCCGCGCCCGCTTCGTGCCCCGCGCCGGTCTTCAGCCATTCCCGGCTGCCGGCGTCGAGGTCCACGGGCTCGAACATGTCCAGGACCCGCACGGCGTCTTCCATGTCGTCCCGGTCGACCCGGGCGGCGATCAGCGTGCAGCCGTCATGAATCCCGCTCTCGAAGACGCGCCGGTCGTCCTCCGGGAGGTTGAGATCCTGGAGGGCTTCCAGGGAATCGTTCCGGGCGGACAGGGCGCGAAAACCCGAGATGGAGGAAATCTCGCGGGCGTCCTCGGTGCCGACGGCGACGATCCTGCGCTGGGCGATGCCCATTTCCATAAGGGCCTGAAGGGCCTGGCGGGCCTGGGCGGGATCTCTGAACAGGGCTGTGATCATCTGGGGCATGTGCGTCTTACCTATGGACATCCCTTCAACGAAGAGCGCTTCCGCCCTGTTCCCATCCCCAGTCGTTAAGTCTTTTCAATGAAAAGGGCTTCCATTTTGAAGCCGGCTATGATTGTCATGTTTGTGTCATTAAAGCGTCATCCGGCTTTCGTGCAGGGATGGTGAACGACAATAACATCCCCGAGCGGGATGATATGGGAGAGGTTAATATGATGAAGAAGTCCCTTCTCGGCGCCCTGGCCTTCGGTCTTGCGACGAGCACCTCCGCCTTCGCACAGACGGAGATCCAATGGTGGCACGCCATGACGGGCGCCAACAACGACGTCGTGAACCGCCTGGCCGAAGAGTTCAACAATTCCCAGAAGGACTACAAGGTCGTCGTCAGCTACAAGGGCCAGTACGCCGACACCCTGAACGCCGGTATCGCCGCGTTCCGCGCGGGCAACGCTCCGCACATCCTGCAGGTCTTCGAAGTCGGCACCGCGACCATGATGGGCGCGAAGGGCGCGATCAAGCCGGTCTACCAGCTGATGGCCGATGCCGGCGAGAAGTTCGACCCCAAGGCTTACCTGCCCGCGATCACCGGCTACTACTCGACCGCGAAGGGCGAGATGCTCTCCTTCCCGTTCAACTCCTCCTCGATGGTCATGTGGATCAACAAGGACGAGCTGAAGAAGGCCGGCGTCAACGAGATCCCGAAGACCTGGCCTGAGGTGTTCGAGGCGGGCAAGAAGCTCAAGGCCGCCGGCCACGACACCTGCGGCTTCTCGAACGCCTGGGCGAGCTGGGCCAATATCGAGCAGCTCTCGGCCTGGCACAACGTGCCGATGGCCACGAAGGCCAACGGTCTCGACGGCTTCGACACCGAGATGAAGTTCAACTCGCCGCTGCACGTGAAGCACCTGCAGAACCTCGTCGACCTGCAGAAGGACAAGACCTACGATTATTCGGGCCGCGACTCGAAGAGCGAAGGCCGCTTCACCTCCGGCGAATGCGCGATCTTCCTCACCTCGTCGGGCTTCTACGGCAACGTGAAGGCCAACGCGAAGTTCGACTTCACGTCGGTTCCGATGCCCTATTATCCGGACGTTCAGGGCGCTCCGCAGAACTCGATCATCGGCGGCGCTTCGCTGTGGGTGATGGGCGGCAAGTCAGCCGACGAGTACAAGGGCGTCGCCAAGTTCTTCACCTTCCTGTCCGACACCGACCGTCAGGCGAAGCTGCACCAGGAATCGGGCTATCTCCCGATCACGAAGGCTGCTTACGAGAAGACCAAGGCTTCCGGCTTCTATGAGAAGAACCCGGTTCTCGAGACGCCTCTGAAGGAGCTGACCAACAAGGAGCCGACCGAGAATTCCCGCGGTCTGCGCTTCGGCAACATGGTCCAGATCCGCGACGTAGTCTCCGAGGAGATCGAAGCGGCTCTCGCCGGTCAGAAGCCTGCCAAGGATGCGCTCGACGCCGCGGTGTCGCGCAGCAACCAGATCCTGCGTCAGTTCGAGCGCACCGTTCGCTAAGACTGATCGACGGAAAAACGACCTGTCATCCCGGGCGGCCGAAAGCTGCCCGGGATGATCTTATAGATAACCTCGCAGACCGGTGGATTCCGTCATCTGCACCATCTCACCGGACGATCCTAGAGCGATGGAAAAACGAGCTCACTTTTCAGGTTGGACGCTGCCGCTTCTGCTGATCCTCCCGCAGATGGCGATCACCGTCATTTTCTTCTACTGGCCTGCTTCCCAGGCGATCTGGCAGTCCTTCCTCAGGGAGGACGCCTTCGGATTGTCCTCCGAATTCGTCGGGTTTGAGAATTATCTCGGCCTCTTCGAGCAGCCCGAATATTACCGGGCCATGGTCACGACGGTGATCTTCTCGTCGCTGGTCGCCTTCTTCTCGATGTCCTGCGCGCTGCTCCTCGCGACCCAGGCCGACAAGAACATCCGCGCGGGCCACGCCTTCAAGACCCTGCTGATCTGGCCGTATGCGGTGGCTCCCGCCATTGCGGGCGTGCTGTGGATCTTCATGTTCCACCCGACGCTCGGCACGCTGGCGCGCCCGATCCGCGCGATCGGAATCGACTGGAACCCGATGCTCAACGGCACCCATGCCATGATCCTGCTGGTGCTTTCCGCCACCTGGAAGCACGTCAGCTACAACTTCCTGTTTTTCCTGGCGGGTCTGCAGGCGATTCCGAGGAGCGTGATCGAAGCGGGCGCCATCGACGGCGCCGGCCCGATGCGCCGTTTCTGGACGATCGTGTTCCCGCTCCTCTCGCCGACCACCTTCTTCCTGCTCGTCGTCACGGTGGTTTACGTGTTCTTCGAGACGTTCGGCATCATCGACGCCGTGACGGGCGGCGGTCCGGCCGGTCAGACGACGACCCTCGTTTACAAGGTTTATGCGGATGGCCGCCTCGGCGGCGACCTCGGCGGCTCGGCCGCGCAGTCGGTGATCCTCATGATCATCGTGATCGCGCTCACAGCCATCCAATTCCGCTATGTCGAGCGCAAGGTGCAGTACTGATGGTCGAGAATCGTCCCTTCGCACAATTCATGGCTTACCTGACGCTGGTTATCGGCGTCATCGTGGTGGCCTTCCCGGTCTATCTCGCCATCATGGCGTCGACCTTCGATGCGGCCACCATCATCAACGGCAACATGCCGTTGATCCCGGGTGACCAGGCGGTCGAAAACTACACCCGCACGCTGTTCTACGGCGGCAAGCAGGCCCGCGAGCCCGTGATGGGCATGATGATCAACTCCATGATCATGGCGATGGGCATCGCGCTCGGGAAGATCCTGATCTCGATCCTGTCCGCCTATGCGGTGGTCTACTTCAAGTTCCCGTTCCGCAAGACGGCCTTCTGGATCATCTTCATCACGCTGATGCTCCCCGTCGAGGTGCGCATCTACCCGACCTACAAGATCGTCGCCGATCTGGGCCTGCTCGATACCTATGTGGGACTCATCATGCCCCTGATCGCGTCGGCGACCGGGACGCTCCTGTTCCGTCAGTTCTTCATGACGATCCCGGACGAGCTTCTGGAGGCTTCCAAGATCGACGGCGCGGGCGCGTTCCGCTTCTTCAAGGATACGCTGCTTCCGCTTTCCATGACGACCATCGCGGCCTTGTTCGTGATTCAGTTCATCTACGGCTGGAACCAGTATCTCTGGCCGCTGCTGATCACCACGAAGAGCTCGATGCAGACCATCGTCATCGGCATCAAGAAGATGATCACCACCACGGACGCGCTGACCGAATGGCAGATCGCGATGACCACGGCGGTGCTCGCCATGGTGCCGCCGGTGCTGGTCGTGATCTTCATGCAGCGGCTCTTCGTGAAGGGTCTCGTCGAAACGGAAAAGTGATGCGCGGGAAGCGCGCGTCGCCCTTCCCGCCACGGTGGGAGGGGCTCCAAGGCAATATCGGAATTGTCCGGCCCGGTGCCCCCTGCTGCACGGGCTGGCGTGAAAAGGAATGAACCAATGGCTGGGGTAACACTCGATACTGTCCGAAAGATCTATGCGGGCAATGTGGAGGCCGTGAAAGGCGTCTCGCTCGGGATCGAGGACGGCTCTTTCTGCGTGCTGGTCGGCCCGTCCGGCTGCGGCAAGTCCACGCTTCTTCGCATGATCGCGGGTCTGGAGACGATCTCGGGCGGAGAGATCAAGATCGGCAACCGTGTGGTCAACCAGGTGGAGCCCGCCGATCGCGACATCGCGATGGTGTTCCAGAACTACGCGCTCTACCCGCATATGAGCGTCTACGACAACATGGCTTACGGCCTGAAGAACCGGAAGACGCCGAAGGACGAGATCGAGAAGCGGGTCAAGGAAGCAGCCCGCATCCTCGCCATCGAACCCTTCCTCGACCGCAAGCCGCGCGCTCTCTCCGGCGGCCAGCGCCAGCGCGTCGCCATGGGCCGCGCCATCGTGCGCAAGCCGCAGGTGTTCCTCTTCGACGAGCCGCTCTCCAACCTCGACGCGAAGCTGCGCGTCCAGATGCGTGTGGAGATCAAGCGCCTGCAGAGGGCTCTGGGCGTGACGTCCGTCTACGTGACGCACGACCAGGTCGAGGCTATGACGCTCTCCGACAAGCTCGTGGTGATGTCGGGCGGCCAGATCGAGCAGGTGGGCTCCCCGTCGGAGGTCTATCGCCGCCCCGAGACCCGGTTCGTTGCCACCTTCATCGGCTCCCCGCCCATGAACATCCTCCCCGGCAAGGTGGAAGGCCCCGGCCGCGTGTCGGTAGGAGGGCAGGTGATCGCCGTTACGGATATGCGTGACGGCCTCGCTCCGGGATCGGCCATCGAGGTCGGCCTGCGCCCCGAGGACGTGCAGGCGGGCAGCTCCGCCGGCGCCAGCAGCCTCGACATGGACGTGGACTTCGTCGAGGAGCTCGGGGCGACCCAGCTCTTCCACGGAAAAGTATCGGGCACGGATTTCGTGGTGCAGGCCTCCACGGGCCAGATCGCGGCTGACAGCCGCCGGCTGACCCTGTCCATCGACCCGGGCAACGTCCACCTCTTCGACCCGCAGACCACGAAGCGCCTGGGCCGGGTCTAAGACGACACCAAGCCTAGCCTTTGCTTGAGCAGCCGCCCCGAGACCGTCTCGGGGCGGCTGTTGCACGTTTCGGGCCGCCCCATTATCCCTTAATGAGCAACGCGAGGATCAGCGATGACGGTCAAGCTCGACGGAACAACGCTTCAGCTTCAGGATGTGATGCGGGTCGCCCGCCCGGATGCCCAGGGACGCTTCGCGTCAGCGGAGCTGGCTCCCGAGGCGCGCGAGCGGATCGCCGCGACGCGCGCCTATATCGACCGCAATTGGATGCACGACGACGCTCCGCTCATGTATGCCTTCAATACCGGCGTCGGCCTGTTCAAGGATCAGCGGATCCTCATCGCCGACATGGCTGCCTACCAGAGAAAGAGCGTCTATGCCCACGCCACGGGGGTCGGCGAGCCCTTCGCGGAGGATGTCACGCGCGCCATGATGCTGCTGCGGGCCAATGCCTTCGCGTCCAATTATTCCGGGCCGCGCGTCGAGCTGGTCGAGCGCCTGCTCGCCTTCCTCAATGCGGGCCTGCACCCGGTCATCCCGCAAAAGGGCTCGGTCGGGGCCTCGGGCGATCTCGCGCCGCTCGCCCATATGGCGGGCGCAGTCTGCGGCTTCGAGGAAGCGGAAATGGTCTACCAGGGGCGGGTGATGCCGGCCCGCGACGCGATCCGCCTGGCCGGCTTCGATCCCGACTTCGAGCTGGGAGCGAAGGACGCCTCCGCGCTCATCAACGGTTCGACCGCCTCGCTCGCTCTCGCCTCGCTCGCGACGAGCGATGCGCGCCGCCTTCTGAAACAGGCGGATATCGCCATGTGCCTGTCGCTCGAAGCCATGCGCGGCGAATTGGCGGCCTTCGATCCGCGCGTGCACAAGGCGCGCCCGCATCCGGGCCAGGCGCTCGTGGCGCGCAATCTCCTGCGCATCCTCGAAGGCTCGAAGCGCTGCTCGCAGGGCGCGCGGGACATCGTCTTCCCCGACGAGCCGCGCCAGCCCGGAACGCCCGCAAGCCCACGTGTGCAGGACGTCTATTCGCTCCGCTGCACGCCGCAGGTTCATGGGCCCGCCGTCGAGGCGATCGAGTACGTGGAGCGTATCGTCGGCACGGAAATGAACTCGGCCACCGACAACCCGCTGATCTTCGACGACGGTCAGGGCGGTTACGTGTCGATCTCGGGCGGCCACTTCCACGGGCAGTACATGGCGCAGGCCATGGACTTCCTCAGCATCGCCATGGCCGATCTCGGGGCGATTTCCGAGCGCCGCCTCGCGCGCCTCATCGACCCCACCATGTCCTATGGTCTGCCGCGCAACCTCCTGGCCGGCAAGCGAGGACTGAACACGGGCTTTGCGACGGTGCAGTGCTCGATGTCGGCTCTCGTCATGGAAAACCGCGGGCTTGCGACTCCGGGTTCGGTCGATTCGATTCCCGGGAAGTCCAATGCGGAGGATCATGTGTCCAATTCGACATGGTGCGGACGCAAGGCGCGCACCATCGTGGAGAACGTGGAACAGATCGTGGCGGGCGAACTGCTGATGGCCGCGCAGGCGCTGACCCTCGTGGAGCCGCTCGCAAAGGATTATCCGCTCGGCAAGGGCTCGCGGGCCGCCATGGAGGCGATCCGCGCCGTCATTCCGCCCGCTCTCGACGGCGACCGCTGGTACGCCACGGAGATGCGGCAGGCTCTCGACCTCGTGCGCTCCGGGACCGTCGTGGAAGCCGTGGAGAGTGCCGTCGGGATCCTGGAATAGAAAAGGAGGCTCGGAATGATCCGAGCCCCTGACATGGTCTCGTTCCGTTTATCGGCAGCGACGGACGTCGCGCACGACCACGCTGCCGTTCGGGCGATAGACGCGCTCGCGAACGACGCGACACCGTCCGCCACGGCGCTGCCAGGCCGGCACGCCGCATTGGCGGACGGTGCGATAAACCACCCGGCCGTTGGGGCGCACGGTGCGAACGCGGCGCGTGACGCAGGCCACGTTATCGACAAGCGAAGGTGTTTCGATCGTCTGCGGGCCGAAACGGGCCTGTGCCTCGGGAGCGGTACCGAAAAGGGCGGCGCCGAAAACGACGGCGGCGGCAGGAATGATGAAGGCTCGCATGATCCTATCCTTCGTGCTGGAGAGTGACGATAACGGAAAGCCTAGGTCATGGTTCCTGACATGGGGATGAACGCATGGTTCAGCGCGTCGTCATCGATTACACCCGGCCACAGGACGGCGCCGAGCTGATCGCCGCGAATCTGGCGAGCCTCGAGCTGCACGAGCCGTGGGTTTCGCCATGCCGGGATTGGGTGAGCTTTCAAGCCTATCTCGCCCGCTGCGATGGTGACAGGTCGGTCGGCTTCATCGCACGCGAGCGTGCGAGCAACCGGATCGTGGGCGTCGTCAACCTGAGCGAGATCGCGCGAGGGTTCTTCCAGAGCGCCTATATGGGCTACTACGCGGTTTCAGGCATGAACGGCCGTGGCCTGATGCGCGAGGCGGTCGGCCTCGTCGTGACCCATGCCTTTTCGGAACTCGCGCTTCATCGCGTCGAGGCGAATATCCAGCCGGGAAACGAGCCGTCACGTGCCCTGGCGAAACGTCTCGGGTTCCGGCAGGAGGGCTATTCCCCGCGCTATCTCAGGATCGGCGGCGAATGGCGCGACCACGAACGCTGGGCGATCCTGTCGGAGGATTGGCGCGGCTGAGACGTTCAGCCGAGTTTCTTCCGCAGATAGAGAGTGCGGCTGTAGCGGACGGGACAGTCATCGAGTTCGCCGAACACAGCATAGCCGAGGCGTTGACAAAGATGCATCGCTTTCGGGTTGTGCGTGTCGAGCCGGGCGGAATGGCAGCCCTGTCTGATGGCTTCCTCCTCCGCCTTCGTAATTAGCCGTGTGGCAAGACCTAAATCGCGAAACTCATCCGGCACGAAGAACAGCTCAATGACAAGCCATCCACCTGAGATATGGCCGGTCAGGCCGCCGATCGCCTTGCCTGTTTGCGGGTCGCGCAAGGCAATCGCAAGTTCCTGGCCAGCCGGCCTATCAGGGAAGAACTTTGCATTGAAGGCACAATAGCCATTGAAGATCGTCCGATGAAAACCTTCTTCCTTGCCATCGATGATCTCCAACGCAGGCATCGCTTTCTCGGGCGTCATGGCAAAGCGGTTTCCTTCAGCTTTTTCTGCAGGAAGAAGCGGCTTCCGCCCTTCGGAAAATCCGCCAACTCGCCGAAGCGCTCGTATCCCAGCCGCTCATAGAGCTTGAGCGCGTCCCGGTTGAGCGTGTCGAGCCATGCGGAATGGCAGCCGCGCGCGGCGGCCTCGTCTTCCGCCATCGCGATCAGACGCGTCGCGAGCCCCTGACCGCGCAAGTCCTCGGGCACGAAGACGTATTCGATCGTGAGCCATTCCCAGCCCGTACGGCCCCACAATCCGCCCAGGATCTCCCTGGACTCGCCATGGCGGATCACGATGGCCACATCCTCGATCTCAAGATCCGGCATCAGGGCTGTCCGGTTGAAGTCGGACAGGCCGTTGAGGATGATCTGGCGAACGATCTTGTGCGGCTTGGCGAGAAGCTCAACGTGGTAGTTCAAGCAACGATCCTTCTGACGGCATCGAGAAGGACACGGGCCGCAACGTCCGCGTCCTCGACCGTGATCGACTCGGCCGGGTTGTGGCTGATGCCGCCCTTGCAGCGCACGAAGAGCATCGCCGACGGGCAGAGACTGGCCATGGCCACCGCATCGTGGCCGGCCCCGGAGGCAAGGCGCATCGGGACGATACCGGCGTGTCTCACGGCTTCTTCCAGATGCTCCGCAAGATGCTTGTCCATGGGAGTCGCGGGCGATTCCATGAAGGGTTCGATCGTGAACGATACGCCCCGCCGCTGAGCGGCGGCTTCGCATTCGGTCACGATGTCCTGCACCAATGCCCGGCGCACGGCATCGTCCGACGAGCGGGCATCGAGCGTAAAGTCGACCCGGGCCGGGATGACGTTGATGGCCCCCGGCTGCACCTGCGCCACCCCGACGGTCGCTACGGTGTCGGTCCGCGTCGAGCTCGCGCGCTCCACGATGCCGATCATCTCGGCGACCGCCGCCAGAGCATCGCGGCGCATGGTCATGGGCACGGTGCCGGCATGCCCCGCCTCGCCGATCACATGGGCACGGGCGCGCGTGATGCCGTTGATGGCGGATACGATGCCGACGGGAAGGTTGCCGGCCTCGAGCTGCGGGCCCTGCTCGATATGGACTTCGAGATAGCCGCGACAGCGCGCGGGGTCACGGGCAAGGGCCGCGATTCCGAGAGGATCGCCGCCGAATGCGATCAGCGCGTCGCGAAGCGAAATGCCGCCCGTATCGGTGCCGTCGAGCCAGGTCGGCTCGAAATGGCCGGCAAGGGCATGGGATGTCGAGAGATTGGTGGGAAAGCGGACATTCTCCTCGTCCCCGAAAGCCACGACCTCGATGGGGCAGGCCGGCGTGATCCCTGCGGCCTTCAGGGCTCCAACGACGACGATGCCGAGCACCACACCCAGATTGCCGTCGTAGCGGCCCGCATCCACGACGGTGTCGATATGAGAGCCGATGAGCAGGGCAGGAGCGTCAGGATGGGCACCTTCCAGGCGCCCGACGACGGACCCGAGGGCGTCGATATGGGCGCTGAGCCCGGCCTCGCGCATGAATGCCAGCGTCGCGTCGGCCGCGGCGCGGTGGGCGGGCGAGAGATAGAGGCGCGTCAGGCGCCCGACCTCGTCCGTATGCTGGGCCAGGTCCTCGATCATGGCCATCACGCGTCGGCCGAGCGGGAGATCCGTTTGGTGTGTCATGGGAACAGAGTTTCAGGAACGGGCCGGTTTCGCAAGAGGGAAGGGCCCGTTCCGGAGCGCCTGACGACTGCCCGAGGGCCGTCGTTCAAGCCGCGACGCCGAGCTTCTTCTGCAGGCTCGTCGAGGACGTGGTGTATTGGAAGAGCAGTTTCTTCTCGGGATACACGTAGCGGTGCACCTTCTGGGCCGCCAGCGCACCCTCGTGGAAGCCGGAGAGAATGAGCTTCAGCTTGCCCGGATAGGTGTTGATGTCGCCGATGGCGAAGATGCCGGGAACGTTGGTCTCGAACTTCTCCGTATCGACCGGGACCAGGTTCTCATGGAGGTTCAGGCCCCAATCGGCGATGGGGCCGAGCTTCATGGTGAGGCCGAAGAAGGGTAGCATCACGTCGCAATCCACCCTGAGCTCGGAGCCGTCGTCCTTGCGGATGACCGCGCCTTCCAGCACGGGCGCGTCGCCCTTCAGGGCGCTCACCTGGCCGAGATGCAGATCCATGTCTCCGGAAGCCACGAGGGAGCGCATCTTCTCCACCGTATGCGGAGCGGCCCGGAAGGCGTCGCGGCGGTGGAGGAGGGTAAGGCGCTTGGCGATGGGCTGCAGGTTCACGGTCCAATCGAGGGCGGAATCGCCGCCGCCGACGATCAGCACTCTCTTGTTCCGGAACATCTCCATCTTGCGCACGGCATAGTAGACGCCGGTCCCCTCATAGGACTCGATTCCGTCGATCGGCGGTTTCTTGGGCTGGAACGAGCCGCCGCCCGCCGCGATGATGACGGCCTTGCACTCGAAGGTCGTGCCGTTTTCCGAGGTCTTCACGCGAAAGCGCGGCGCTTCCGGCGTGCCGATGGATTCCAGGCTCTCCACCATTTCGTTGAGGTGGAAGGTCGGGTGGAACGGCTCGATCTGCGCCATGAGGTTGTCGACGAGGCCCTGGCCCGTGACCATGGGAAAGCCGGGAATGTCGTAGATCGGCTTCTCCGGATAGAGCTCGGCGCATTGGCCGCCGACCTTCGGCAGGATGTCGATCAGGTGACATTTGATATCGAGGAGGCCCAGCTCGAACACGGCGAACAGGCCCACGGGCCCGGCACCGATGATGACGACGTCCGTTTCGATATGGTCGGTCATGAACAGGCTCCTTCGAGAGACCGCTTCCGAAAAGCACGGTCTTCAGGGTCTTGGCAATGCGGCAGGCTGAGCGGATGAGGATCCGGCGGATCCTCATCCGCTCAGCCGGTCTTACTTGGCGCATTTCGGGCGGCGAACCGGTGTCCGCTTGCCCTGACAATGCTTGCGACGATCAGTTCCCCGTCGGCGCGAGAGTGACCTCCAGGCCGTCGAGCTCGGGGGTCCAGATGATCTGGCAGGACAGGCGGGAATTAGGCTTCGTGACCACCGTGTCGAGCTGATCCTCCTCCTCCTCGGTGGGCGGATAGAGCTTGTCCAGCCATTGCTCGTCCACGAAGACGTGGCAGGTGGCGCACTCGCAGGCTCCGCCGCACAGACCTTCGATGGGCAGGCCCCAATCCCGGATGATCTCCATCACCCGCCAGCCCTCGATGGCCTCGAGGGTATGGCGCTGGCCGGCCCGGTCGGTCACATGGATGACGCCCATGAAGCGGGAGTTCCTTCGCGTAAAGTCGGGGAAAAGGCGCGGGAGCCCGCGCCGGTTGGGCTGGATATCGACCTTTCGGCCCGTCGCGTCAATGGCTTAGGGCCTCGATTGTCGGCTGAAGCGAAGCGGCCTCTAGACCCCGAGCGTCTCCGCTCTCAGGGCCTCGTCGGCGATCAGCTCGGCCATGTCGCCCTGGAAGCGCATTTCCCCGCGCTCGATCACCATGGCCCGGTCGCTGATCCCGGCGGCAAAGGCCCAGTTCTGCTCGGACAGAAGCACGGCCACGCCCTCGGCCTTCATGGTCCGTATCGCCTCGGCCATCATCTGAACGATCACGGGCGCGATCCCCTCGGACGGTTCGTCCAGGAGAATGGCGTCCGGATTGCCCATCAGGGTGCGGGCGATGGCCAGCATCTGCTGCTCTCCCCCGGACATCTGGTTTCCGCGCCGCCCGCGCATCTCGGCGAGATTGGGAAAAAGCCGGAAAAGTCGCTCCGGCGTCCAGGGCGAGCGGCCGGAGCCGGTCTCCTTCCGGCCCGCCTCCAGGTTCTCCTCCACGGTCAGGTCCGTGAAGATGCGCCTGTCCTCGGGCACATAGCCGAGGCCCAGGCGGGCGATCCTGTAGGTCGGCAGATGGGAGAGCGAGTGTCCCTTGAAGCTTGCTTGCTGAGCGGTCGCGGGCACGAGGCCCATGATGGCCTTCAAGGTCGTGGTCTTCCCGGCGCCATTGCGGCCGACCAGCGCCAGGACCTCACCCGGATGCAGCCGGAACGTCAGGCCGAACAGCACCTGAGCACGGCCATAGGATGCGGTGAGATTCCAGATTTCCAGAAGCGGCTCGCTCATGCGGGGCTCAATCCTTTCGGCCGTTCCACCGCATGAGCGTCGCCGAGATAGGCGCGCCGCACGTCCGGGTTCTGCCGGATGTCCTCCGGCGATCCCGTGGCGATGATCAGGCCGCGCACGAGCACGATCACGCGTTCCGCATGGCCGAATACCACATCCATGTCGTGTTCGGTGAAGAGGACGCCGATGCCTGCCGCGTCCGCAATGGAGGCGGTGAGATCCATGAGGTCGGCTCTTTCGCGCGCCGCCATGCCGGCCGTGGGTTCGTCCATGAGCAGCAGTTTCGGCTTGCCGGCCAGCGCCACGGCAAGCTCCACGCGCTTCACGTCGCCATAGGCCAGAGCGGAGCAGGGGCGATCCGCAATCTCGGCCATGCCGACCTGCGCCAGCAGGTCCATGGCCTCTTCGCGATATCGGTCACGGGCCGGACCCCACAGCGCCTCGCTTTCACGACGGTGACTGACGAGCGCCATCTGCACGTTCTCCGCCACGCTCATGGACAGGAAGGTCTGCGCAACCTGGAAGGTGCGTCCGACGCCGAGCCTGAAGCGTTTCTGCGGCGAGGCGGCGGTGATGTTCTGGCCGTCGAGCATCACGGCGCCCCGGTCGGGGCGCAGTTGCCCGCCGACCATATTGAAGACGGTCGACTTGCCGGCTCCATTGGGGCCGATGATGGCGAGCATCTCGCCGCGTTCGAGCGTGAAGCTCACATCCCTCGCGGCCGCCACGCCGCCGAAGGACTTGCCCAAATGCTGGACGGACAGGAGGGTCATGCCGGCTCCTCCCCCCATGCGCGAAGAGTGCCCACGATGCCGCGCGGGAAAACGAGCACGATCGCGATGATGCTCAAGCCGAGAAACAGGCGCCAGAGGGTCGTGAGCGGCATGATCTGGTCGCGCAGCACGTGCAGAACGCCTGCGCCGACGAGCGGGCCGGAGATCGTCTGAATGCCGCCGATAAGCAGCATGGTCAGCGCATCGACCGACGTGGGAATGCCGAGCAGCGTCGGATCCACCGAGCCGCGCGAGAACGCATAGATCCCGCCGGCGAGGCCCGCGGCTGCGCCCGCGAGGGTGAAGGCGAGCCAACGATGACCTCGGATGTTGAGCCCGATGGCCTCGGCACGCGCCTCGGAGTCGCGCGCGGCGCGCAGCGCATAGCCGAAGGGAGCGTTGATGACGCGCGTCAGCAAGAGAGCCACGATGGCCGTGAGAGCGAGCGTGAAGAGATAATAGGCTGTCTGTCCGCTCGCCCAGGCGGGAGGCCAGACCCCGACGATGCCGTTGTCGCCTCCGGTCACATCCACCCATTGAAAGGCAACGGCAAAGACGATCTGCGCGGCGGCAAGAGTCATCATGGCAAGATAGATGCCGGACAACCGCACGACGAACGCGCCGATGACGGCTGCGCCGAGAGCCGCAAGCAGCAGGCCCGCAGGCAGCGCCGCCTCCATGGGAAAGGCGAACCATTTCACGGCGAGCGCGGCACCGTATGCGCCCAGGCCGAAGAATGCCGCATGGCCGAAGCTCACGAGGCCGCCGACCCCGATGAGAAGCTGCAGGCTGAAGGCGAAGAGTGCGAAAATCAGGATCTCGGTGGCGACCTTCAGCATATAGGCGTCGCCGATCAGGGGAAGGGCCGCGAGAATGCCGATGGCCCCGATGGCAGCCGGTATCGCGTAAGGCGGTCGCTCGCGGCTTGCGATGCCGACTGCGTGCGTGCCCCCGATCACCTCGGGACGGCCGAAGAATCCGTAGGGGCGGATTGCGAGAACGACCGCCATGAGCAGGAACACCACGACCAGCGTGCTCTTGGGAAAGATCAGGATGCCGAAGGCCTGCAACTCGCCGATGACGAGCGCCGCCAGGAAAGCGCCGGGTACGCTGCCCATGCCGCCGACGACGGTGACGACGAAGGCTTCCGCGATGATCGAAAGGTCCATGCCCGCATGAGCCGACACGCGCGGGATCTGCAATGCGCCGCCCAGCCCCGCCAAGAATGCGCCGAGAAAGAGCGTGCCGGTGAAAAGCAGCGCCTGGTTCACGCCGAGGGCCGCGATCATCTCGCGATCCTGCGTGGCTGCCCGCACCAGGATCCCGAATCGCGTCCTGCGCAGCAGGAACCAGATCAGGCCCAGCACGATGGGGCCGGCTGCGATCAGCACGAGCTCGTAGGATGGAAACCGCCGGCCGAGGATCTCGACCGGGGCGCGAAGGCCCGGCGCCCGCGGGCCGAGGATGTCCTCGGGGCCGAAAATCAGGATCGTGACGTCCTGCACCACGAGCACGACACCGAAGGTGGCAAGCAGCTGGAAGAGTTCCGGCGCGCCATAGATCCGGCGCAGGAGCAGCACTTCGATCAGCACGCCGATCAGCCCGACGACGATGGCGGAGGCCAGGATGCCGGCCCAGAAGGCAAGGGGGCCGAAGGAGAGTTCGAGCAGCCGCGGCACGAGCGTCGCGGCCGTGTAGGCGCCGATCATGTAGAGCGAACCATGCGCGAAGTTCACGATCCGCGTGACGCCGAAAACGATCGTGAGACCGCAGGCGGTGATGAAGAGGGACGATGCGCTGGACAGCCCGTTGAGAGCCTGAATGGCCAGGAAGGAAGGGTCCATGTCCTACTCTCTCAACGGGTGCCGTTCGCGCTCTGGCGTCAATCCGTCAGTCCTTGCGGGCAGCCTTCACCTCGGCTTCGCTCGGCATGAAGGACGTGCCGTCCTGGTAGGTCCAATCCGTCATGCCGCCATTCGCGCCCTTGAGCACGAGCTTGCCGACCCAGGCGCCCATGGAGGCCTGGTTGTCGATGCCGCGCATGGTGACGGGGCCGATGACCGTGTCGAATTTCGCATCTTCGAGCGCTTTGATCATGGCGTCGGTGTCGACCGAGCCCGCGCGCTCGATGGTGTCGCGGATCATGTAGACCACCATGTAGCCCAGGAGCGAGCCGAGTCGCGGCGTGTCCTTGAATTTCGCCCGATAAGCATCGACGAAGGCCTTGTGCTTGGGATCGGTGATCTCGTCCCAGGGATAGCCGGTGACCGTCCATCCCTCCGGAACCTCATCCTTCAGCGGCAGCAGCCATTCGGGCTCGCCCGTGAGGAGCGAGAGCACCGTCGCGCCTTCGAAGAGGCCGCGCGTGTTGCCCTCGCGCACGAATTGCGTGAGGTCCGGGCCGAAGAGCACGTTGAAGATGCCGTCGGGCTTGGCCTGCTCCAATGCCGAGACGGTGGAGCCCGCCTCGATCTTCCCGAGTGCCGGATACTGCTCGGCGACGATCTCGGCCCCCGGCACACGCTCCTTGATGAGGCGCTTGAACACTTCCGCCGCCGATTGGCCGTATTCGTAGTTCGGCGCGACGATGGCCCAGCGCTTCGCGCCGGATGCCTTCGCGCGGTCCACCAGCATGCCGACCTGCATGTAGTTGCTGGGGCGGATACGGAAGGTGTACCGGTTGCCCTGGGCCATGGTGATGGCATCGGTCAGCGGCTCGGCGGCGATGTAGAGGATCTTCTTCTGGTTGGCGTAATCCGCCATGGCGATGCCGACATTCGACTGGAAGGATCCGAACAGCAGGGACACGCCCTCGCGATTGACCAGTTCGTCGGCGACGCGGGTGGCATCGCCCGTGGTCGCCCCGTCGTCGCGGGAGACGATTTCGAGCTTGCGGCCGAGCACGCCGCCCTTGGCGTTGATCTCGTCCAGCGCCATCTGCCACCCGTTGCGGTAAGGTACCGTGAAGGCGGCCCAGCGCGCATAGGAGTTGAGCTCGCCGAGCTTGATGGGGGCCGGCTGTGCCTGGACCGCCGGGCCGGAGAGCGCGAGAGCCAATCCAAGGGCTAGCCAGCGGGTCATCGATGCCTTCGTCATTGTGCGGTTCCTGTCTCGAGGATCGGCCTGGATGTAGGGTCTTTCGCTACCCGAAGAAAGGCCAAACTGCCAAGGTTACCGGATTCATACCTTGCATGTTCCGGGAGAGGAATGACACATTCTCTGTCCCGTTCCTCATTTGCCGTGACGCTATGCTTCTCGATGCCGATCCCGCCCGCGCCTTCATGCCTTACCCGGCCGTCCCCGTGCCTCAGACGGAGCGCGGCTCCCTGTCCGGGCTGACCTTCGCGGCCAAGGACCTGTTCGATGTCGCAGGCTATCCGACCAGCTGCGGGTCTCCCCACATGCTGGCGATGTCGGGGATCAAGACCCGCACCGCGCCGACCGTGCAGAGGCTCCTCGACGCGGGGGCACGCCTCGTGGGCAAGACGATCACCGATGAGCTCGCCTTCTCCATGAGCGGCAAGAACGCTCATTTCGGGACGCCCGTGAACGGCGGCGCACCCGATCGCATCCCCGGCGGGTCGTCCTCGGGTTCGGCGGCGGCCGTCTCCAACGGCCTGTGCGATTTCGCCCTCGGGACGGATACGGGCGGTTCCGTGCGCGCTCCGGCGAGCCATTGCGGCCTCTTCGGAATCCGCCCGACCCATGGCCGGGTGAGCCTGGAACTCTGTCACGATCTCGCCCCGTCCTTCGATACATGCGGTTATTTCACCCGCGACGGTGCCACCTTCGTGCGGGTCGGCGAAGTTCTGCTCGGCGCCGACAGCAATCCGCTCTCCTCCGACCCCGCCGTTCTTCTGGCGAAGGATGCGTTCGGGCTTCTCGGCCAGGACGTGAAGGATGCCCTGGCTCCGGCCGCCCATCAGGTCGAAGCGGTGCTCGGCGCGCCCGAGACCGTGACCGTCGCCACCGAGGGGTTCACCTCCCTCTACTGGGCCATGCGCTACATCCAGAGCCGGGAGGCCTGGGGCATCGACGGGCCCATGATCGAGCGCTATCATCCGCCCCTGGGACCGGGGGTCGCCGACCGGTTCGAGTTCTCGAAGGCCGTTACCGATTCGCAGGTGACCGAAGCTCAGGTGATCCGCAGCGCCTTCCGGGCTCGCTTCAATGCCCTCCTGGCACAGAATACGGTGCTCGTCCTGCCGACCATGCCGGATGTGGCGCCGCTCCTCTCCGAGACCGACGACACGCTCAACGACTATCGCAACAAGGCGCTGAACCTGCTCTGCCTGTCGGTGCTCTCCGGCCTGCCGCAGGTGTCGATCCCGCTTGCCTCCCGGCAGGGCGCGCCGCTCGGGCTATCGCTCATGGGGCCGGCCGGTTCCGATCTGAGCCTCGTGAGCCTGGCGCGCCGGATCGCGGACGGAGCGTTCGCATGATTGAACCGTGCCTGCCTTGTCCTCGTTACCGACAGGCACCGTTGCCGGCTGGCAGGCCGATCTGAAAAAGGGGACATCATGACCAATCCCATCGTCCACCCTCACATGCCCCATGTGGCGGTCGCCAGCGCCTGCCTGCTCGGCGAAGGACCCGTGTGGGACGATCGCTCGAACACCCTGTTCTGGGTCGATATCAAGAACCCGGCCGTCTGGCGCTACCACCCGGAGACGAACGAGCACTCATGCGTTGTGGCCCCCGAACGCATCGGCTTCATTGCGTTGACGCCCGACCCCGATGTGGTGATCGCAGGCTTCAAATCGGGGCTCGGACGCTTCAATCTGAAGACGAGGGAGGCCGAGCCCGTCATCGCGCCTGAGAAGGACAAGCCGGGCAATCGCATCAACGACGGTTATGTGGGACCGGACGGGGCGATCTATTTCGGCACCATGGACGACGACGAGTCGGATGAGAGCGGCTCCTTCTGGCGCTGGGACGGCAAGGAACTCACCGAATTCCAGTCCGGCTTCACCGTCACCAACGGCCCCGCCTTCAGCCCGGACGGGCAGACGCTGTATGCCACCGACACGGTGAACGGCATGATCTATGCCTATGACGTCGATAACGGGCAGGCCGGCGGGCGGCGGCGATTCGTGCATTTCGAGGAAGGGTGGGGGCACCCGGACGGCATGGCCGTGGATGCGGAAGGCTATGTGTGGGTCTGTCACTGGGGCGGCTCGCGCATCACGCGCTTCGCGCCCGATGGGTCGGTCGAGCGCACCGTGCCGGTGCCGACCGCCCAGGTGACCAAATGCGCTTTCGGCGGTCCTGATCTCACCGCGCTCTACATCACCACGGCCTCCGTCGGGCACGATCCTCACGTGGATCCCATGGCGGGCCATCTCTTCAGGGTCGAGACCGGCGGCATCCGCGGGCTGAAGGCCAACATTTTCCAGGGGTGAGATCATGGCGATCGAACGGTTCGGGTCTGCGGAGGGAGAGGACGTTCTGCAGATCACGCTGACCGGTCCCGACGGAGGCGAAATGCGGGTGCTGACCTGGGGCGCCGTGATCCGCGACCTCGTCGTGCCCACTCCCATGGGGCCGCAGAGCGTGCTCCTGGGGTTGAATACCATCGAGGACTATATCGCCCATTCCCCCTATTTCGGCGCCATCGTCGGCCGCTATGCAAACCGCATCGGGAAAGCGCGGTTCACCCTGGGGGACCGGACCTACAGGCTCAATGCCAACGAGGGAATCAATCAGCTCCACGGTGGCGTCATGGGCTTCGGAACGCGGCTGTGGAGCATCATCGAGCAGAGGCCGTCCAGCGTCACCTTGAGCCTCGTTTCCGAGGATGGCGACATGGGCTATCCCGGACGTCTCGTCGCCACCTGTACCTACAGCCTTCTGGCTTCATCGACCGTAAGGATCGAACTCACGGCCACGACAGACCGGCCGACCCCGGTCAATCTCACCACGCACGGCTATTTCAATCTCGACGGCAGCGCCGACATTCTGTCCCACGATCTGATGATCGCAGGCGATTACATCACTCCGACACATCCGGATCTCATCCCAACCGGAGAGATCAGGCGCGTGGCGGACACGCCATACGACTTCACGACATCAAGGCCGATCGGCGCGGCGGAGTTCATGCCGGAGCCGGCACTCTACGACACGAACTTCGTGTTGCGAGGCCCTTATGGGGTACTCCGTCAGGCTGCGACGCTCGCCTCCTTGAGAAACGGCCTGAAAATGGAGCTCTGGACGACGGAGCCTGGCCTGCAGTTCTATGACGGACACCTGATCAGGATGCCGGTTCCAGGCCTGAACGGTGCACAATACCGGCCTCATGCGGGTCTTTGCCTGGAGCCCCAGAGATTTCCCGACAGCCCCAATAAAGCCCATTTTCCATCGTCAATTCTGGAACCGGGGCAGGTTTCAAACCAAGTCAGCGAGTTGAGGTTCTCAAGCTAGAGCATCGGACGTGAAAAGTGGAATCCACTTTTGGGATTGAATCCGATGCTTCCTCCTAGAGAAGCGCATCGTTTGCGCGGAAAACCGGGTCCACTTTTCCGCACGATGCTTCCTTCCTGGAAAGAGCGCATCGTTTGAGCGGAAAACCGGGTCCACTTTTCCGCACGATGCGCTACGGGAACTTCACTTCGTGTCGGCCGTTTTTCCCTGCGGCGTTGCGTACAAGAAAAACACCAACCACGAAGGGGATGCTCCCTATGCCTGTGCTCGATGCGAAAGCCCTCGAAAACGATCCTCAAGGAATGGCTTTCCTCTTGAGCGTATTGCGCCCAGTGCCTGTCGCCCCGACGGAGCCGAGGGAAGCTGCCCCGTCGAGACGCCTCCCCCAGAACGTCCGGATGCATTTCCGCCTGTCCAGCCGACCGAAGCAGTTTATGCCCGATCTGGTCTAGAGCCTCGGACCCAAAAGTGGATTTGCACTTTTGGGACCCCATCCGATGCTCCCTTCTTGGAAAGAGCGCATCGTTTCGCATCCCGACCGTCGAGCCTTAAGCCGCCAGCCCGCGCTTGGCCAAGAGCGCGTCTGCGGTCGGCAGACGTCCCCGGAATGCCGTGTAGGCTTCAGCCGGATCGCGAAGATTTCCGGCGGAATAGATGAAGCGTTTGAGCTTCTCGGCCATTTCCTCGTTGAAGGCATCCCCGGTCTCCTCGAACGCCATGAAGGCATCCGCGTCCAGAACCTCAGACCAGAGATAGCTGTAATAGCCCGAGGAATAGCCGTCGCCCGAGAACACGTGGGTGAAATGAGGTGTGCGATGGCGCATGATGATTTCGCGCGGCATGCCGATCTTATTCAGCGTGTCCTTCTCGAAGGCACTAATGTCGAGATCCGTTACGTCCTTGCGGCGATGCAGCTCGAGATCGACGAAGGCGGACGCCAGATACTCCACCGTGGCGAAACCCTGATTGAAGTTTCTCGCCGCCATCAGGCGCTCGAGCAGTTCCTCCGGCATCGGCTCGCCGGTCCGGTAATGAGTGGCATAGCCGCGAAGGATCTCGGGCTGCGATAGCCAATGCTCGAAGAGCTGCGACGGCAACTCCACGAAATCCGTCGAAACGGATGTGCCCGCGAGGAGCGGATAGGTCACGTTCGAGAGAAGCCCGTGCAAGCCATGACCGAATTCATGGAAGAGCGTGCGCGCGTCATCGAAGCTGAGCAGGGACGGCTCCCCCGCTCCGCCCTTCGCGAAGTTCATCACGTTCACGATGATGGGCCGCACGTCGCCTGTGAGCTTCTCCTGCGACCGGAAGGCACTCATCCAGGCGCCGCTGCGCTTGGAGGAGCGCGCGAAGTAATCGCCGATGAAGGTGCCGATAGGGGCGCCGTCCGCATCGAGCACCTGCCAGGCGCGGATATCGGGATGGTATTTCGGGAAATCCTCCAATTCCCGGAAGCTCAGGCCGAAGAGCCGGTGCGCCGTCTCGAAGGCAGCTTCGATGATCCGGTCGAGCCGGAAATACGGCTTGATCGTCGCTTCGTCGAGATTGTGACGGGCCATCCGCACCTGATCCGCATAGAAGCGCCAATCCCACGGCTCGATCACGATATTGTCGCCTTGAGCCTGGGCGAGTGCCTGCAGATCGTCCCGCTCGGCCTCCGCACGGGCGCGGGCGGGGCTCCATACATCGTTGAGAAGCTTCAGCACCGCGTCCGGAGTCTTCGCCATGGTGTCGGACAGCTTGAAATCGGCGAAGGTCTTGTGACCCAGCAGCCTCGCGCGCTCGACGCGAAGCGCCGCCATCTCGGCGATGATCGCCTTGTTGTCCGTCGGACCGTTGTTGTCGCCGCGCGACGCCCAGGCCTTGAAGGCCTGCTCGCGCAGATCGCGCCTCCTGGAAAACTGCAGAAACGGCTCGATGCTGGAGCGTGAGAGGGTGATGACGTGCTTGCCCTTCAGGCCGCGTTCTTCCGCAGCCTGTGCCGCGGCTTCGCGCAGAAAGGAGGGAAGACCTGCGAGATCCTCTTCACCCTCCAGCACGAGCTGATAGGACTTCTCGTCGGCGAGCACATTCTGGGAGAATTGCGTGCCGAGGCTCGCAAGACGCTCCGTAATGGCGGCGAGGCGCTTCTTCTCGTTGGGGCCGAGCTTGGCCCCGGCCCGCACGAAGATCGTATGATAGCGGTCGAGCACCCGTGCCTGCTCGCCATTCAGGCCGAGGGTCTCGCGCTGCTCATAGAGGGCCGCGACGCGCCTGTAGAGCGCCTCGTTCATGAAGATGCTGTTGCGGTGCTTGGCAAGAATCGGTGCCATCTCGCGCTCGACGGCCTGGATCGCCTCGTTCGTATGGGAGCCTGCGAGATTGAAGAACACGCCGCCTACCCGCTTGAGCGTCGCGCCGCTCCGCTCCAGAGCCTCGATCGTGTTGACGAAGGTGGGAGCTGCCTCGCTCTCGGCAATGTCCGCGATCTCGGCTTGCTGTTCGGCCAGGGCCCGATCGAAGGCCGGTCTGTAATGCTCAGGCGCAATGTTTTCGAAGGGGGGAATGCCGAAGGGAGTATTCCAGGCAGCAAGGAGAGGATTGCCCGAGAGGTTCGCGTTGGACGCCATCGTTGAGGTGCTCCGCCTGATCGTTTTCTGTTCCAAGTCTTAGAGCATCGAACGCAAAAGTGGGAACCGGTTTTGCGTGAAAAGATGCTCAAGCAAGGGGAGCATCGTATGTGGGTTCGATTTAACACCCGATGCTGTAGAAGCCTCAGCCGCCTATCGGAAGAGGTGCGGTGTCGGCGCCGGTCAGATAGCGGCGCAGAAAAGCAAGCGCTCTGTGCATGGCATCCTTCTCGGCGGCGCCTCGGAAGCCATGGCCCTGGCCGGGATAGACCTTCACCTCGTGCGGCACGTTCTGCTGCCGAAGCAGCGCCTCCACTGCGTAAGCGTTCGCCACCGGCACGATCGGGTCGGCCGAGCCGTGCAGGACCAGCGTCGGGGGAAGGCGCGGCGTGGTGGCGATGGCGCCCTGAGGCAGGGGCCCGAAGTAGTTGACCAGAGTCTTGACCCGCCGGTCCGTCGAGGAGACCGCAAGGCCGAGGGCCGCGCCGAGCGAAATGCCGATGATCCCGATCCGGTTCGCATCCGCACCGGGATAGGTGGTCGCGAAGGTGAGCGCATCCTCCACCGTGTCCATCCAAGGCTTGAAGTTTTGGAAAATCGTGGCGAAAGAGGCCCGTCTCTCGCCGGTGCGGTCAAGGTAGTGGACGAGATGGACCTGGTAACCTGATGCGGCGACGCCCCGCGCGCCTTCGCGATATTGATTGTTGTAGCTCAAGCCGTCTGCGCCATGCAGCATCAGCACGGACGGTTGCTGCCCCGCTTTCGAGGTTTGAAACGTGTCCACGGCAATGGTCTTGCCGCCGCTGGTGAAGGTGTTGCGCTTTTCCTGAACTGGCATCGCGTGGAATGAATCCTACTGGGCGTGAAGAAGGGACGGGGAGGCGGCGAGCGCTGCCCCGGCCAGAAGGCTGCGTCTCGTGAGCGGCATAGGGGCTGGACTTCGGGACTGGGCTTCGTGGGAATGAACCGAGATCATCTTCAAGATGGGAGTGGGGCGCGGCGGTTGCAGATGGCAAAAGGTCCCAGCTTTTCGGGATCTTCCCCCGCCTGACAACGGCCAAGGATCGTTTTGCCGGTTCCGCACGTTGTCTGCTGAGCCGCGAGATTGTCTCGCAGCCAGCAGAGACCTTGAAACGATGCGCCCTGCCTCCGATCCAGTGCCGCCTCCCGAGCAGGAAATCGAGCCTCCGGGCGTTCCGGGGCTCTCCGGACTGATGACCCTGGCCGTCGGCGTCGTCGTCCTGGCGGGGCTTTACGTGGGCCGTGAGGTCTTCCTGCCGATGGTGCTCGCCATCCTGCTGGCCTTCGTGCTCGCTCCTTTTGTCGATCTGATGCGGCGATGGCATCTGGGGCGCGTGCCGTCCGTCATCATTGCCGTCCTCGTGGCTATCGGGATCATTACCTCCGTCGCTGGCGTGATCGGCTTTCAGCTCGCCGGTCTCGCCTCGGACCTGCCGCGCTATCAGACCACGATCGAGAGAAAGATCGGCTCGTTGCGCGAGGGAAGCCTGGGCAAGCTGCCGAACATGCTCCGCGATTTCGGCCGCCGGTTCGACAGGGCTGTCGGCGATCAGCAGGAAGCGGGAGCCCCGTCCTCACCCGGCACGTCCGCGCCTCCGGCCGAGGAACAAAAGCCGATGCCTGTCGAGGTTCATCAGCCCGAGCCGACACCGTTTCAGGTTGCTCGCGACCTCCTGCTGCCCCTGCTCAAGCCTTTCGCAACCATGGGCATCGTCTTCGTGGCTCTCGTCTTCATCCTCATGCAGCGGGAAGACCTGCGCGACCGCATGATCCGTCTTTTCGGATCGAGCGATCTGCACCGGACGACGGTAGCCATGGACGACGGCGCGCGGCGTCTCAGCCGCTATTTCCTCACCCAGCTCGCGTTGAATGCCACCTTCGGCCTGATCGCGGGTATCGGCCTGTGGGTCATTGGAGTGCCGAGCCCCGCATTATGGGGCGTCTTCGCCGCATTGATGCGTTTCGTTCCGTATATAGGCTCGTTCCTTGCGGCGGCGCCGCCGGTTCTGCTTGCGGCCGCCGTCGATCCCGGCTGGTCCATGGCGATCATGGCAGCGGCGTTGTTCGTGATCGGCGAACCGCTCATGGGACAGGTGGTGGAGCCTATCGTCTACGGGCAGAGCACCGGTCTCTCACCCTTCGCGGTCGTCATCTCGGCCATCTTCTGGACCTGGATCTGGGGTCCTGTAGGGCTGCTGATCGCAACGCCGCTCACGTTGTGCCTCGTTGTGCTCGGGCGTCATGTGGAGCGGCTTGAGTTTCTCGACGTGCTGCTCGGCGACAGGCCTGCTTTGACACCCGCGGAAAACCTTTACCAGCGCATGCTCGCGGGCGATCCCGACGAGGCGCTGGACTCGGCGGAGGTTCTTCTGAAGGAGCGTTCGCTCACATCCTATTACGACGAGGTCGCACTCAGAGGCTTGCAGCTTGCCGCCAACGATGCCACGCGCGGCGTGCTCACTCATCGACAGCTCGATCAGGTGCGGGCGGTCGTCAAGGCGCTCGTGCAGGATCTCGGCGGCCATGAGGATATCGAGCCTCCACCGCACGAGACCCGGGATGAGCCGGTTGCCTCTCCCCAGAGCGAGAAGCCCGCCATCAAGGAGCCCGCCGTCGTGGGGGAGATGCCCCATGAGGACAGGATCGGCGCAGAATGGAAGGCCGAAGGGGCCGTCATGTGCATCGCAGGGCGGGGTCCCCTCGATGAGGCAGCCTCCGAGATGCTGGCTCAGCTTTTGAACAAGCATGGGCTCGGGAGCCGTCTCGTGCCGCACGAGGCCGTCTCACGCTCGGGGATCTATAATCTCGATATGACCGGCGTTCAGATGATCTGCATCAGCTATCTGGAAATCCGCGGTACGCCCGCGCATCTGCGCTATCTTCTGAGACGCTTGAGACGGCAGGCGCCAAAGGCGCCCATTCTCGTGGGATTGTGGCCCGCGGAGGACGCGGTATTGAAGAGCGAGGCCATGCGCGCCACGCTGGGCGCTGACTATTACGTCTCCGCGATGCGCGATGCGGTGGTTCAATGCCTGAAGGTCGCCACTGGCGAGGAGGAGCTTCCGCAGACCGTCACGACCGGCAAGGCCGCGAACGTGGCAGCGGCAGGAAAGCGCCTGCCGCTGCCCGCTTGACCTCAAGCCGCTGCTTCGTTCAGGAAGTTCTCGGCGTAGTGGCAGGCCACCAGCCGGCCATCGAGCTCCCGCAACTGCGGACGCTCGACCTTGCAGCGCTCCGTCACATAGGGACAGCGGGTGGAGAACACGCATCCCTTCGGCGGATTGAGCGGCGACGGAAGTTCGCCTTTCAGCACGATGCGCTTGCGCTTCACGCCGGTGATGCCGGGCGTGGAGGAGAGGAGCGCCTGGGTATAGGGATGCAGCGGACGCTCGTAGATCCTGTCCTTCGGCCCATGCTCGACCGCAAAGCCGAGATACATGACGAGCACGTCATGGGCGATGTGCCTGACCACGCCGAGATCGTGCGAGATGAAGAGATAGGCGAGGCCCATCTCCTGCTGCAGATCGGCGAGAAGGTTCAGCACCTGGGCCTGGATCGAAACATCGAGCGCGGAGACCGGTTCATCCGCCACGACGAGCTTCGGTGAGAGCATCAGCGCGCGCGCGATCGCGATGCGCTGACGCTGGCCGCCTGAGAACATGTGGGGATAGCGATTGTAATGCTCGGGCCGCAGGCCCACCTTCGCCATCATCGCGCGCACCCGCTCCTTGCGTTCGGCCGAGGAGAGGCTGGTGTTGATGACGAGCGGCTCCTCGAGGATGGAGCCGACCTTCTTGCGAGGATTGAGCGAGCCGTAGGGATTCTGGAAAACGAGCTGCACCATGCGGCGTAGCTCTCGCGCGTAATTCGACGGCGGATTGACCGCATCGATGCCGTCGAGGGAGAGCTCGCCCTCGGTCGGCTTCTCGATCAGCGTCACCATGCGGGCGAGGGTGGACTTGCCGCAGCCGGATTCGCCCACCACCGCCAGGGTTTTGCCCGGCTCGACGGAAAACGAAATGCCGCCCACGGCCTGCAGGGCCGCAGGCTCCTTGAACAGCCCGCGCTTGACCTTGTAGATCTGCTTCAGGCCCTTGGCCTCAACAACGGGAGCGCTCACGACGCAGTCTCCGTCCGAATGGGATGATCGTGCTGGATGGCGGCGCTCCGGTTCGGGTCGCCGAGCGGATAATGGCACCGGATCTTGCCGCCGGCCCACGAGCGCAGGTCCGGCCGCACATTGCGCGAATGCTCCGTCGCATAGGCGCAGCGCGGGCTGAACAGGCAGCCCTTCGGACGGTCGTAGAGGCCGGGCACGACGCCCGGGATCGTTGCGAGGCGTCCGCCTTCGCTGCGTTCCGGCAGGGCCGCCAGCAGGGCCGCCGTGTAGGGGTGCTGCGGCGAGGCGAAGAGGTCGGCCGCCGAGCGCTCCTCCATGATCTGGCCCGCATACATCACCATCACGCGCTTGGCGGTATCGGCCACGACCCCCATGTTGTGCGTGATCATGACGAGGCCCATGTTGCGCTCCTTCTGGAGCGTCATGAGAAGGTCCAGGATCTGCGCCTGGATCGTCACGTCGAGAGCGGTGGTGGGCTCGTCCGCAATGAGCAGCTTCGGATTGCAGGCGATCGCCATGGCGATCATCACGCGCTGGTTCATGCCGCCCGAGAGCTGGTGCGGGAACGCGGAAAGGCGGCTTTCCGGGGAGGGAATGCCGACCTGCTCGAGCAGGTCGATAGCCCTGTGGCGGGCGGCCTTGCGGTTCATTCCCTCATGCAGGCGCAGGGTCTCCGTGAGCTGGAACCCGATGGTGAATGATGGGTTCAGGCTCGTCATCGGCTCCTGGAAGATCATCGCGACGTCCTTGCCCGTGAGCCTGCGGCGTTCGCGTTCCGAGATCGTCAGGAGGTCGCGTCCGTTGAAGGTGAGCTTGTCCGCCTTCACGCGGCCGGGGTACGGGATGAGGCCCATGAGGGCCAGCATCGTCACGCTTTTTCCGGAGCCGGATTCGCCCACGACGCCGAGAACCTCGCCCTCATCGAGGGTAAGGCTGACCCCGTCCACGGCACGCATGATGCCGCCTTGGGTCGGAAATTCGACCGACAGATTTTCGATTTCGACAAGAGCCATGATCAGCGCTTCAGCTTTGGATCCAGGGCGTCGCGGAGGCCGTCGCCCAGAAGATTGAAGGCAAGAACCGTGATGAGGATCGCAAGACCCGGGAAGGTCACGACCCACCACGCACGGAGCACGAATTCGCGGGCATCGGCCAGCATGGTGCCCCATTCGGGCGACGGCGGCTGCGCGCCCAGGCCCAGGAAGCCCAGGGCTGCCGCGTCGAGGATCGCCGTGGAGATGCCGAGTGAGGCCTGCACGATGAGAGGGGCCGTGCAGTTCGGCAGGACTTCCTTGAACATGAGGCGCGTCGTGCCGGCGCCGCTCACGCGCGCCGCCATGACGTAGTCCTTCGATGTTTCGGTGATCACCGCCGCGCGTGCAAGGCGCACGTAATGCGGCAAAATCACGAGGGCGACCGCGAGCATGGCATTCATCAGGCCGGGGCCGAGAACCGCCACGATGACGATCGCGAGCAGAAGGCTCGGCAGCGTGAGGACGATATCCATCAGACGCATGATGAAAATCTCGGTCAGGCCGCGGAAGAAGCCCGCCACCAGGCCGAGCACCGTGCCGATGACGATGGAGACCGTCACGACCGCGATGCCGATCAGAAGCGACAGCTGCGCACCGAACATCAGCCGGGAGAGAATATCGCGCCCGATCGGATCCGTGCCGAGGGGATGAGAGATCGAGCCGCCCTCCTGCCAGAATGGAGGTCTCAGGGCGATGGCGGTGTTCGTGAGGTTCGGATCGTGCGGCGCGATCACGGGCGCCAGCAAGGCGACGAGCACGACGGCGACGATGATGATGAGACCGGCGACGGCGCCGTGATTGGCGCTGAAATAGCCCCAGAACTCACGCAAGGGGTGGGGAGGGGTGGCCGTCGGGGCCGCGACGGCCGGGGTTTCCATGGTTTCAGTGGTCATCGCGTATGCCTGATGCGAGGATTGATAAGGCCGTAGGCGAGGTCGACGAGCAGGTTCACGCCCATCACCACGACGCCGAGCAGCAGGGCGCCACCCTGCAGAACGGGATAATCACGCCGGAAGATCGCGTCGATGAGCCATTTTCCCACACCCGGCCAGGAGAAGATGGTCTCGGTGAGGATCGCGCCGGTGAAGAGCACGCCGATCTGCAGGCCGATCACGGTCACCACCGGGATGAGGGCGTTGCGCAGCGCGTGCAGGGCGACGATGCGGAAGCGGGAGAGGCCCTTGGCCTTGGCGGTTCGGATGTAGTCCTCGCCGAGGACTTCCAGCATCGCGGAACGGGTCATGCGGGCGATCACGGCGAGCGGCACCGTGCCAAGCACGATGGTCGGCAGGATGAGATGCTGGACCGCCGACCAGAATGCGCCTTCCTCGTCGGAGAGGAGCGTATCGATGAGCAGGAAGCCGGTCGTCGGCTCGATGTAGTAGAGGACGTCGATGCGGCCGGAGACCGGCGTGAGGTCGAACTGAACGGAGAAGACCAGGATGAGGATGAGACCCCACCAGAAGATCGGCATGGAATAGCCGGTGAGCGAGATGCCCATCACGCCGTGGTCGAAGATGGAATTTCGTCGGAGCGCCGCGATGATCCCCGCAGGCAGGCCGATGATCAGCGCGAAGAGGATGGCGCAGAGGGCCAGCTCGACGGTCGCCGGAAACAGGGCCTTGAACTCGCTCAGAACCGGTTCCTGCGTGATCATCGACTTGCCGAGGTCGCCCTGCAGGACATGGGACAGGTAGATCCCGTATTGCACGAAGACAGGCTTGTCGAGGCCGTATTCCTTCAGCAGTTGCTCGTGGCGGGCGGGGTCGATGCCGCGCTCGCCGGCGAGAGTTTCAATGGGATCCCCCGGCACGAGGCGGATCAGGAAGAAGGCAAGCAGCGTGATCCCGAGAAAGGTCGGGATGATCAGGCTGACACGGGTGAGGATGAATCTGAGCATCGTCTGAATGTAAAAAAGCGGAGCGGCTGAACGAGCCGCTCCGCTATAGGTTGAGTGGGAAGGCTTACTTGCCCTTGATGTCCACGCCGTAGAAGGTATGACGGCCGAACGGCGAGAGCTTGAAGTCAACCACTTCCTTGCGGACCGGCTTCAGCTGAACAGCGTGAGCGATGGTGAACCAGGGAGCCTGCTCCTTGAAGATCACCTGAGCCTGCTCGTAGAGCTTGGTGCGCTCGGCCTGATCGGTCGTCACCTTCGCCTTCGTCACGAGATCGTCGAACGGCTTGTAGCACCACTTCGCGATGTTCGAGCCGGACGCGCTCGCCGCCGAGGCGCAGCCCAGAAGGGTGTGAAGGAAGTTGTCCGGATCGCCGTTGTCGCCCGTCCAGCCGAGCTGAGCCATCTGATGCTCGCCGGCCTGGGCCCGCTTGCGATACTCACCCCATTCGAAGCTCTTGATCTCGGCCTTCACGCCGACTTTGGCAAGGTCGGCCTGCATCAGCTCGGCGATGCGGCGCGCATTCGGGTTGTAGGGACGCTGAACCGGCATGGCCCAAAGGTCGGTCTCGAAACCGTTCGGATAACCGGCCTCGGCGAGCAGCTTCTTGGCGGCGTCCGGGTTGTACTCGTCTTCCTTCACGGAATCGTTGTAGCCCCACATGGACGGCGGGATCGGGTTCTTGGCCGGAACGCCGGAGCCCAGGAACACGGCGTCGACGATGGCCTTCTTGTTCATGGCCATGTTCACGGCCTTGCGGACGCGGACGTCGTCGAAGGGCTTCTTCGTCGTCTGATAGGCGAGATAGCCGATGTTCAGCCCGGGCTGCTCCAGGATCTGGACGTTCGGGTCCTTCTTCATGGCGTCGAGGTCAGCCGGGTTCGGATACGGCATGACGTGGCACTCGCCCTTCTGGAGCTTGGCCCAGCGCACCGAAGCGTCCGGCGTGATCGAGAAGACGAGGTCGTCGATCTTGGCCTTGCCGGCCCAGTAATCCGGGAACGCCTTGTAGCGGATGATGGCGTCCTTCTGGTACTGCACCAGGTAGAACGGGCCCGTGCCGATCGGATCTTGGTCGATCTTCTCAGGCGTACCGGCCTTCAGCATGGCATCCGCATATTCCTTCGACTGGACGCTCGCCCACATCATGGCGAGGTCGGCCAGGAACGGAGCCTCCGGGCGGTTCAGGGTGACGCGGACCGTATAATCGTCGACCTTCTCGACCGACTTCAGCAGGGCGGGCATGCCCATGTCGCCAAAGTAGGAGTGGTTCGGGCTGGTGACCTTGAAGTACGGATTGTCTTCCTTCCACTGACGCTCGAACATGAACACGATGTCGTCGGCGTTCATCTCGCGGGTCGGCTTGAAGGTCTTGTTGGAGTGCCACTTCACGCCCTTGCGGAGGTGGAAGGTGTAGACGGTGCCGTCGGCGGACACGTCCCATTTCTCGGCGAGGCTCGGATTGACCTTCGTGCCGCCGCGCTCGAACTCGACGATGCGGTTGTAGATCTGCTCGCTGGCGTCGAACGACGTGCCGGTGGTGTTCACGCCGGGATAAAAGTTCTCCGGGCTGCCCTCGGAGCAGTACACGAGGGTTTTGGCGGCCAGCGGAGCTGCGGCCAGGAAAGCCGGAACGCAGATCGCTGCGAAAAGGGCTGATTTCTTCATTCTGATGGTCCTCTGAGACGGCGCTACTCGTGGCCGTTCTGTGACGAAGTTAAGGTGCGAAGCCTCAATAATGTCAATCTGTCCCAGCAACCTTGGCTAATTTTTGGAATAAATTTACCATTTTGTGCCCGTTTGCGCAGTTTCTTTTAAGAAACGAGCCGTTTCAAATTTCCGAGATTCTACGGGCTCTGGGGCGTGCCGGGCCGCAAGCCATCCACAGCGGGCGCATGTCGCGACAATTCCTGCCTGAAATAGGGGGCGGAGTGCGGCTTCCGTAAGGGCAGGATGCGCGTTGGAGCTGGCCCGGCTGCGGCCAATGGTCCTGAAACAGCGGGCGGGGCAGTCGACTCCCCGCTTAAGGCCCGTCCCATGGGGTGGGCCGGGCGCTTGGACTACTGGCGAGCGGGAATTCTCGCTTCCATCACCGCGTTCAAGCCGACGCTGGCGTCTTCGGAATTGCCGGTGCGCTGCACTGCACGGAAGACTTTCTCGGCATCCTGGTAGCGGCCGAGTTTGTAGTAGGACCAGCCGCGGATCAGCATGAGGTCGGTCTGTTCCGGCACGATCCGGGCCCGCTCGCTCAGGGCCAGGATGGTTTCGACGTAGCGCCCGTTGCGATAGGCGGCGACCGCCCGCTGGCTGAGGATCGAGGCGCTCAGTTCGATGCGACGCTCACCTGTCTGCGGCGCCTGGGCCGCAGCCACGGCGGCCTCGGACGTCAGATTCTTGCGCAGGTAAGCGAGAGACTTTCCATAGGCCGCTTCTTGACGGGTGCGGCCGCCACCCCTCCGAATGGCTTCGTCGAAGGCGCTGACCGCTTCCAGGGGACGGTTGGCCTCCATCAGGCACCACCCGAGGGTAACCGCAGCGCCGGGGGCAAGCCCCTCCGGATTGCGGGTCACGAGGCAGCCGCGGCGTGCCCCTGTGCGTGTCTCGACCGTCACGGTCCGTGGACGGGTCTCCACCGGAAGGGAGCTGGCCTCTACGACCGTGCGCGAGGTTTCCGCCCGCGCCGGAGCGGGGCGCATCGGGACCTGCGGAAGAGTGTCCGCGGGCTGAGCCGTCTGGACCGATGGGATGCGCTGCGGGGCCGCCCGGGGAACGGTGCCGTCTGCAAGATCCGCGATCCGCTCCGACCGGTCGCGCCATTGGGCCACGATGGTGCTGAAGCCGGCCCGGTCGTTCAGGCGCTGGGTGGTGAGGGCGAGGCCGTAGGCCGATGGTTCGTCGTCGGCCCGCCAGTCGAGAGCCTGACGGAACCAGCCCCGGGCCGTCTGAAACTGGCTCGTGTTGTAGGCATACCAGCCAAGCGCCTGAGCGCCGTCCGGGAAGCGCTGGCTTATGACGATGGGCACGATGCGGGCCACGATGCGCGGCTCGAGGCGCGGCGGCGGGTCCTGGGACAACAGGGCCGTGGCCACGTCGAGATAGACCTTCATGTTCTCCGGGGCTTTGTCGCGCCAGTCATAGGCGAAGGCCTCGGCCTCGGCGAGACGCTCGAGCGCCCGCAGGGACATGGCGTAGCCTTCCGCAGCCTTGTTCCCGCCCTTCCGGTTGAGAGCGGTCTTGAACAGGTCGAGCGCTCGCGCGGGATTGCCGTGATGATAATTGTACCAGGCCAGGACCAGAACCGGGCCGGGCTCGTCCGAGTTGCGGGTCATGCGCTCGACGACGGCAAGATCCTCTGCGGTTGCAGTCATCTTCTCGTCGTTCGATGCACGCTCGACACGGCGGCGCGCCAGTTCCTCGCGGATGGAATCGAAATTGTCGGGTTCGTTGCCGGTTTTACGCTCGAACTGCAGCAGGTCCGCCACCTGGTTGTCCGGCAGAAGGCCGAGGGCTTTCTGGAGGGTCGCAAGGCGCTCGCCGGGGTTGGCGCAATTGGTGAGGAGATAGGTATAGACGTCCCGGCCGCGGTCGGATTGTTCTGTCTTGACGAAGGCCTCGGCGACACGCCAGAGCACGTCCACGTTCACGCAGGTGAGAAGATTAGGATTCTCGGTGGCGATCGTCAGCACCGTGCGCCATTGGCCGGAATCGAATGCATTGGTGAGCCGTCGGCGCGCCTCGGTGGTCTCGAGGGCCGTCGTCAGCTCCTCCGGCGGCTTCCAGTTCGGGTTCGACGACTGGCGTTCCGCAATGGCCGCGCGCACCTCGGCGATGCGGTCCTCCTTATAGAGATTCCACAACCGATCGATGATCGGGTCGACCGTGACCGTCCCGGAAAGCTGGGACATGTCGCTCGGCGGCGTCCAGTTCGGGTAGAGCGCGCGAAGGCGGGCGATCTCCGCATTCACACGGCGCGTGTCGCCCTGGGATGCGAAGTAGCGCAGCGCGGACTCGTCCACCTGCGGCTGACTGCTCGAAGGAGCAGGAGAAGCCGCAGGGGCGGGGGCAGGCGACGGAGAGGGCGTGGACGGGGATTGACCGCCTTCCTTTCCATCCTGTTGCGCGATTGCCGCGAAGCCCAGAATAAGGACCGCAATCGTTATGGCACTGCTAACTAGACGCATTGCGGACGTTTTTCACCGAGCCAGGACTTCGTTATCAGATACAGGGTCGACGGATAGTAGAGCTGGGGATCGAACGTCTTCAGCTGTCCGGGAACAGGCGTTCCGTCCAGCGCACAGGCCAGTGCAGCCGAGAGAAGAGCATAGCCCTGATCGTTCGGCCGCTCCCGGATACTTCCTGTCACGACGTTGACGATGGCAACCCCCTCGTTCTCTGCAGACCAGCGCTGCTTGAGAGCTCGCAACCACTCCAAATCGGTCATTCCTGCCCGGAGAAGGTAAAGCGGTATCCTTAACGAGTTGTAACCGAACTCCGGAGGAAACCCGTCTGCGGGCTTGGTCTGCATTCTGCTTTGAATGGAGATCCAATCGGCAGGGAGCCGAATCCGGCCGGACGTGGCCTGCTGAAGCAGTTCGACACCTTCCCGCCAGACGCGGTTCCACTCGTATTCCGGCGCAAGGCTCGCGAGCACGGGGAATGCTTCGAAGATCCAATAGGACAGGTTGACCACCGGTCCGTCCGGGCGCTCGCCCGCGCTGAAGCCTTCGGCGCCCGGCAGGAGGAAGACGGATCCACGATCGCGCCCGAAGGTGTTCTTGCCAATGGCCCTGGCGAGCTTCTGGGCGGCTGTCGTATATCGGGACTCCTTCCAGGCCGCGCCGGCCTTCGCCAGCGCATAGGCGATGAGAATGTCTCCATCGGTCGCGTTGTTACGGTCCGTGACCCGAGGCTTGGCCTTCGGGTCCCATTTCCAGGCGGCCAGTCCGTCGTCGCGAATCAGCAATTCGGTGAAGACGAAGGACCAGATCCTTTCGAAGGTGACACGGTCGTTCGCGGCCAGTGCCAGCAGAAGGCCGTAGCCCTGCCCCTCGCTATGGCTGATATTGCCGTTGGCATTGTCGACGACGCGCCCATCGTCCTCGATGAAGTGGGAGCGATAAGCCTCCCACTCACCCGGCGAAAGCGTACCGACCACGTTCAGGGACTGCACGGACAGGCTCCAGGACGGCGATATCGGGGCGGCGATCGCGATGATCCCGGCAAGAAGCCAGGACAGGCGCCGTGAGTTGCGCCCGACGAGGCTCCTCATGAGGGCCGTCCCAGGCGCTTCAGGAGAAGATACGTTCCGGTTCCCAGAAACAGACAGCACGCTATCATGAGCAGAGCATATTGGAGAATGTTGGCCGACATCCAGTTCGCCGCAACGAGCCGCATGTTCAGCAGGGAAAACGGCTGCGTCTGAACGAACACGTAATCCTGAATCGGCTCGACCTGCAGATTGGATTCTCGCGGGTCGAGAGCGATCGCGCGGCCGGACACTTTCGACCACAGAAGCGGATCGGCCATGCGGGCCATCTCATCGGCCAGAGCTTCCTCCGTGCGGGCGGTCACGAGCGTCCAGACGCCCGCTTCGGGAGTCCGATTCTGCGCGATGAGCAGGGTCGACCGCTGCGGCGGTTCGTAGGGAGTGTCGAGACGTTTGTTGAGCGAGAGGGAGTTGAGGGACAGGCTGAACGTCCGCTCCATCCAGTCCTGCAGGGTGCCGATCGTCTGCTGCAGGAAACCCTGACGGCGGAAGGATTCCGACCAGCGTTTCCGGACTTCGTCGGTCGAGGCCGTGCTGCTGCTGTCCGCCGAGGTCGGCTTCACGGTCATGGAGAAGTCCGAATTCGCAGCCCGATGAGAGGCAGCGTCCGCCTGAAGCGGGGTCGCCGGCCAGACCAGGCGCAGGTGTTCGGAGACCCGCACACGGTTGAGGAGGCCTGCCGGAATCTGTTCGACGGCGCCGATGAAGACCACGGAAGGATCCTCCGCCGAGGCAGCGCTGGCGAATTGGGTCCGCATGGGCGTGCCGGCGTTGCGCGCCATGCGGGCCAGGAACGTACCGGCGGCCGCGATATTCAGCGTGTCCGGACGGGCCAGAACGACGGTGGTCGGAACGTCTTCGTTCGGGAAATGGCCGGCACTCAGCACGCCGAGATCGGGTTGCCGTCCGATTCGGCCGAAGTCGGGGAACTCGAGGCTGCTGGTGTCAAAGAGCACGAAGCGGTTCGTCTCCGACAATGTTTCGCCCGGAGCGCAGCGATCATCCGCATCGGCCAGGAGACCCACTTCCACCGAGACGGTGTTGAGGCCCGACTTGAAGTGCTTCAACGGCAGCCGGATGGCGTGGCGCTTGACGACATCGCCTTGCGCCGTGATCACGAGCTGCGTGCTGATCTTGTCGTTGACGAAGACGTTCACGTGGCTGCCCGGCCTCACCGCCGTGGTATAGGCCGCATCGATGTAGAGGAGCGCCTCTCCGTACTCCGTCGCATAAAAATCAGGAGGGAGATTCAGGATGAACCGGCTCTTCAGACGGCGGCCCGAGAACTCCTGGGTCGCGATACCGAGATCCGCGAAGCGGAAGGAATGGCGGCTGAAGGCGGTTTGAACCTCGGGCCAGTGCCAGGAGGCGGTATCGACGATACCTTGGCCCACCTTCCCCGTGTTGATGGCCTGCGCGCCGATGACGGAGATGGCGGAATCCAGATCGCTCCAGCTCGGACCGGAGACGACGAGGGTCGATCCGATGGAGCCCGGTTCCTGCATCATCATGGTCAGGGGTTGGGCCAGAGCGCTGTCCGGGACGCCCGGAAGCATCCCGCGCAATTCGCCGGCGAGCCCCATCACCACCTTGATGGTCCCGACAGGCGAGGGGCCTGGGTCGGCTTCGACCACCTGGATCACGGGGCGGGCATAGCGTCCGCGCACGGCGATCAACTGCACGAGGCGCAGCAGACGGTCGCGGATTTCGGGGCGGTAGACCTTGGAGGCGACCACGCGGATCGTCGTGACGCCGGAGGCATCGACGCCGACGGCAGGAAGATCCTCGAGGCTGCGCAGGGTCTTCGTGGCGCCTTCGGCAAAGATGAGCTTGGTCGATGCCGAATCGACATCGGTCCAAAGTTCGTAGGTGGCCGCGATGGTGCAGTCCGTCCGGTGACGCTGGAAGGCCTCCATGCGGATGAAGTTCGATCCGGCGCGCAAGAGACCCGGCCGGATCGTGGCGGTGACGCTTTTGATGTCTTCGGAGGATTGGATGGGGGTGTCGACCACGGTCTCGCCGTTGATCACGATCCTCAGCCGGGAGCCTTCCGGCATCACCACAACGGCGTTCTTGTATCCGACCGCGATCGATGCGCCACTCGTGGCCTCGTCCTGGGTCAGATGAAACGTCCAGGACTGCGCATCCGTCTCGCCTTCGAGCCGGATGGTTTCAAAGGGCAGGATCGGGCGCTCGATACGGACCAGGGCAGGGCGGGCCGGTATCGTCGGGACGGAGGGCCTGGATGTGGCGCCCGGCGCAGTCTGAAAGGGCGCCGCGGAGCTCCCAGGAGACGAGGGGCCGCTTTGCGGAACCGGTGCCTGCGGCGCGGGGGAGGAGCCGCGCATGTCGAACGTGCCGGAAGGGGCTGCCCGCTGCGGGGACTGCGGCTGCACGGGCGGGTTCGCGCCAGCCGGCGGCGTGGCGGGCGGCCCGCCCATATTGAAAGGGGCGACTTGCGCCCCTGCCATTCGCACCCCGAGCAATTCGAAGGCGACGAGGAGAGGGATCAGAAGGGAGCGCACGGCAGGCCTCTATTTCGCGGTCGATGCAACGGACGGAACCGGTGGCTTGGACATGCCGATCCGTTGCAGGCCGAAGAGATAGGAAAGGCCTCGTCCTGTTTGGTAGAGAGAGACCATGAAGAACCATAGCGTCCCGCGAAGCACGCCGATGTCCTGATGGCGGCGCTTCTGGAATGCGCTCCATTGATCCGCATTGGCGAAGACCAGATCGGCGACAAGCTTGTGGTGCTCCGGCGTTGCGATCATGAAGCGGCAGCCCAGCAGCAGGCCTTTGTCGTCCATGCCGACCTTGCGGATCTCGACCGGCATATGCTGTGTCGGCAAATCGGCATGAGGCATGAACTCGAGGGTGCCGAGCGCTCCCTTTTTCAGGCTGGGCTCATGCGAAGGCGCGACGTGCAGGCGGGCTCCGCCCACGGAAATATCGCGCACCGACGCTTCGATGGTCTCATCGCCGAACAGGAAGCGGCAGGTGCGGTCGATATGCACGCGATGGCTCATGCGCCGCGATGCGCGTTCCGATACCACTCCCAATGCGCAACCCGCGATGATGAGGTTGAGCACGTTCCACGCGCCGGTCACCAGAGTGAGATCGGCCTTGTAGGGCTCCATCCACACGCGGACGCCTGTAGCGACGACGCCGAGCAGCAGGATGCCGAAGATGATGAAATAGGGCATGCCGAGTTCCGAGACCCGGCTCTCGAGCATGGATTCGCCCTTGGACGTGACCTTGAAGGTCGGCTTCTTCGGGTTGGCGATCACCGACAGGATGGCAGGCAGAAGATAGATGGTCTGGATGTATTCGTAGAGATCAGAGATCCAGGGCCAGCGGTAACGACCATAGAGGTAGTTCTGCATCATGAAGTTCACCATCATGTAGGTGAACGTATAGGCCAGGAACTCGCCGCCCGATGCGGTGAAGATCTCCAGAGAGAAGAAAAGATAGCAGAGCGGGGACAGCAGAAAGCAGAACCGCGAGAAGGGGAAGAGCCAGAACAGGGTGCTGGACATATAGGCCAGGCGCTGCGTGAACTTCAGCCCGCGTTTCAGGGGCGGGAAGCGGAAGCGCAGGATCTGCATCATGCCCTGGGCCCAGCGGGAACGCTGGCCGATGAAGCTGGCGAAGGTCTCAGGCTGGAGCCCCGCGATCAGCGGCTTGTCGACATAGACGCTGCTCCAGCCCCGGGAATGCAGTTCGAGCGCGGTTTCGCAGTCTTCGGTGATGCTCAGGCCGCTGAAGCCGTTCGTTTCCTGCAGGGCCTCTCGCCGGAGCACGGCGGCCGAGCCGCAGAAGAACGCCGCGTCCCATTTGTCCAGGCCGCGTTGAATGATGCCGTAGAACATTTCGTTCTCCGACGGCATCGTCTGAAAGGTGCCGAGATTGCGCTCGAGCGGATCGGGATTGATGAAAAAGTGAGGCGTCTGGACCAGGAACAGGTTCTTGTCGGTGCTGAAAAAGCCGACGGTCTCTTCCAGGAAGCTGCGAGCCGGAGCGTGGTCCGCATCGAAAACGGCCACGAGATCGCCCGTCGAATGCTCGAGGCCATTGTTGAGGTTGCCCGCCTTGGCGTGAAGATTGCGGGCGCGGGTCAGGTATTTGACGTCGAGCGCCGCGCAGAGCGCCTGGAGTTCGGCGCGCCGGGCGCGGGCGGATGCCGCGGCCTTGGCGTTGTCCGAATTGCACTTTTCGTCGGTTCCACCATCGTCAAGAAGCCAGACGGTGAACTTCTCCGCCGGATAACTCATGGCCTTGGCGGCTGCGAGGGTCGTGGCCAGAAGACTCGCATCTTCGTTGTAGCTCGGCACGAATACGTCGACGGTCGGGAGATTCTCGGGGTCGATCTTCGGCGACTTGCGCGAAGACATCGGACTCGCCACGACGAAAAGACTCAAGAAGAGCATCATCACGCTGTACATTTCGGCAATGTACAGGAGGAACGCGGGAATGAAGCTCGCGAGCTCGGTGACCGGCGGAATCGTGCTCGTCGTGCGCCAGAAGACATAGCGCAGCACGATGGCCGTGCCCAGCGACAGCGCAATGACACGCCAGACCCCCTGCGCCCTGAAGAATTTCAGGACGATCATGCACGCGACGACGACGAGGCCTGCCACGAGATGGGTCTGAAGGCTGATGGGAAGGGCGACCAGCAGGACGACGAGCATCGCCGCCACCGCCCATAAGACTACGAGTGCACCCCTACGCATCCATGTTCTCAGTCTAGGTTGCTGTATGCTTGAGCTCACGCATACGCGAAGAGCAGCTGAAGGTCTATCAGCGGAGATACAATATTGTTCCTGTGGTCTTTAGGATTTTTTGTCACCCTGGTAAATTTTTTCTGATATGCGTAATATAATCACGACGACGTCTCTTGGCTTTTACTGTGAAGGCGGTGGCGGCACCACTGGGTAACCGGTCAGGGGAGACGCAATCGGCTCCTGGGGCGCCGGAATGATGGCTTGCGGAGACTGTTCGGGAAGAACCGTATCCTTGTCGATGAGGCGGCGCGCCGGAGCCGGATTGGACCGCGCCTGAACCCGTCGTTCGCGAACGACGACCGTGGGGGCGGCACTGTTCATGCCCAGCGGATAGATCGGGGCATCGATCTCGCCCAGGTGAGCGGGCACCCGAGGTGGCTCGCCATAGGGATTCCAGGAGCCGGACACGTTGTAGGCAGAGATGGAGAAGCCGTACATGATGCGCAGGAGCTGCTCCGCGGTGGCGGCCGCATCGCACAGCCGCAGGCGGACGGATATGGCGCCGCCCGGCATCAGGACGGCCGGTTCGTTGGGTTCGATGCGCTGCCAGGCATAGAGGCACACGTCGCCGCTGGCCGACCGGCCCGTGGCGAAGCCGAAGGGGCCGTACGTGTTCTGCGCGTAGACGAGGGACGTCTGCATCTCGATGCCGGGCAGACGCTCTTCCATCTCTCTGTAAATCCGATCCTCCGCGATGGACGGCAGGCTCAGGATATCCTCGATCTCCGACTGGGGAGTGCTTCCGCTGGCGAGGCTCACATAGACGGCGTTCTGTCCGGGCGTGAGGGAAGCCGTCGACAGAGCGATTTCCTGCGAAACGCCATTCTGATAGCGGCGCTCCAGGACGGCCACGATGGAAGGACCGCCGGGAGGCGGCATGACGATTGCACGGGTGGCCGGAACCTCGCCCATGAGCGTGGCGAAGCCGATCTCGGATCGGGTCGTGCAGGCGGCCGTCAGCAGCGGCGCCAGGAGGAGCGCTCCCCTGAAGCCGGCGCCGAGCCAGCGCCTCGAACGGCTGCTTACCGCAAGCGCCGAGGCGCTGAGGTCGTTCCGATCACAGGGGCGGGAAAACAGCATGAGGAGAGCCAATTCTTGCAGCCGGCCGGTTTCCCGAACGAGATCGCTCCAATGGGGCAACTCCTCGGGGTCCGGCACTTCTGGGAAAACTTTAACCAGACATGGACAAACATAGTTAACGAAGAGTAAGCGCCGTCCCGGTTCAGGGAACGTTGTCCTTGGAAACCTCCCGGAGCCCGCTTGACGGAGAGTCTCAAGGGCCTAAAAGCAAGGGTGCCTTCTCCGTCGTGCGGCTTTGACCGCCAGCCCGGGCGCCTCCAAAAGCCGTTCTCCCGACCTGAGACCCGTGGCCGGGCCGTCTTTCGATTCCGCTTCAAGAACCCAGGCCTGAGAGCCTTTATCCCATGCGATCCGCTTTTCTGCGCAATGCGCTCGTTCTCGGCATGCTGTCCGCCATCGGGCCGTTCGCCATCGATATGTACCTGCCGGCCTTCCCGGCGATTGCACGCGAGTTCCAGGTCGATATCGGCGCCGTGCAGATGAGCCTGATGAGCTTCTTCCTGGCAGTAGCCATCTGCCAGCTGGCCTATGGGCCGCTCTCGGATCGGTTCGGGCGCAAGCCCCCCCTCTATGGCGGCCTGGGATTGTTCATCCTGGGGAGCATCGGCTGCAGCTATGCCCCGAACGTGGAAACGCTGATTGCCTTCCGGTTTCTGCAGGGTGTCGGGTCCTGCGCGGCCATGGTGATCCCGCGGGCGATCATTCGCGATCTGCATACCGGCCATGAGGCCGCGCGGCTGATGGCGACCACGATGCTGGTCTTCAGCGTGTCGCCAATCCTGGCGCCGCTCGCGGGCAGCACCCTGGCCGAGTTCTTCAGCTGGCGGTTCATTTTCTGGGCCATCGCCGCGATCGGCCTCGGTGGTCTGGCGGTGATTCTGTTCCTGCTTCCGGAAACGAAACCCGCCGGTGCAGGCCGGCAGAGCTTGGCACAGACCTTTGCCGCCTACAGGAGCCTTCTCAAGGATCGGCATTTTCGGGGGCTCGCCTTCATCGGCGGATTCAGCCAGGCAAGCTTCTTTGCCTATCTCGCCGGCTCATCCGTGATTTTCATCGAGCATTTCGGCCTGTCGCCGTCGCATTACAGCATGATCTTCGCCTCCAATGCGATCGCCTTCATCGGCAGCGCACAGTTCAACAGCGTGTTCATGCGCCGTTTCGGCGCCGAGCGCGTGGTGCGGACCGCCATCTCCGCCTTTGCGGCTCTGGTGAGCCTGCTGCTCATCATGACCCTGGCGGGTGCGGACAACGCCTATATCCTTTGGGGGCTCCTGTTCCTCTCGTTCGGCTGTCTCGGCTATGTCATTCCGTCGACGGCGGTGCTGGCGCTGGAGGAGCACGGGCCGATTGCCGGGACGGCATCCGCGCTCATGGGCACCCTGCAGCTCAGCACCGGTGCGGTACTGATCGCGCTCGTGAGTGCCCTCTACGACGGTACGTCGCTGTCCATGGTGGGCGGTATTGCGGTCTGCGGCTGGGTCGCCTTCACCCTGAGCATGCGCGTTCTGAAGCCGAAACGCGCTTATCCCTGACGGCTTTCCGTGAGAATCCAGTCCCGGAAGGAGCGCACCAGGGGGGCCTCGGCCTTGTGCTCCGGATAGACGAGATAATAGGCTCCCACGCTCAGGATGCTTTGCGGGAAAAGAATCTCGAGCCGTCCCGCAGCCAGCTCGTCCGCGATCAGAAAATGGGGGATCAGGCCGACCCCCAGCCCTGCCGCGGCTGCCTGCGTGACCATGGCGAACTGCTCGAAGCGAGGGCCCCGCATAGGGTTGCCGGCATCCACGCTCACGCTCGCGAACCATTCCGCCCAGGCAGTCGGCCGAGTGCTCTGTTGCAGCAGGGTCGCACGGGCGAGGTCCTTCGGGGCCTGGATTGTCTCGCGCTCCCGATAGGCGGGGCTGCAGACGGGAACGGCCTCTTCGGTCCGCAGCAAATCGCAGACCGCGCCCGGCCAGTGGGGCTCGCCGAAATGGATCGCCGCATCGAAGGGCTCTGCGGAAAAGTCGAACGGCACGAGGCGCACGCCGAAATTCACCGTCGCGTTCGGGTGCTGGGCCAGAAAGTGCGAAATGCGGGGAATGAGCCAGCGGGTGCCGAAGGTCGGCAGGGTTGCAAGGTTCAGGACGCCGCTCGTGCCCGAAAGCGCAATGGCCTGGTGAGTGGCATCGGAGAGTTCGGAAAGGGTGCTGCGGACCTGCGATGCATAGAGACGTCCCACATCCGTCAGCACAACCCTTTGGCGGGAGCGGCTGAACAGGGAGACGCCAAGGGAGTCCTCGAGCTGCTGGATCTGCCGGGAGACGGCGCTCTGAGTGAGATTCAGCTCCTCCGCGGCGCGGGAGACGCTGCCATGACGGGCCGTGGCCTCGAAGGCGAGAAGATTGCCGATATTGGGCAGAAAGCCGCGACGGAGCACCAGTTCATTCCATTTCCGAATAACCTGCTGCGAAGATGTCGCTTTACTTCTCTCCTGTCCAGCGCGATTTTTCCGGCAAAATTCAATGGGTTTGACCGGGTTCCGGAACAGCCTTCCGGGCTTTTACCGAAGAGGATTGCTCATCATGGCAGGTGCACATCAGGACATCGCGAAGCTCAAGTGGGAGGATCCGCTTCTCCTTGACGATCTGCTCACGGACGATGAGCGCATGATCCGCGACACGGCCCGCGCCTACGCCCAGGACAAGCTCCTGCCGCGCGTGATCGAGGCCTATCGCGAAGAGCATACGGACCGCGCGATCTTCAACGAGATGGGTGAGCTCGGTCTCCTCGGCGTGACCTTGCCGGAGGAATACGGCTGCGCGGGTGCTTCCTACGTTGCCTATGGCCTCGTCGCCCGCGAGGTGGAGCGCGTCGATTCAGGCTATCGTTCCATGATGAGCGTGCAATCGTCCCTCGTCATGTATCCCATTTACGCCTATGGCTCCGAGGAGCAGCGCCGGAAGTATCTGCCCAAGCTCGCATCGGGCGAATTCGTCGGCTGTTTCGGCCTGACCGAGCCGGATGCCGGCTCCGATCCGGCCGGCATGAAGACCCGTGCCGAGAAGATCGATGGCGGTTATCGCCTGAAGGGTTCGAAGATGTGGATCTCGAACTCTCCCATCGCGGACGTGTTCGTGGTGTGGGCGAAATCGGAGGCCCATGACAACCAGATCCGCGGCTTCGTGCTGGAGAAGGGCATGAAGGGTCTCTCCGCGCCCAAGATCGGCGGAAAGCTCAGCCTGCGCGCCTCCATCACCGGCGAGATCGTCATGGACGGCGTCGAGGTCGGCGAGGATGCGCTGCTGCCGAACGTATCCGGTCTCAAAGGTCCGTTCGGCTGCCTCAACCGCGCGCGCTACGGCATTTCCTGGGGCGCCATGGGGGCGGCGGAGGATTGCTGGCACCGGGCGCTTCAATACACGCTCGACCGCAAGCAGTTCAACAAGCCGCTCGCGGCCACCCAGCTCGTGCAGAAGAAGCTCGCGGACATGATGACCGAGATCACCCTCGGTCTGCACGCCTCCCTTCGCGTCGGCCGGCTCTTTGACGAGGGCCGCATGGCTCCGGAGATGATCTCGCTCGTCAAGCGCAACAACTGCGGCAAGGCGCTCGAGATCGCCCGGGCGGCCCGCGACATGCACGGCGGCAACGGCATCCAGGAGGAATACCATGTGATGCGCCACGCGCAGAACCTGGAGACGGTGAATACCTATGAGGGCACGCACGACGTGCATGCTCTCATCCTGGGCCGCGCGCAGACGGGCCTGCAGGCCTTCTTCTGAGAAAGGTAGGCGGCATGCCTCTTCGGATCACTCTGGCGGGGTCGACCGGCTGGGTCGGCAAGGCGCTGGTGGAGGCGATCGCGGCCGCCGACGATTTGGAACTCGTCGGTGCGGTCAGCCGCAATGCGGCGGGCCGGGACGCCGGCGAAGCCGCCGGCCTTCCCCGGATCGGCGTCGCGGTCAGCGCGACGCTCGAAGAGGCATTGCAGGTGCCGTCCGACGTGGTGATCGATTACACCAAGCCGGGCTCGGTCAAAGGGCATGCCCTGACTGCGCTGTCTCGCGGCCGCTCCGTCGTGATCGGCACGTCGGGCCTCTCCGCCGACGACTATGCGGAGATCGACCGTCATGCCCTTCATGCCGAACGGGGCGTTCTCGCGGCCGGCAACTTCTCGATCACGGCGACGCTGCTGCGCCGGTTCGCGCTGGAGGCCGCCCGCTACGTGCCGGATGTGGAGGTGATCGATTACGCGTCCGCACCGAAACCCGATACGCCGTCCGGTACGGCGCGCGAACTGGCCGAACTCCTGAGCGACATCCGTCAGCCAGCGACCACGAGGCCGGTCGGCGAGCTGACCGGCGTTCGTGAGACGCGCGGCGGTGCCCTCGGGGCCAAGGAGCCGGTGCAGGTCCATTCTCTGCGCATGCCGTCCTTCGTTCTTTCCTGCGAGGCGGTCTTCGGCGCCGACAACGAACGCCTCGTGATCCGTCACGATGCCGGATCGTCCGCTGCTCCCTATGTCGCCGGCACCTTGCTGGCGGCACGCCGTGTCTTTTCCTTCATCGGATTGAAGCGCGGCCTCGATGCCGTGATGGATTGATTGTCATGAAGCCGCTTGCAGGTCTCAAGGTCCTTGAACTCGCCCGCATTCTCGCCGGTCCATGGGTCGGTCAGATGCTCGCCGATCTCGGCGCCGACGTGGTGAAGGTGGAGCGCCCCGGCGCCGGCGACGACACGCGCGGGTGGGGACCTCCCTTCGTGGAGGCCGCCGATGGCGGCGACCTGTCGGCGGCGTATTTCCATTCCTGCAATCGGGGCAAGCGCTCCATCGCGGTCGATTTCGAGAGCCCGGAGGGGCAGGCGCTCGTGCGCAAGCTCGCGGCCCATGCGGATGTGGTGATCGAGAACTTCAAGGTCGGCGGGCTGAAGAAATACGGGCTCGATTACGAGAGCCTCAAGAAGGTCAATCCGCGCCTCGTGTATTGCTCCATCACGGGCTTCGGCCAGAACGGGCCTTATGCGTCGCGCGCCGGCTACGACTTCATGATCCAGGGCCTCGGCGGGATCATGGACCTCACGGGCGATCCGGAGGGCGAGCCGCAGAAGATCGGCGTGGCCTATGTCGATATCTTCACGGGCGTCTATTCGGTGGTCGGCATTCTCTCGGCCCTGCGCCGTCGCGATCAGACGGGGGAGGGGGCGCATCTCGACATGGCGCTGCTCGACGTCCAGACGAGCGTACTGGCCAATCAGGCGATGAACTACCTGGCCTCCGGCAAGTCGCCCCGCCGCATGGGCAATGCGCATCCCAATATCGTGCCCTACCAGGTGTTTCCGGTTGCCGACGGCCATGTCATCGTGGCCGTAGGCAACGATGGGCAGTTCTCCCGCTTCGCCGCCGTCCTGGGACAGGCGGAACTCGCGCACGACGAACGGTTCGCCACCAATGCGGGACGCGTGCGCCACCGTGCCGAACTCGTGCCCATCCTCACCGGGCTCACGCTTCAGACCACACGCGAGGCTCTCCTGGCGGCCCTTGAAAAGCAAGGCGTTCCGGCCGGCCCCATCAACACCGTTGCGGATGTTTTTGCCGACCCTCATGTGATTGCGCGGGGCATGAAGATCGATCTTCCGTCGCCCGACGCAAAGGGCGGTGCGATTCCGTCCGTGCGTTCGCCGATCGTCATGAATGGCGAGCCCATGGCGGCTGCGCGTCCCTCGCCGCGCCTCGGCGAGCATACGGAGGAGGTCCTGAACGATCCGGCCTGGATGGCCTAGCGCATCGTTAGAAAAAGTGGCCCCGGTTTTTCCAGAACGATGCGCTCTTCTAGGAGTGAGCGTCGGATTCCATCCCAAAAGTGAAATCCACTTCCCGCGTCCGATGCTCTAAGCAATGGGCCGTTCTCGCATCGTTGGAAGCGGCTCTATGGCGCGATGCCCTTGGTGAGCAGGCGGTTGATCATGCCGACGATCCGCTCCCGGTCCTGATCCGAAAACGGGCTGAGCTGGTGCATTTCCAGATTGCTGAGGCCTTCGACCGCGAGCCAGCCGAGGAGGGCTGCCTCGACATCGTCCGACCGGGTCATCAACTGCTCGACCGTTGTGGCGATCACCTCCCGCACCGGATCGAGCAGGCGCGGGTTTTCGGCTGCGGCGGCCATCATGCCGGTGGCGATCTCCTGCATCGTGCCACCACAGCACATGTTCAGCAGGCTCGTCGTGGCCACGCGCGCTTCCAGGTTGGGACCAGGCTCCATCTGGTCGCGTAAAGCCTCCTTGGCCTCGGAAACCTGGTCGATCATGCGCTGGATCATGGCCTGGAGCAGCGCATCCTTGCTCGGAAAGTTATAGAGGAGGCCGCCCTTGCTGAGGCCGGCCCTTTCGGCCACCGCATCGAGGGTCACGCGACCGGCGCCGATTTCAGCGACAAGTTCCGCGGCCGCGTCGAGAATCTTCTCGCGGGAACTCTTGCGGCCTCGGGCGTTCTCGAACATTCGCTACTCTTGCAACTAAACCGTCCAGTCGGTATATAAATGCTGCCGCAGCATTGGCGTCAAGGGCAAGTCGCGCTAATGCCGCACCTCCAACTCAATCTTTAAGCCCGCCCGTCGGGTCTCAAACTCCTGGAAGAAGCCTATGAAACGGCGCATCATCGTCAGTCTCGTCTTCATTTTCGCGATCTTGCTCTGTGCCGGACTGGTGGGGTTCAACATCTTCCGGGACAAGATGATCACCCAGTTCTTCGCCACTATGCAGCAGCCGCCGCAGGCCGTGACTGCCGCCAAGGTTGAGACCAAGACCTGGACGCCGAGCATCAGCGCCATCGGCACGGCCAGGGCGGCGAATGGGGTCGAGCTTGCCTTCGAGACACCGGGAATCGTCAAGGAAATCAAGTTCAAGGCCAACCAGAACATCCGCGAAGGCGACGTTCTCGTCCAGCTCGACGATACGGTCGAGCGGGCAGATCTTCAGGACGTTCAGGCTGCCGTGAAGACCGCGGAGAGCGCCTTCGAGCGCGCCAAGACCCTGTCGTCCCGCGGCTATGGCACCGAGGCCAACCTCGATCAGGCGAGTGCATTGCTCGCCACCGCTCGCTCCCGTCTTGCGCGCCTTCAGGCGACGATCGAGCAGAAGGCCCTGAAGGCTCCCTTCTCGGGCGTGATCGGCATTCCGCGGATCGATGTCGGGCAATATCTCCAGCCCGGTTCGGTGATTGCGAGCTTTCAGGACCTGGACTCGATGAAAGTTGACTTCACGGTCCCCGAGCAGACGGCCAACGATGTCAAGCTCGGCCAGGAAGTGCACATCGGCGTGAACGAGGCAGACCTTCCGTTCAAGGGGCATGTCATCGGCAAGGATCCACGGGTCGATCCGAAGACCCGCCTCGTTTCCGTGCAGGCTCTCATCGAGGACAACAAGGCAAGGGCGGTTCTGCCCGGACAGTTCCTCCACGTGGAGGTGATCCTGCCCCAGGAACCCAACGTCATTACCGTGCCACAGACGGCCGTTATCACCAGTCTCTACGGCGACTACGTTTATACGATCGATCAGGAAGAGCGGGCTGGCAACCAGGTTCAGGTCGCACATCAGGTCTTCGTGAAGACCGGCCGCCGCCGCGGCGGCGTTCTCGAGGTCCTCTCCGGCATTACGCCGGGTCAGCAGGTCGTCGCCTCGGGGCAGAACAAGCTGCAGGCCGGTGCGACGGTCAAGATCAATAACAGCATTGACGTGACGAAGCTCGATGCGACCAGGCTCGCGAACGGGCAATAGGCAAAACGCCATGAGTTTCACAGAGCTTTTCATTCGTCGCCCCGTCTTGTCGATGGTGGTGAGCCTCCTGATCCTGTTGCTCGGCGCGCAGGGTCTGATGAACCTTCAGGTGCGTCAGTATCCTGAGGTCGAGGAAACCACGATCACCGTCACGACGACCTACACGGGCGCAAGCGCGGACCTGATCCAGGGCTTCATCAGCACGCCCATCGCCAAGTCCGTATCGAGCGCGGAGGGCGTCGATTATGTCACGACGCAGAGCCGTCTCGGCGTGAGCACGGTCTCCGTGCGCATGCGCCTGAACACCGATCCCAATGCGGCTCTCACTGAAGTGACCGCAAAGGTGCAGCAGGTGCGCGCTCAGCTTCCGCAGGAGGCCGAGGACCCTGTGATCATGAAGGGAACGGGCCAGACCTTCGCCCTCATGTACATCACCTTCGCCAGCACGGAGATGAACCCGGAGCAGGTGTCGGAATTCCTGACGCGCGTGGTGCAGCCGCGCTTTGCCACGCTCGACGGTGTCGGCAATGCCGAAATTCTCGGCGGCCGAGATTTTGCCATGCGCGTGTGGATGGATCCCGTGCGTCTCGCCGCCCGCGGTGTGACGGCAGGCGACGTGGTGTCGGCGATCGGTGCCAACAACTTCCTCGCAGCGCCCGGCAAAACGCAGAACGAGTATGTCGCCTACTCGTTGCAGATGCAGACGACCCTGCAGACGCCGGAGACCTTCGGTGCGCTGCCCATCCGCTCGAACGGCGATCAGGTCGTGCGCCTGCGCGACGTGGCCGATGTGGAACTCGGCCCCAAGAGCACGGACGTGAAGGTGAGCTTCAACGGCAAGGAGGGTACCTTCATCGGTGTCACCCCGACGCCCTCGGCCAACCCGCTCACGGTCGCCGCGGAGGTGACGAAAGCGATCGATCAGATCCGTCCGACCCTTCCCAAGGGCATGACCGTGCAGATCGTCTACGATGCGTCGGACTTCATCTCCGCCTCCATCGAGGAGGTGTTCAAGACGATCGCTGAGGCCGCGCTCATCGTGGTGGTGGTGATCCTGCTGTTCCTGGGCTCGTTCCGCTCGGTGCTGATTCCCATCGTGACGATCCCGCTCTCGCTCATCGGCGTGTGCTTCTTCCTCTATGCGCTGGGCTACTCGATCAATCTTCTGACCCTGCTGGCGATGGTGCTCGCCATCGGCCTCGTGGTCGATGACGCCATCGTGGTTCTGGAGAACATCCACCGCCACATCGAGGAGGGGCTGAAGCCGGTCGATGCCGCCATCGTCGGCATGAAGGAGATCTTCCTGCCGATCGTGTCCATGACGGTCACGCTGGCCGCCGTGTATGCGCCCATCGGCTTCACGCAGGGCCTGACCGGCTCGCTCTTCCGCGAGTTCGCCTTCACCCTTGCGGGTGCGGTGATCATCTCGGGCATCATCGCGATCACGCTCTCGCCCATGATGTCGTCGAAGCTCCTGAAGCCTCACGGCGGGCAGAGCCGGTTTGCAAGCTTCGTCGACCGCACCTTCACCCGGCTCGAGAACTGGTATGGGCGTCGCCTGAAGGGCTCGCTGGACTATCGCCCCGTCACGCTCATCATCGTGTTCGCGCTGCTCGGGACCACAGGCTATCTCTTCTCGAAGACCTCGTCCGAGCTTGCACCGGAAGAGGATCAGGGTGCCTATCTCGGTCTCGTCAACGCGCCGCGATATGCGACTGCGGACTATACGCAGGAGTTCTCGAAACAGTTCACGGGAGCTGCCGAGCATATTCCCGAGATCGACGCCAGCTTCCTCATCGTCGGCATCGACGGCGGCGGCGGCGGCTTCGTCGGTTTCAAGCTGAAGCCGTGGGACCAGCGCGAGAAGAAGGGCCCTCAGACCAAGCAGGAGATTCAGAATCTCCTGAACGAGAACGGCGGCCTACAGGCCTTCGTCTTCGCGCCTCCATCCCTGCCGGGCGCCGGCGGCGGCCTCCCGATCCAATATGTGCTGCGGACCATTGGAGATCCGGCTCAGGCCTACGAGGTCGGGGAGCAGGTGCGTCAGCGTGCGCAGAAATCGGGCAAGTTCATCGTCGTGCAGAACTCGATCTCCTACGAGACGCCTCGGGCGCGCATTACGGTCGATCGTGATCGCGCCGCCGCTCTCGGGGTTCCCGTGAGCCAGATCGGCACCACGCTGGGTGCGCTCGTCGGCGGTGCTCCGATCTCGAAATTCGATCGGGACAACCGCAGCTATGACGTCGTGAGCCAGGTCCGCCAGTCCGACCGCCTGAACCCGGAGCTTCTGGGGCAGTATTACGTGCGGGCGGCGGATGGGTCGATGGTTCCGCTCTCGGCTCTGGTGAGGATCGAGACGGATGCCGCGCCCGCGACGATCGAGCAGTTCAACCAGCTGAACGCGGCCACCATCTCGGCGCTGCCTCTGCCCGGCGTGACCACCTCGGAAGGACTGGCGACCCTGCGCTCCATCGCGCAGGAGGTAATGCCGCAAGGGTTCTATGAGGATTATGCCGGTCAGTCGCGCCTCGAAGTGCAGGAAGGAAGCTCCATTCTGCTCGCCTTCGGCCTTGCCGTGATTGTGATCTATCTGGTGCTTGCCGCGCAGTTCGAGAGCTTCCGCGATCCGTTCATCATCATGATGTCGGTGCCGCTCTCCATGTTCGGTGCCATGATCTTCCTGAACGTGGGCCTGGCGACGCTCAACATCTACACGCAGGTTGGCCTGATCACCCTGGTGGGGCTGATCACCAAGCACGGCATTCTGATGGTGGAGTTCGCCAACGAACTGAAGGAGAAGAGCGGCGTCAGCAAGCGGGAGGCGATTCAGGAGGCGGCCCGCGTGCGTCTGCGGCCGATCCTCATGACCACGGCCGCCATGGTGCTCGGCGTCGCGCCACTGCTCTATGCCAGCGGTGCGGGTGCGGCGGCTCGCTTCTCCATGGGACTTGTGATCGCGTCGGGAATGTCGATCGGCACGATCTTCACGCTCTTCGTGGTGCCGATGTTCTACACCTACATCTCCAAGGAGACCGTGAGGAGCGGGCGGACGAGTGAAGAGCACGCCCATCGTCAGGCGGCGCTCGCGGCGGAATAAAACGAAAAAGGCCGGACAGAGATGTCCGGCCTTTTTGTCTCTATCGGAGGATGGAGCTTCCGCACCATCCATTGTTCGGACCCGACCTTGGTTGAACCCGGCCAGGATCAGCCTTGGCGGACGAGCTCGCCTTCGACTTCCATGAAGGGCGAGACCGACTTGAAGCCGGCCTGCTCGGCGGCCTTACGGACGGCCTCCGCCACTTCGGTGGAATGGACCTCGATGGTTTCGCCGGTCTTCGAATCCACGAACATGATCTTCATGGCGTTCACGTCGGGCTGGCCGTGGGAGACCACGTAGGAGTTCTGCGTGGCCAGGCGGTGAACGAGGCCGGCATCCCGCAGGAAGTCGAGGGCCCGATAGATCGTCACGGGCGCCAAACGCTTCTTGTCGCTGCTGAGACGGTCGACGAGATCATAAGCACCCACCGGGCCGCCGCTCTGGACCAGCTCGCGGTAAACACGCTCCCGGATGGGCGTCAGACGAAGATTGTTCTGACGGCACAGGTCGTCCGCACGGCGGAGGAGGTTCTCTTCTTCTTCTTTTCTGAGGGCTCTGGTGCTCATGGGCCACGCTCCTGTTATTTCAAAACCTACCTATTCATATAGGTGAAGCGTTTTCCGCACAATGTGTTATCGTTGCAATATTCTATTGCATTTCTGCATTTTCCCCAGCGGAATTTGGCGATTTGGCAGAGATCTCTCCAAAGCCGGGCCGGGCGGCACGAAGCAACGTTTCGTTTGAACTGATATTACAAGATCATGATCACTTCGAGCAGACCGAGCAGAGTCCCCTTATCTCAACGATAGCCTTCTTGGGACAGAAGGAATGATCATCGCTCCACTGCGTCAAACGCTCATTGATGCTCGAATCGCTGAATTCCGTGACTAGGCCGCAGCTCTCACAAATTGCAAAGGCCGCCATCTCGTGATGATGAGGGTGCTTGCACACCACATAGGCGTTGAGGCTCTCGAGCCGATGAGCGAGCCCCTTCTCGATGAGCTTGTCGAGGGAGCGATAAACGGTCGGGGGTGTGACAGCCCCCTTGGCCCGCAGCTTGTCGAGGACCTCGTAGGCTGAAAGAGGATTCTCGGCCGCGCTGAGAATACGATGAACGCGCTTTTGGGTGTCGTTCAACTCCTCGAGGGCGTGGTGGTGATTCGCTGCCATGACGGGATAGGTTTCCAGGGAAGGCTTGGGTCGCCCTATACGTCATCATTGCAGGGGTAATTTCAAGGCGCGGGACAGAAGCCTGCGCTCTGAAGGCGCAGGGCCTGCGAAAGCCCGTGCCGCCACGGCCGATGGATCCGCCTCCTTTGGGACCGGATCATACGTCGATCCAGGCAGCCTCGTCCTGCGAGGATCGGACCGCTGCCTCGATGAAGCGCACGCCGCGCACTCCGTGCTCGACAGTCGGAACCTGGAGGGAGAAGGAATCGGGGGCACGGCCTTCGATCCGCGCGGCAATCTGCTCTGCGACATCGGTGTAGAGCTGAGCGAAGCCCTCCAGATAGCCTTCCGGGTGACCGCCTGGGATGCGCGAGGCTGCGCGCGACACTTCGTTAGCGCCGTACCCGTTGCGGCGGATGATCCGGGGCGGCTCGCCCAAGGGCGAGAACAGCAGGATGTTCGGATTTTCCTGATGCCATTCGAGGCCGGCCTTCTCGCCATAGACACGGATGCGAAGACCGTTCTCCTGTCCGGCCGCCACCTGGCTGCACCAGAGCATCCCCTTCGCGCCGGACGCAAAGCGCAGCATCATGTGGGCATTGTCGTCGAGCCGACGGCCTTCCACAAAGGTGTGCAGTTCGGCCGCCAGCGAAGCGACCTCATCCCCGGCGATGAATTCCGCCAGGTTGAATGCATGGGTGCCGATGTCGCCGACCGCGCCCGCAGGTCCCGAGCGGGCAGGGTCCGTGCGCCACTCGGCCTGCTTGCTGCCGGTGTCTTCCACACGGGTCGCGAGCCAATCCTGGGCGTATTCCACCTGAACCAGACGAATGGCGCCAAGCTCGCCTCCCGCCACCATGGCGCGCGCCTGCCGCACCAGCGGATAACCGGTGTAATTATGGGTAACGGCGAAGATCAGCCCCGACTCGTGCGCCAGTTGGGCCAGTCTCTCGGCTTCCTGCCGCGTCGTGGTGAGGGGCTTGTCGCAGATCACATGGATGCCTGCCTGGAGAAAGGCTTCGGCCGCCGCCGCATGGGCGTGGTTCGGCGTGACGATCGCAACCGCATCGATGCGATCGCCACGCTCCGCCTCGCGTCGAGCCATGTCCTGAAAGCTGTCATAGGTCCGCTCCGGTGGCAGCAGCAGGTCCGCGCCGGACAGGCGCGCCCGCTCCGGATCGGACGAGAGTGCGCCTGCGACCAGCTCCCAGCGGTCGTCGAGGCGGGCCGCGATGCGATGAACGGCGCCGATGAAGGCGCCGCGGCCGCCGCCGACCATGCCGAGTCGGAGCCGGCGGTTCAGCGTCTCGGTTCGGGATCCTGCAATGGTCATGGCCTTCTCCTCTCAAGCCGCATCGATGCCGAGAAGGCGCCGATTGGCAGCTTCGTCCGTTCCGCCGCCGGCGAAGTCGTCGAATGCCTTCTCGGTGACGCGGATGATGTGAGACCTGATGAATTCCGCGCCTTCCCGTGCACCGTCCTCCGGGTGCTTCAGGGCGCATTCCCATTCCAGCACCGCCCAGGAATCGTAGTCGTACTGTGCGAGCTTGGAGAAGATCGCGCCGAAATCCACCTGCCCGTCTCCGAGCGAGCGGAAGCGGCCCGCGCGGTTGATCCAGCTCTCGTAGCCACCGTAGACTCCGACGCGTCCTGTCGGGTTGAACTCCGCATCCTTCACGTGGAACGCCTTGATGCGCTCGTGATAGAGGTCGATGAACGCGACATAATCGAGCTGCTGCAGCAGGAAGTGGCTCGGATCGTAGTTGATGCAGGCGCGTTTATGGCCGCCCACGGCATCCACGAAACGTTCGAAGGTCGCGCCGTCGTGGATATCCTCGCCGGGATGAATCTCGTAGCAGACGTCGCAATCGGCGTCCTCATATGCGTCGAGGATGGGGCGCCAGCGACGGCCCAGCTCCTCGAAGGCCGTTTCGATGAGGCCCGCCGGGCGCTGCGGCCAGGGATATACGAAGGGCCAGGCGAGCGCGCCGGAGAAGGTGACGCTCGCCTTCAGCCCGAAGCGCCTGGACGCCTTGGCGGCCATGAGCATCTGGTCGACGGCCCAGGCCTGCCTCGCCTTCGGGTCGCCGCGCACCTCCGGTGCCGCGAAACCCTCGAAGGCTTCGTCCAAGGCCGGGTGAACGGCCACGAGCTGGCCCTGCAAGTGCGTGGAGAGCTCGGTGATCTCCAGTCCGTGCGAGCGGACGATGCCCTGGACCTCGTCGCAATAGGCGTCCGACTCGGAGGCTCTCCCCAGATCGAAGAGGCGCGCGTCCCAAGTGGGGATCTGAACGCCTTTGTAGCCGAGGGAGGCCGCCCAGCGGCAGATGGAATCGAGCGAATTGAACGGCGCTTCGTCGCCCGCGAATTGAGCGAGGAAGAGACCGGGCCCCTTCATGGTCTTCATGGGTGAACTCCCGAGATGCGATTGAGAAAGACATGACAGGCAACGGGAAGCCGCCTGCGGGCGGCATGCGGCTTGCCGTTGCCTCGCCCCTCCTTGGGGAGGGGCGAGAGTCCGACGCCGTTAGAACGGCGAATCGGGGAAGTAGTGCTCCTTGGCGTTATCCTTCGTGATCAGCTGGGCATTGAGCACGTAGGTGCCGCGCATCGGGGCATTGGTGTAGAAATGCGCCGCCGTGATGCCCATGGCGGTGGAGATCATCGACGGCGGATAGGATACGTCCGCCGGGATCATCTTGTCGCCGTCCATCACTTTCTTGACCATGTCCTTCATGCCGGCGCCGCCGAGCACGAACTTGATGTCTTCGCGTTTGGCCTGGCGGATCGCCTCCATGATGCCGAGCGCCATGTCGTCGTCGGAGGCCCAGACGGCGTCGATCTTGGGATGCTTGGAGAGGAAGTCCTGCATCACCTTGAAGGCGTCGTCACGGTTCCAGTTGGCATATTGCTTGTCGATGACCTTCACGCCCGAGCCCTGGAGCGCCTTCTCGAAATTGGATACGCGCTCCTCGTCGATCACGGTCGGGATGCCGCGGAATACCACGACATTGCCTTCCTTCAGATTGTCGGCGAAGTACTTGCCGGCGACGCGGCCGAATTCCGGATTGTTGCCCGCGACATAGATGTCCTGGATCGACGCGTCCTTCAGGCCGCGGTCGACGACCGTCACGAAGGTGCCGTGCTTCTTGACCTCGCGGACCGGGTCGGTCAGTTCGTCCGAATTGAAGGGAAGGACGACGAGCGCATCCACCTTCTGAGCCATCAGATCGTCCAGAGCATTCGCCTGGGATGCGCCGTCGGGCGATGTCTTCACGATCACCTTCAGACCCGGGTAGCCCTTCTCGAGCTGCTTGGCGGTTTCCTGCGCATGATAGACCACGCCGCCGGTCCAGCCGTGGGTAGCGGCCGGAATCGAGACGGCGATCGTCACGTTCTTCTGCTGTGCCATGGCACCGGTTGCGACACCGGCCGTCAGGCCGGCCGCCACTGCGACTTTCAGAAGTGTTGCCTTCATCTGTTCCTCCCTGAAGGGTTCTGGTTGTAAGCCCTCTGTCCTTTGCCCGGTGGAGTTCTCCCCGGCCTCATCGCCCGCGGTGGACCGACCGCTGCACGAGCATGGCGATAATGATGATGGCACCTTGAACTGCGCCCACGAGGAACTCGGAGACGAAATTCGACAGCACCATGATGTTGGCGACGAGTTCGAGGATCACCGCACCGACCACGGTGCCCCAGACGCGCCCCACGCCCCCCTTGAGGGCCGTGCCCCCGATGACGACGGCGGTGATCGCCTGCAGCTCCCAGAGCAGTCCCGTGGTCGGCGTGGCGGAGCCGAGGCGCGGCACATAGACCAGGACCGCGATGCCGACGCAGATGCCCTGGATGATGTAGGTGAGCGTGCGCACGCGCCAGATCGGGACGCCGGAATACCGCGCGACGTCCTCGTTGGAGCCGAGGGCCACCACATGACGGCCGAACGATGTGCGATAGAGGATCAGCGCGCCGATGGCGGCAACCAGGAGAAATGCGATGATCGGAACGGGGATGCCGAACACGCTGCCGAAATAGACGGGCCGATAAAGCTCGCGGAGCTCGAGATTGCGCAGGGTGATGGTGCCGCCTGCCGCGAGCCAGACCACGAGCGAGCGGAAGATTCCCATCGTGCCGAGCGTGACGATGAAGGGCTCGATGCGCCCGAACGTGACGATGAGGCCGTTCGCCAGTCCACAGGCGGCGCTGAGCGCGATGGCGGCCAGCATGCCGATCGCCAGCGTGCCCACATCGGCACCGCCGAGCGTGTTCAGGGTCAGGATCATGACGCCCGCCGTGAGCGCCGCCATGGAGCCGACCGAGAGATCGAGGCCACCGGCGGAGATCACGAAGGTAGCGCCGACGGCGATGATGGCGATGAAGGCCGAGCGGGTGACCACGTTCAGGATGTTCGAGGCCGTCAGGAAGTCGGGATTGATCATCGCGCCGGCCGCGGCAAGAACGATGAGCGCGATGAAGGGCGAGAGCGCCCGCATGTCGATCTTGATCTTGCGCTTCTCGGCGCTGGTGCGAAGCACGGTTTCGGTCATGCGTGGCCTGCGGCGATTTCCGCCGCCCTTTCTTCATGAACGCCGGTGGCGAGGTAAACGATGGAATCCTCCGACAGATCGGCCTGGTCGATTTCGCCCGCGATACGACCGCCGCGCATCACCACGACCCTGTGGCAGAGGCCGATCAGCTCCTGCATCTCCGAGGAGATGACGACGATGGAAAGGCCGTTCTCGGCAAGCCGCGCGATGAAGCGGTAGATCTGCTCCTTCGTGCCGATGTCGACGCCCCGGGTCGGCTCGTCGATGATGATGATGCGCGGCTCCATCAGCATCATCTTGGCCAAGAGCAGCTTCTGCTGATTGCCGCCGGAGAGCTGGCCCGCCAGGAGTTCGCGGCTTCGGGTGCGAATGTCGAAATCCCTGATCGCGTCGTCGAGCGCCTGCTCTTCCGCGCCCGCGTCGATGAAGGGACCACGGCTGAACTTGCCGAGGGCGGCCAGAGAGAGATTGACCCTGAGGTTCTGCTGCAGCAGCAGACCTTTTCCCTTCCGGTCCTCGGAGAGATAGACGATTCCCGCCGCCATGGCGTCGCTCGCATCGCGGAAGCGTACGCTCTGGCCACGGAGAATGATCGCGCCCTGGCTTGGACGCAGCCCGACGAGCCCCTCGAAAAGCTCCGTGCGACCGGCACCGATCAATCCGCCGAAGCCGAGGATCTCGCCGCGCTTCAAGGTGAACGAGGCGTTCTCCACATGACCGGGGACGGCCATATCGCGCACCGACAGGATGATATGTTCCGAGGCCGTTGCGGGCTTGTCGGGATAGAGCTTCGACATGTCGCGCCCGACCATCAGGCGGGCCATTTCAAGGGGCTCCAAACCTTCGATGTCGCGGGTGGCGATGTGGCGGCCGTCGCGCAGGACGGTCACGCGATCCGCAATGGCCTTCACCTCGTTGAGGCGGTGGGAGATGTAGAGCACCGCCACGCCGTGGGAGCGCAGCTTCCGGATGATGGCGAAGAGGCTCTCCGCCTCGACGGGCGTGAGAACAGCGGTCGGTTCGTCGAAGGCCACGACCTTGTGCGGTACCAGGAGGGCGCGGGCGATCTGCACAAGCTGCCGGTCGGCGATGGAGAGGCGCCGCACCTCGCAGTCCGGGTCGATCCGGGTGCCGAGTTCCGCCAGGACTCCACGCGTGCGTTCGCGCATGGCCTTGTCGTCCACGAACCCGAAACGCTTGATCTCGCGGCCGAGAAATAGGTTCTGCGCCACCGTCAGGTCTTCCGCCAGCAGGATTTCCTGGTGCACGAGAACGATGCCGTGGCCTTCCGCATCCGCGGGGCCGGAAAAGGCGATGGGCCGCCCGTCGAGGTAAAGACCGCCTTTCGTGGGAGCGATGTGCCCGGAGAGGATGCGCATGAGGGTGGATTTGCCGGCGCCGTTCTCGCCGATCACCGCATGGACCTCTCCCGGGTGCAGATCGAGCGAAATACCGCTCAGCACCTCGTTGGGGCCGAAGGATTTGGAAATGTTCTCTGCGCGAAGAACAGGATCCATGCATGGCTCCGGGTAGACGACATCGTTCGCAGGCGCGATTGCGTCAGCGGTGTTCAGGCAATTCGAGACGGAGTGCTCAGTAGGACGTGGCGCGTGCTGGCAATCATTCCCTCCGATTTGTCGATGCGTCCTCTGGCGGGACTTGAACGATCGATCTAGGAACATGCCGTTCTTTGGCAATGCCTCCATGTAATCGATTACATCGAAACTTTACCGAAACGGTTGCTTCTGTCAAACAGGACCAAGGTAGGGGAGGATCATGGACGAGAGCGGGCCTTCGGGCAAAACGAACGGCGCGGTCGTTTCCGGCAGTCGTGCCGTGCGTATTCAGGATGTGGCACGGCTCGCGGAAGTCTCCACGGCGACGGTCAGCCGAGCGCTGGCCTCGCCGGAACGCGTGTCGCCGGAGGCGCGTGCCCGTGTTCTGGAGGCGATTGCAAAGACCGGCTATGTGCCCAATCCTGCCGCGCGCTCGCTCCGCTCCCAGAAGACCTACATGGTGCTCGTCGTCCTGCCGGATCTCGCGAACACATTCTTCTCCAGGATTCTGCGCGGCATCGAGGAGCGGCTGTTCGAGGCGGGCTACGGCATGATCATCAGCGATCTCGACGGATCCCCCGAGAAGGAGGCTCATTTCGCGGCCTTCACGGCCGCAGGTCGCGTGGACGGCGCCATTCTCCTCAATGGGCATCTTTTCGGGCAGAACCGTGAGGGGAAGGGAGCGCCGGCCAGGATCGGCATCCCTCTGGTGGCGCTCTGTGAGGCCATTCCTTTCGCCGATATTCCTCAGATCGAGATCGACAACCGTGGCGCGGCCCGCCGCATGACGCGGCATCTCGCCTCGCTCGGTCACCGAAGCATCGCTTACGTGAGCGGGCCGCAGAACAACGTTCTCGAGCGGGAGCGCTTCCTTGGATATCAGGACGGTCTCGAGGCTGCAGGCTTGCCTTTTGATCCCGCGCTGGTGCTGCCGGGGGACTACACCATCGAATCGGGCCGGGCGGCGGGACAGGCGCTGGTGGCCCGTTCGACGCGCCCGACAGCCGTGTTCTGTACCAGTGACGAAATGGCGATCGGGTTGATGCGGACGCTGTTGTCGGCCGGACTCAAGGTGCCGGGCGACATCTCGGTCGCGGGGTTCGACGATATCGAGTTCGCCGCCGTCGCGGAGCCGGCCCTGACCACGATTCGCCAGCCCCGACGGGAACTGGGCCAGACGGCCGCCGCCGTCCTCATCGATCTCCTGCAGGGGCGGCCGTCACCCCTGCGGATTCGTCTCGAAACGGAACTCATCCTCCGGGACAGCGTGGCGCCGCTTCAGAAAATGGAGAAAGCGCCTGCGAAGACCACGAGAACCAGGGCAATAAAGCCCACATAGGCGTAAAGGGCCTTGCGGGAATCCCGGTGGGCGTAACTGTCCCTGTCATTGCCGTTCTGCCAGCGCGAGGACCTTTCATGATGTCGGGCGAGATCCACCTGATCCGGGCTCGGCGGCGTACCGGCAGCTTCATCATCCGTGCCGAGTGGAGACAACCCGGGGTCGAACGCGTCGTTCTTGTCGCCTGTCCGTCCGCTGTCGATGTCTCCTTTCAGCTGTGCTGAGGTGGAGCCCGCATTCCTGGGTGGAGCATCCATCGGCTCGATGGTGTATGCGGGCGGGATATCGGTTGGGTTGGGGTTGTCTGAACGGGTGGACATCGAAACTTTCCCGGGCTCCACGACAGGGGAAACCATCGGGAATGCGCGAGGTTCCTCAAAGCCCACGATCGGGCCAACCCCTTACAGGACAAGAAAAAAGGCCGCTGTCACCAGCGGCCCGAAGTTTAGGGAGGAAACGCCCAAGAAGGGCAGCAGCACTGCGACGCCAATCGCCGTGCTGCATTGCGATAGTTAGGATCTGTGCCGGCATTCCACAAGATCAAAAGGTCAGCATGGCTGCCCAATTTTTCGGCTTCCAGAGAGGCTGAGGCTGTCGGGAGGGGCCGGGCCTCTCTAAAATGGTCCGATCAAGGTCGATGCAACACGAATGCGCGAGGGCGCGATGCCGAAGCTGAACTCCGTTCTTGAAACCGCCCTGTATGTGGACGATCTGGCGCGATCCAGAGCATTCTATCGCGACGATCTCGAATTGCCGCTCCTGCTCGAAAACCAGCGCATGTGCGCCCTCGATGTTGGAGGAAGCAGCGTCCTGCTCCTGTTCCAGCGCGGGGCTTCGGCGCAGGACATGGCGACTCCGGGAGGAACGATCCCCGGGCACGATGGGCATGGGCCGCTTCATATGGCCTTTGCCATCTCGCACGAAGAGCTGACCGCGTGGGAGGCGAGACTGCGGGAACGGCAGATCCCGATCATCAGCAAGGTCACTTGGTCGCAAGGCGGCGCGAGTGTCTATTTCCACGATCCAGACGGGCACGTGCTGGAGCTGGCGACGCCCGGGCTTTGGGCAACCTATTGATCGCTCGAAGCCCGGGCAGCCAGACTCAGGTAATGACGCTCGGCTCGTTTCGTCCCGTCCGGGCCGCGATCTCGGCGATGGCGTTCGCCGCCTCGATCACGGCAGCCAGCACCTCCGCGGTCGGCAGATCATGGCGGTCGGGATTCGGCTCGAAACGTTCGAGATAGACCCGCAAGGTCGCGCCCGACGTTCCGGTCCCGGACAGGCGGAACACGGCCCGGGCATCCTCCTTGAACAGGATGCGGATACCCTGTTTCGGCGTGACGGAGTGATCGACCGGGTCCGTATAGGCGAAGTCGTCGCATTCCTGCACCGTCAGGTCCCCGAAACGCTGGCCGGGCAGGCTTGCGAGCTTGGCCCGCAGGGAATCCATCAGCTCGTTTGCCGGTGCGGTTTCGAGTTCCTCGTAATCGTGCCGGGTGTAATAGTCGCGCCCGTAAGTGGCCCAATGCTCGCGCACGATCTCGCCCGCCGGCTTCTTCGTGACGGCCAGGATGTTGAGCCATAGCAGCACGGCCCAGAGGCCATCCTTCTCGCGAATGTGGTTCGAGCCCGTGCCCGCACTCTCCTCGCCGCAGATCGTGATCAAGCCCGCATCGAGAAGATTCGCGAAGAACTTCCAGCCGGTGGGGGTCTCGAAGAAGTTGATGCCGAGCTTCTTCGCCACGCGGTCGGCGGCGCGGCTCGTCGGCATGGAGCGCGCCACACCGGACAGGCCCTTCGCATAGCCCGGCGCCAGATGGGCGTGGCTCGTGAGGATGGCAAGGCTGTCGCTGGGCGTCACGAAGAGTCCGCGCGCCACGATCATGTTGCGGTCGCCGTCTCCATCGGAAGCCGCACCGAAGTCGGGCGCATCCGGGCCCATCATCAAGTCCATCAGGTCATGGGCGTGGACCGGGTTCGGGTCCGGATGATGTCCGCCGAAATCGGGCTTGGGCTCGCCATTGACCACGGTGCCGGCCGGTGCGCCGAGGCGGCCTTCCAAAATCGCCTTCGCGTAAGGTCCGGTGATGGCGTTCAGCGCATCGAAGCGCATGCGGAAGCCGGAGCGGAACAGTTCGCCGACGGCATCGAAGTCGATGAGTTGTTCCATCAGCTCCACGTAATCCGCCACTGGGTCGATCACTTGGACGACGGTGTCGTCGACCTTGGTCTCGCCGATGCGGGCGAGATCGATGTCGGGCTGCTCGATGATTCTGTATTCGGTCATCGCGCTCGCCCGTTTGAACACGGCATCGGTAAAGGATTCCGGTGCGGGACCGCCGTGGGACATGTTGAACTTGATGCCGAAATCGCCGTCGGGCCCGCCGGGATTGTGGCTGGCCGAGAGCACCAGGCCGCCGATGGCCTTGTGCTTGCGGATCACGCAGGACGCGGCAGGGGTCGACAGCAATCCCTTCTGCCCGACGAGGATCCGCCCGAACCCGTTGGCGGCCGCCATCTTGATCGCGATCTGCACCACCGCTTCATTGAAGAAGCGACCATCGCCGCCGATGATCAGGGTCGAACCTTCCGAGCCTTCCACATTGTCGAAGATCGCCTGGATGAAATTCTCCACATAGCGCGGCTGCTGAAAGACTTTCACCTTCTTGCGCAGGCCCGACGTGCCGGGGCGCTGATCGGAAAATGGAGTTGTCGGAATGCGGGTAATCGCCATCGGTGCTTGCCACTTCCTCAATTCGGTTCTGGGCGGCCTGTTTTTGAAGTCCTCACGGCCCAGAAGAAACCCATCAGGAAGCCATTCTAGGGTCGCACAGGTGAGATGCCACTGCCGAGATGAAGGTAAGATGAAGATCCTATGGCTGAGCCGCGGCGGCCCCGCGCGCTCCGGAAATGTGGTTAATGGCGGCGAACTTCCTTCTTCATGCCCCTGACAATTTGCCCTTTGCGGGACTCTCGTCCCCAGGCGCGCGTCATGCCATAAGGCCGCCCGTAACTGCTTTAGGCCAAGGTCCATGATTCGCGTCGAGAACGTCAGCAAACAAAACAGCCACCGGATTCTCTTCATCGAGGCTTCTGCGTCCCTTCAGAGGGGCGAAAAGGTTGGACTGGTCGGTCCCAACGGCGCAGGCAAGACGACTCTTTTCAGGATGATCACCAAGCAGGAGCAGCCGGACGAGGGCCAGGTCTCCGTCGATCGGGGCGTGACGATCGGCTATTTCAGCCAGGATGTCGGCGAAATGGCAGGCCATAGCGCCGCGGCCGAGGTCATGAACGGGGCGGGGCCCGTCAGCGAAGTGGCGGCCGAGCTCAAGGAGCTCGAAGCCGCGATGGCAGACCCTGACCAAGCAGGAAATTTCGACGAAATCATCGCGCGGTACGGCGAGGTGCAGGCGCGCTACGAGGAGCTCGATGGCTATTCCCTCGAGGGCCGGGCTCGCGAGGTTCTCGCCGGCCTCGGTTTCAGCCAGGAGATGATGGACGGCGACGTCGGTGCCCTCTCTGGCGGCTGGAAGATGCGCGTGGCGCTGGCGCGCATTCTCCTGATGCGCCCTGACGCCATGCTCCTGGACGAGCCGAGCAACCACCTCGATCTCGAGAGCCTCATCTGGCTGGAGGAATTCCTCAAGGGCTACGAGGGGGCGCTGCTCATGACCTCGCACGACCGGGCCTTCATGAACCGCATCGTCAACAAGATCATCGAGATCGACGGCGGTTCGCTCACCACCTATTCGGGCGACTACGAGTTTTATGAGCAGCAGCGCGCGCTGAACGAGAAGCAGCAACAGGCCCAGTTCGAGCGCCAGCAGGCGATGCTCGCCAAGGAGATCAAGTTCATCGAGCGCTTCAAGGCTCGCGCCTCCCATGCGGCCCAGGTTCAGAGCCGCGTGAAGAAGCTGGAGAAGATCGAACGGGTCGAGCCGCCTAAACGCCGCCAATCCGTGGCGTTCGAATTCCTTCCCGCCCCGCGCTCGGGGGACGATGTCATCAGCCTCAAGAACGTGCATAAGAGCTATGGCAGCCGCACCATCTACGAAGGCTTGGATTTCGCCGTGCGACGTAAGGAACGCTGGTGCGTCATGGGCGTCAACGGCGCCGGAAAGTCCACGCTGCTGAAGCTGGTCGCCGGCGCCGCAGAGCCCGATGGAGGCACTGTCACGATCGGCGCCAGTGTGAAGATGGGCTACTTCGCCCAGCATGCCATGGAGGTGCTCGAGGGGGACCGCACGGTGTTCGAGTTTCTCGAGGATTCATTTCCGCAAGCCGGACAAGGATCGCTGCGCACGCTCGCGGGGTGCTTCGGGTTCTCGGGCGACGATGCCGAAAAGAAGTGCCGCGTGCTTTCAGGGGGCGAAAAGGCGCGTCTCGTGATGGCCAAGATGCTTTACGATCCGCCGAATCTGCTGGTGCTGGACGAGCCCACGAACCACCTCGACATGGCCACCAAGGAAATGCTGATCGAGGCGCTGTCGCGCTACGAGGGCACCATGCTCTTCGTCTCGCACGACCGCCACTTTCTGGCCGCCCTGTCCAACCGCGTCCTTGAGCTCACATCCGACGGCATCCATCAGTATGGCGGCGGCTATACGGAATATGTCGCTCACACGGGCCAGGAAGCTCCAGGCCTGCGGCATTGAGAGAGGCTCGGAGCCGGGCCCCTTGTCGGGCGCGGCTCACCGGGCTTGGATCAGCTTCAGTCGGGAGCGCAGGGCCTCTTGGATATGCGCCCTCGCGAGCCTCTCGGCCAGATCGGGGTCGCGGGCTGCGATGGCCTCGATGAGAGCCCGGTGCTCCTCGGCCGCTGTCGTGGGCCGGCCTCCGACGCTGAAGGTCGTGGGGCCGAGAAGGGAAATTCCGTCCTGAAGCTCCTGAAGGGCGCTGTCGAGGTAACGGTTTCGGGCGGCACGGAAGATCGTCTCGTGAAACGCCCGGTTGAGGCGCGCCATCTCGACGGAATCCTCGAGGTGCGTCTCGAAGGCTTCCTCGAGATCCCTGAGGGCATCGATCTCGGGTTGCGATGCATGCTGCGCCGCCAGGCGAGCTGCCGCACCCTCGAGAATCTCCCGCATGGCGTAGAGTTCCAGCACTTCGGCCGTGCCGAGACTGCGAACGATGAGACCGCGGCCGCCTGCGGGCTCCACCAATCCCTTCGCCATCAGTCGCCCCAACGCCTCCCGAACGGGAGTGCGGCTGACTTTGAGCCGTTGTGCGACTTCCTCTTCCCGCAACCGGTCTCCCGGGCGGTAGATACCTGCGCGCAAGGCTTGGCAGAGCGAGCGAAAGACGGCCTCGCTGAGAGGAATTCCGGTGTCCCGGTCGACCAACTTCAGGTCGTTATGGACGTGATCCGACATGCACGCTCCTGTGGTCGATATTCTGGTCTATGAAGCAAAGAAGATCATACTTGACCAGGGCACTCATTTGGATATTTTTGTATACAAACGTGCGCAAAAGCTCAAGCCAAGCTTTGCTGCCGAACGCATGAGGATTCCGGCCGAGCGAAGGCTCTGGCGGGGGTTACACTGATACGCCTGCAGGAGGTTGGGGCAGATGACAGGTGGAGTTGCACTAGCGCACCGTGCGAAAAAGTGGACCCGGTTTTTCGCAGCAAACGATGCGCTGTCCTATCGTGGGAGCATCGAATCGACCCCAAAAGTGGAGGCCACTTTTGGGCCCGATGCTCTAGCGCGAGAGCTGCCATCGACGGCACAGCTCGAACCCGCATCGGCAGGCGCTGGTTCGCGCAATATTCCGGTCGAATTGATGCGCCATTACGATGTGCTCGTGATCGGCGGCGGCAACGCGGCACTCTGCGCGGCCATCAGCGCTCGCCGATCGGGGGCCTCCGTGCTCGTGCTCGAGGCCGCTCCCAAGTTCTACCGCGGCGGCAACACCCGCCACACGCGCAACATGCGCTGCGCCCACGATACGGCGACCGAGATCCTGACTGGTCCCTATACCGAGGCGGAATTCTGGGACGATCTTCTGCGCGTGACGGGCGGCCAGACCGACGAGGAGCTCGCCCGTTTCATGATCCATGAGTCCAAGGAGATCCTGCACTGGATCGTCCAGCAGGGCGTGCGATGGCAGCCGTCTCTCGGCGGAACGCTCAGCCTTGGGCGCACGAACTCATTCTTCCTCGGGGGAGGGCGGGCGATGCTCAACGCACTCTACCGCACGGCGGAGGACCTCGGCGTCGACGTGCTCTACGACGCGGAAGTCGTCGACCTCGATATTCAGGGCGGCAAGTTCCAGTCGGCCACAGTCGCGTATGGCGGGCAGCGGCACCAAGTGCATGCGTCGAGCCTTGTGGCAGCTGCAGGCGGCTTCGAGGCCAATATCGCATGGCTGAAGCAGTATTGGGGCGACATCGCCGAAAACTTTCTCATCCGCGGCACGCCCTACAACCGCGGCTCGGTCCTTAAGATGCTGCTGGACAAGGGCGTGCAGGAGATCGGCGATCCCACCCAGTGTCATGCGGTGGCGATCGACGCTCGGGCGCCGAAATTCGACGGCGGCATCATCACCCGGCTCGACTGCGTCGTCTTTGGTATCGTGGTGAACAAGAACGCCGAGCGCTTCTACGACGAGGGCGAGGACATCTGGCCGAAGCGCTACGCCATCTGGGGGCGGCTCGTCGCTGCCCAACCCGATCAGATCGCCTACATCATCTTTGATGGACCCTCGCTCGAACTCTTCATGCCGTCGCTCTATCCGCCCCTGAAGGCGGACAGCATCGGTGAGCTCGCGGATAAGCTGGGGCTCGACCCGCAGGCACTTGAGACCACGGTCGCAACCTTCAACCAGGCCGTCCGCCCCGGCACGTTCGACCACACGATCCTGGATGACTGCCGGACCGAAGGGCTGACGCCGGCAAAGACCCATTGGGCCAAGCGGATCGGGACGGCTCCGTTCTATGCCTACCCGGTCCGCCCGGGCATCACGTTCACCTATCTGGGCACACGCGTGAACAAGGAGGCCCGGATGCTCATGGCCGACGGCTCTCCTTCAGCCAACATGTTCGCGGCCGGGGAAATCATGGCCGGAAACGTCCTCGGCAAGGGATATGCCGCCGGCATCGGAATGACAATCGGCAGCGTCTTCGGGCGGATTGCCGGACGGGAGGCTGCGAAGAATGCACGCGACTGAAGCACTCAAGGAAGCCGATCGTCTCATGACGGTCTGCAACTCCTGCCGCTACTGCGAAGGACTCTGTGCGGTTTTTCCCGCTATGGAAATGCGGCGCGCCTTCTCGGACGGCGATCTCAACTATCTGGCCAATCTCTGCCACAGCTGCGGGGCCTGCTACACCGACTGCCAGTTCTCGCCGCCGCACGAGTTCAACGTCAACGTCCCGCAGACGCTCGCGAAGGTACGCAACGACTCGTACAAGGTCTACGTCTGGCCGCGGGCGCTGGCGCCGTTGTTCGAGCGTAACGGGTTGGCGATCAGCCTCATCGCGGCGCTCAGTGTCGGCACCTTCTTCTTCGGCCTGATGGCGATCAACGATCCGGCCGTCATGTTCGGCGTGCAGACGGGCCCCGGCGCGTTCTACCGGATCATGTCGCACAACGCGATGGCGGGCGTGTTCGGGGCTGCGTTCTTCTATGCGATTGCGGCGCTGATCATGGGCTTTCGCATGTTCTGGCGAGACATCGGCGAGACGCGGGAGACGCTGACCAGCGGCATCTCGGTCTGGCAGGCCATGAAGGACACCATGGCGCTGCGTTATCTCGACGGCGGTGGCCCCGGCTGCTTCAACGAGGGCGAGCGGCCGAACGACCGTCGCCGCCTCTACCATCACCTGACATTCTACGGATTCTTCCTGTGCCTTGGTGCGACCAGCACGGCGACCCTCTATCACTATCTTCTCGGCCTGGAGGCGCCTTATCCCTGGTACGACCTGCCGGTGGTGCTCGGGACGCTTGGCGGGATCGGGCTCGTCATCGGACCTGCCGGCCTCATGCGGGCGAAATTCAAGCGCGATCCGGCCCTACGCGACGAGAACGGGCGCGGCATGGAGATGGCGTTCATCGTCATGCTGTTCCTGGTGAGCCTGACAGGCCTCATGCTCCTGGTGCTGCGGGCGACCCCGGCGATGGGCACGATGCTCGCCCTTCATATGGGCTTCGTGTTCGGCTTCTTCATCACCATGCCCTACGGCAAGTTCGTCCACGGCATCTACCGCTTCGGCGCCCTCGTTCGCTACGCCAAGGAGCGCCGCGCGCTTCACGAGCCGACCCCGTCGAAAGCGAAGGCGCTCGGGATTCCCGGCGCCAAGGCGGGGGCTTGAAAAAGGTGAGGGGCCGATCACGCCCCGCACCGTCTTTCAGAATGCTCGGTACCCCCATCGCTCAATGACAGGGCACCGAGATGCCAAGCGTCCTGGAGATACCAAGCGTCTTGGCGTGTGACCTTTACAGCATCGGATAGGATATCGACCCCACATCCGATGCTCTATCATCTTTGATGAAGCCTCGTTCTTCGTGAAGGATCGGTTCCCACTTCTTCGCACGCTGCGCTAGGCGGACAGCAAAGGCCGAAGGCCGCTCACTTTAGGGAGTTGGTCCAGTCGCAGCACGGTCTCGACGAGCGTGCGACCTCTCTCCTCGCCGATAATCGGGACCACAAGATCGAGGGCCTTTGCTTCGATTTCGCTGCCGTCCATCGGATTCTCGGGAGTGCCGCGAACGGCTTTCGCATGATGACGGAGGTGGCGTCCGCCGGTGGTCTCGATCTCTACGATGGCCTGTCTTGCCGGGGTTGCAATCGTCAGTTCGGCGCTTGGAACGAGTTCGATCAATCTGCGGATCGCCAGAATGGCAGGATCGTTCATCCGATCCTGATCATGGCAGCTCTCGAATGTGACTGTACCATCGACCAGCGCCAAGGCGGCAAGATGCTGTACGCAGACATCAGGCATTGTCCGGCTGTCGACGATATGGATGCGATCATCCGGCATCGTGATCAAGACGCGCCTGACATCGTCGGCTTTGATGCCGTGCGTTTCGATCAGGGTCACCGTCGCATCCAGGACGGCTTGGATCGGCGACCCCACACACCATTTCTTGATCGAGGCGCGCATAATCTCGAACCGGGACCCCAGGTCTTCGATCAGACGGGCGGGAACGGGGTTCTCGCCGAATGCCGTGAACAGGTTGTGCTTGCCTGAGAACGGATCGTCCACGGCTGAGAAGCCGGCCGCCACCATGGTCGCGGCCGCCACTCCGTTGCGGGCGCCCATGCCGCCGAAGTCGAAAGCCTTCTCGACGTGCTCCTTGTCCCGCTGCCAGAACGGAATGCCTGAGGCCTGCTGGGCCGAATAGGACAGGACATGGCGGACGCGGGTCGAATCGAAGCGCAGGAGCGCTGCCGCTGCCGCTGCCGCGCCGAAGGCCGGGCCCAGGCTATGGGTGCTGTGACGGGCCGTATCGGGTCGGCTGAAGCCGAGGGACATGGTTGTACGGGCACCGATATCATAGCCGAGAGCAACGGCGCGCAGCAGATCCTGTCCACTGCGATCCTGCTGCTCGGCAATGGCGAGAGCTGCGGGAACGATACCGCAACCGGGGTGGAATCGTCCCACGAGATGGGAATCGTCCGTCTCGTCCGCATGGCCTGCCATGCCGTTCGCCAGAGCTGCGCTGACGGCGGGCACGACGAGCGAGGTTCCGATCACCGTCGCTTCGGGTTTCCCGCCGGTTTGGGCGACGTAGGCGGCGCCGAGACGGCCCGCCCTGAGACGTGATCCCGACAGGATCGCCGCGAGCGTATCCAGAATGTGATGCTTCGTTTTGAGGCTGACATCGGCCGGCAATTCGTGCCTGTGAGCGCCCGCGATGTAGTCCGAGAGGATCGCACTTTCGTGCGGGACCTCGGGCTTCGATGAGTCATGCATGAGACTGTCCTCTCGTTTCAGTATGTTTCAATCGATGGTGCGCGTTCGAACGGACCAGATGATGCCGGCGATCCGACCTCCTTCGCGTGCGGTCGGATATGCAGCCACGATCGGGGCTGCATATCCGCTCGGACCTGAGATCGTTTTGGGATTTACCTGGATCGTGAATGTATCTAATGAATACTAATGTATCCAAACGAAGACAAGGCGCATTGAAGGCCTCTGCCGAACGGCGCCCCTAGGGAGCATGTCCATGAACGGCCAGCCGGCATCCCAATCCGATTATGGGGCTGCGGCCCTCGATCTGAACGTCACCAAGGATCTGTGCGCATTCATGGCCGCAGCCACTTTCGAGAGCATGCCCGAAGCGGCCGTCCACGCAGGTCGTCGCGGCGTTCTCGATTGGATCGGCTGCGCTCTCGCCGGGAGCCGGCACCCGACGATTTCCAAGCTCCTTTCGGTGCTGGAGGCGGTAGGAAGCGCTCCACGGGCGACCGTGCTCGGGCGCGACATGAGGCTCGGGCTGCTTGAGGCCCCGATTGCCAACGGCCAGATGGGCCATGTGCTTGATTTCGACGACACTCACATGGGCGGTGTCGTTCTCCATGCGAGCTCACCGATTCTGGCTGCGCTCTTCGCCCTGTCGGAGAGAAATCCGGTCACCGGCAAGGATTTCCTTCTGGCTTACGCGGCCGGTTTCGAGGCGGGCGTCCGCACGGGACAGGGGGCCCCTGCTCATCACGCAGGGGGATGGCACCTGACCGGGACGCTGGGCTCGATCGCCGCGGGCGCCGCCGCTGGAAAGCTCCTTGGGCTGGATTCTCAGCAACTGGTACACGCCCTGGGCATTGCGGCGACGCAGGCGGCCGGCATGCAGCAGAACCGGGGAACGATGTGCAAGTCGCTTCACGCCGGCAAGGCGGCCTCGAGCGGGCTTCTCGCTGCCCTGCTCGCACAGAGCGGTTTCGACAGTTCGGACGAGATCCTCGAGGGAAAGCGTGGTTTCTGCCGGATCTACAGCAGTGTCGCGAAGACGGATCTCATTCTCGACCGGCTGGGGCGGCGCTGGGAGATCGCCCGCAATGGCCACAAACCCTATGCCTGCGGCGTGGTTCTGCATCCGACGATCGATGCCATGATCGCCCTCCGGGCCAAGGTATCCGCACCGGACCAGGTGTCTGCAATCGAGTTGCGGGTCAATCCTCTGGCCGTCTCCATCACGGGTGTGGCCGATCCTGGGACGGGTCTCAAATCGAAGTTCAGCCTGACCCACACTGCGGCTGTCGCATTTCTGGATCGGGCAGCCGGCATCGCCCAGTACACTGACGAGCGTGCCCGCGCGCCCGAGGTCGTCGCTTTGCGAGAGATCGTCAGCGTCAGGACCGATGAGGGCCTCGGACGGGATCAGGCATGGGCTTGCGTCGCCTTGCGAACCGGCGAGCGATACGAATACCAAGTCACCCATGCGAGCGGCACCGTCGACAACCCGATGTCGGATGCTGCCCTTGAAGGGAAGTTCCTGGCGAACGCGGTGCCGCTGATCGGAGACGAGAGGGCATCCCGCATTCGCGATTCGGTCTGGCGGCTTGAACAGATCGAGGATGTCGGTAGCCTGCTGGTGCAATGCGCATGATACCGGCCTCTCCCGTCCCATTCTGGCGTGCCATTCCGGGCCTTGCCCTGGCTGCGGGGCTCGGATGGCTCGCATCGTATGTTCATATGCCACTTGCATGGGTCCTCGGCCCCATGATCGTGACAGCATTGGTGTCCGTTACGGGATATCCGGTCGTCGCGCCTGCTCTCGGAAGGCGTTTCGGGCAGGCCGTCGTCGGCACGAGCATTGGCCTCAACATCACCGCAGCTGCTCTCGACACCATCGTCATGTGGGCCCCATGGATGGTCGTGACGGCGCTTGTCGGAATCGTCCTGGCCGCAGTGCTGTCCGTGCCGATGTCCATCGCGGGCAAGATCGATCATAAGACAGCCTATTTCTCCCTCACTCCGGGCGGTCTCTCCGAAATGGCGAATATCGGCGTTTCCGTGGGAGCCGAGGCCGAACCGATCGCAGTCTCACAGGCGATCCGCGTCGCTTTGCTGGTCTGCCTCATGCCACCTCTCATCATTGCATTGGGGATTGATGGCGGGTTGATGAATCAGGCTGCTCGGATCGAGCTTTCCTGGTTTCAGGTCACGGCGGCGCTCGCGGCCGGACTGGCCGGGGTCACGGTCACATGGCTGCTCCGCTTCAACAATCCTTGGACCGTCGGGGCCATTCTCGGCACAGGATTCATTGCCGCTCTGGGACTGCTGAGCGGACGAATTCCCGGGATCTTGTTTGCCGCAGCGCAATTCCTCATCGGGGTATCGATCGGGGCCCGCTTCCGACGCGAAAGCCTGGTCCGGCTCCCACGGGTTTTCCTCGTCAGTGCCTTGTTCACGATCGCCCTGGCGGCACTGCTCTTTGCCTATGCCGGGGCTTTGACCGCCATAACAGGCCTTGATCTTGCGAGCGTTGCCCTTGGTTCCTCTCCGGGTGGAATGGCGGAAATGGCGCTGACGGCGCAAGTCCTCCATCTCAATGTGGCGCTCGTGATCGCCTTTCAGGTCATTCGCGCCTTCTTCGTGAATGGGTTTTCATTGTACTTCTATAGGATTTTCAACAAGATAGGGCTTTTTTCCGGAATCGCTCTTCTCATGGGACGGCGCTTGTCGCGTTGAGCCATGCCGGACCGGGAGTTCCAGTCACTCACTGGTTCGGCACGTTTCAGTTTCTTGCCAAAGGATAGGCTTGACCCCTCCGATTTCTTGTGCGTACTTATGTATACAATAAAATGGCTGCTGAAACCAAGGCCATGATGAAGGGCTGGATCCCGGGTTTGGGACCCAGTCGCTGAGTCTGCAGGATGACCACTGCGCTAGCCACTCCGTAGGGATCAAAAAACAGCTTGCCGCTCAGCAGGGCGGAATGGGGAGGAAGTCTTGGCCGAAGGGAAACTTCTTGAAGGACAGGTCGCCATCGTCACGGGCGGTGTGCGCCGTATTGGCAAGGCAATCGCCTTATCGTTGGCAAAGGAAGGCGCTGCCATCGTCATCAATGCGAAATCATCCCGCGAGGAGGCCGAGTCCGCTGCCCACGAGATCGAGGTCGCTGGCGGACGTGCCATCGTTCATCTGGCCGATGTCACGGACGAGGAGGCCGTCGCTGGTCTCGTTTCCGCGACGATGGGGACTTTCGGGCGCATCGATATCCTGGTGAACAATGCGGCGATCCGTCGGGAGGTCCCGTTTACGGAAATGTCCCTTTCGGAATGGCGTGAGATTACAGGCGTCATTCTCGAAGCCCCATTCCTGTGCTCCCGCGAGGTTCTCCCGCATATGGTCCGTTCGAGACATGGGCGGATCATCAATATCGGCGGCGTCAGTGCCCATACGGGCGCCTATAATCGCGCCCATGTGGCAGCGGCGAAAAGTGGCTTGACGGGACTGACCCGCGCGCTCGCTGTCGAGTTCGCGGAGCACGGGATCACGGTGAACTGCGTTGCTCCGGGTAAGATCGGCGGGAAACGCTCGGCAACGTCGGGGCACAGTGTGTCTCTTCCAGGCGGGGGGCAGCCCCTCGTCGGTCACGATGGTGCTTCAGAGGATGTTGCGGAGGTTGTTCGCACTCTGTGCCTCCCAACCGGTGGTTTCATCACAGGACAGACCATTCACGTGAATGGTGGGCTCTTCATGCCGTGATCGAAACCAAGTTGCATCAGTAGCAAAATATGGCATGGCCCTTGCGTTTCGTAAGGGAGTAGTATGTATTCTGTAAATTGTCGACAGTTGGCAAATTCGACCAACCAACAGACCGCCGGGAAGGCGGCTTCCATGAACCAAGGAGGAACTCACGATGATTTCCAAGATCAAGACTGCACTCTTGGTGGGCTTGACGACCGCCGGCTTCCTGGCCCAACCTGCTCTTGCGGCGAACTATCCGCACAAAACCGTGAAGCTCGTCACCCATTCCAGTCCCGGCGGCGGAACGGACGTCTTCCTGCGTGAGCTGATCAAGCATCTCACGCCGATTACGGGCGTGACTTACGTGGTCGAGAACGTTCGCGGCGGCGCTGGAGCCAAGGCCATCGCGTATCTCGCAGGCTCGCCGGCGGATGGCAGCGTGTTCTACGGAACGACGCCGAGCTACATCAATACGTCGCTGCTCAGCAAACCTGATAAGACGTACGAGGACCTCGATCCCGTCGTGAACCTGTTCCAGGACCCGCAGATCGTATTCGTCCGCGCCGACAGTCCCTACAAATCGCTGAAGGATGTCGTCGAAGACGCCAAGAAGCGCCCGAACCAGGTGCGTGTCGGTGTCAGCACCCCTGGCTCTCTCGACCGCCAGGTCATGGAGCAGCTCAAAGCCGAGACCGGTACCGAAGTGACCATCATTACGCATGACGGCGGTGGCGACGTCATGCTGAGCGTGCTCAACGGCACGTCGACCGTCGGCATCGGCGAAATTGGCGAACTGCGCGGCCAGCTCGACGCGAAGAAGATCCGTCTCATCACCACCTACACCGATGAACGCCTCCCGCAGTTTGCAGATGTCCCGACAGCGAAGGAGCAGGGCATCAATCTGGTCGTGCGGAAATTCCGCGGCCTTGCCGGTCCGAAGGGGCTGCCACGCGACATCGTCGCAGCTTGGGAAGACGCGGCGCAGAAGGTGCTTCAGGACCCGAAGTTCAAAGCGGTCTACGAGAAGGATGCCCTCATCCCGTCCTATCTGAATCAGGAACAGTACGGGAAGTTTCTTGCTGGCTTCGCGCAGGAGCAGAAGGCCTTCTTCACGAAGTATGGCATCACGGCCGAGTGATCGTCCGACAGATATCTCGCGCTTTTCGGGAAACATATCATGCGCTCAAATCTGATCACGGGCACCCTTCTTCTGATCTTTTCGGTGGTCTTCTGGTTCGGTGCGGATGCGATCCCGAAAAGCCGTCTCGGCGGGAGCGTCGGCGCCGATGGCCTTCCAAAGATATTGGCAATTGCGCTCGGCGTTCTCTCGGCAGGCCTCATCGTCCAGAACCTTCTGATGATGCGGGCAGCGCAGGTCACCGCCAATGCAGGATCAAAGGCGACAGGCGAGCCCATATCAGTCTATCTGAGGGGCTTCGGCATGATCGTGATCGGTGCCGCCTATCTCGTGCTGGTGCCCTATCTGGGCTACATGCTGACCATTGCCCTGTTGCTGCTCGCGGTCGCAATCTACAATGGCAAACGCCCCACAGCAGGGCTCCTTGTATTCGCGATCGTCGGCTCCGTCTTCTTCTACCTGCTCTTCGTGCGGGTTCTGGACGTGCCTCTACCGGCAGGGTTTTGGCCACGGCTGATCGGCTGACCACGGACGCGCGCCGGGAACGCGCGTCTTTTCCTCATCACATCAAGGGAGCGTACAGATGGAAGGCCTCTACTACGGCTGGCAGGCTGTCACGTCGATGCCCGTTCTGCTTGCCGCGATCGGCGGCGTTACCTGGGGTATATTGGGAGGGGCGCTCCCAGGGATCTCGCCGTCTATCGCGATGGCCCTTCTGCTGCCCTTCACCTATAATCTCCCGCCGCTCGTCGCGGTGGTTCTCCTTGCGTCGGTTTATGTGGGCGCCGAATATGGCGGCTCCATTCCGGCAATCCTGATCCGCACGCCCGGCACGAATTCCGCTGCCGCGACTGTGATCGACGGCTACGAGATGCACCGCCAGGGCCGGGGCGGTGAAGCGCTCGGCCTGTCCCTCGTCGGGGGCACCATCGGCGGATTGTTCGGATTGATTCTGCTCTCCACGTTGACGGGGCCGCTGGCAAGCCTCGCGCTGGTCTTTACGCCGCCAGCCTATTTCGCGCTTGGCATCCTGGGCATCAGCATCATCGGATCCCTCTCCGAGGGGGCGCTTCTCAAGGGGCTCATCGCTGGCGTGCTCGGCTTGATGATCGCAACAGTTGGCACGGATCCGATTTCCGGTGTGAGCCGATTCACATTCGGAAATCCGGATCTGCTCGAAGGCATTCACTTCATCCTCGTCATGCTTGGAATCTTTGCCGTGGCGGAACTCATGGCGCAGGCGGGCGAGGAGCGCTGGACGGAAGGTACGAAGCCTAAGACCGGCACAACGCGCTTGAGGCTCCCGAGCCTCGCGACCCTGTGGCGTCTGCGCAGGGCGCAGGGCATCGGGTGCGTTCTGGGCGCCATTGAAGGAGCAATCCCGGGAGGCGGCGGCTCGGTCGCTGCATTTCTCTCCTACAACGAGGCTCGCCGCTGGTCGAAGGAGCCGGAGAAATTCGGCAAGGGTTCCGAGGAAGGGGTTATTGCTCCCGAAACGGCCAACAACGTCGTATCCGCAACGGCGATCGTTCCAACCTTGAGTTTCGGCATTCCCGGCTCCAACTCGACGGCGATTCTCCTTGGCGGCTTCCTGATCCATGGCCTGCAGCCTGGGCCATTGCTGTTCACCACCAATCCCGAGATCGTCTATGGCCTCTTCGGTGGTCTGTTTACGGCCAATATCTTGATGTTTCTGATTGGCGCTGTGATCTTGACACCGTGCATTTGGTTGGTGAGCCGGCCTAAGCCTTACCTGATGGCCGCCATTTTCGGGCTCGTGGTCTCCGGTGTCTATGCGATCGATCACAGCCTCTTCGACCTGACGATCGTTCTCGTGGCTGGCGTCGTCGGCTTCATCATGCGTAAGTTCGGCTTTCCGACGCTCCCGCTGATCCTCGGTCTCGTTCTCGGCTACATGATCGAGTCCAACTATCGTCGCGCGCTGCTGATCACCAACGGCGATCACATCGTATTCCTGCAGGACGGCGTGAGCCTCGGTCTTCTTGCCTGTGCGGCTCTCATTGTCGGCCTGTCGGCCATGCGCGAAATTCGCCGAATGAGAAACCCAATCAAGCTGGAGGAAGCTCCCGCTCACTGACGGACCACATGCACGGCGCCTTCTCCGATCGGGAAGGCGCCGTTTTCATTTGAGACCACCATATGGAGAGTAGGAATGGCGAAGGAAAACACACCGCCGCCTGGGCAAGCCCTTGCGGAGCAGTTTGCGGGCTGGGCCTCGTCCCTTGACGATGCCGCTTTGCCACAGGATCTCAAGGATACCCTGACGTCTGCACTCATCGACCATGCCGGTTTGACCGTCTCTGCCCGCCATGAGGAATACGTTCGGGCCATCGTGTCCTCCTGGGAAGGCGAGGGACCCTGCACGGCATTCGGTCACGCGCGCGGCTATGATGCAGCGGGTGCTGCGCTGATCAATGGAACGGCCTCTCACGGCGAGGATTATGACGACACCTTCGAGGGTACGCCGGTGCATACGAGCGCCGTCATCGTGCCCGCCGTTCTCGCGGCCTGCGAACGTCATGGACGAACGGGCGCGGATGCGCTGCGGGGCATCGCCGTCGGCGCGGAGCTCATGTGCCGGATGGCGATCGTCGCCCCGACGGCTCAGCACAGGGCAGGCTTCCATCCGACGGCCATCATCGGTGCGCTCGGCGCGGCCGCCGGCGTCAGTACGGCTCTGCGCCTGTCCCCAGTTCAATTCGTCGACGCTTTGGGAATCGCGGCCAGCTTCGCGTCCGGCATCATCGAATACCTCGCCGAGGGCACCTGGACGAAGCGCATTCATCCAGGCTGGGCCGCACAGGCGGGATTGCGTGCCGCAGCCCTCGGCCGCGCAGGTTTCAAAGGACCAAGGACGGTATTCGAAGGAGAACACGGCTTTTTCTATTCTTTCGGTGTTCCGGATATTGCCGCCGACCATTCCCGCATCACGACCGACCTCGGGCGCGACTGGAAGGCTGCCCGCATAGCCTTCAAGCCATATGCCTGCGGCACGATGGTTCAACCTTTCATCGATTGCGCCATCCGCCTCGCGCGGGAGGGAATCGGGGCTGAGCAGATCGAGGACGTTCTCTGCAGGGTCGGTGAAGGCACCGTTCACAGATTGTGGGAGCCTCTCGCCGAAAAGCGTCGCCCATCGACGCCGTATTCAGCGAAGTTCAGCGTGCCTTTCGGTGTCGCTGTCGGTTTCGTCGACAAGGCCGCGGGACTTGGACAATTCAGCGAGCAGAAGATCCAGAATGGGGACATCCTGGCCCTTGCGCAAAAGGTTCGATACGAGATCGATCCGAACGACGAATATCCGAGAAACTATACCGGTACTGTGATTGCAACGCTCCGCGATGGTAGCGTCCATCATGCGCATCAGCCCCACATGCGTGGTGGTGCTAGAGAGCCTCTCTCGCGTGACGAGATCCTCGCGAAGTTCCGGGCGAACGTTCTGTTTGGAGGCTGGGCGGACGCCCAGGCGGATGCCCTTGCGCAATGGTGCGCTCGCCTGTTCGACGCTCCGAGCCTCGACGGAATCGAGAGGTTTCGCGGCTGAATGCGTGAAGAGCGCGGGTGGATCGCCCGCGCTCTTCTTGATCATCTGGTCCCGGAGGAAGGGCAGGATCCTGATTGAGGAGCTGCCCTTTCCGCTTGATCTTACCGAGCCGGAACGCCTGCCTTGATGATCTCCGCAAGGGACGAGGCGTTCACAACATCACGGCACAGGCCGATGAAACGCTCCGTTCCGGTGGGGCCCAGGACAGGCACGCAGAGATCGCGCACCTTCTGGTCGAGCTCTTCGTTGCTCATCGGGCGGCCGAGGCTGCCGATGGCATGCTCGACGAACAGTTCGTACACTTTTCCGTCAGCCGTGGTGATCGTCACCTTCACCTGATCTTCGTGGATGCCTTTCTCTGCCTCTGCCCTCACCTTACGGCGCAGGTTGACGATCTTGGGATCTGCAACCACCTCATCGGCATATTCATGCTCGCCGCAGCGGCCGTAAACGATGGCAGCCGCACAGGAGTGATAGACGGAGAACTTGCCTTCAAGTCCGGTTCTGGGTTCTGCCTTGCCGGTCAGTTCGAGGACGAGAGGGTGCACTTTCAGCTCGATGGACGCGATGTCATCGGCTTTCAGGTCATGAGCATTCCTGAGCTGGATGCAGCCGTCGAGCGCCGGGTGGATGACAATGCCACAGGCGAAGGGCTTGTAGGTATTCAGCGAGACTTCCCAGGTTTTACCCAGATTCTCCGTGATTTCCTTGGGATCGAACTTCGTCGACAGCACGTGAGCGAAACCGCGGGGAGCCTCGATGCCGCGATCGGAGCTGGTGAAATTCTGAGCGGCCAGATGAGCGGCAAGCAGGCCATTCTGCGCTGCGCGTCCGGGATGCAACGGCTTGCACATCGTGCCGAACATTTCGCGCAGACCCGAGGATTGGGTCGCTGCAATACCAAGTGCCCACGTCATCTGCTGCGGGTCCAGGCCGAGGACCTTTCCGGCGGCCGCAGCAGCACCGAAGACGCCCGCGGTTCCCGTGATGTGCCAGCCACGGTCGTAATGCTCGGGATAGACGGAGTTGCCGATCCGGCATTCGACCTCGACACCGAGGACGAACGCGTGAAGGAACTCACGGCCGCTCATGGGGCGGGTTTCAGCCAGGGCCAGAAGGGCCGATGCGATAGGACCGGCAGGATGGATGATCGTCTTGAGATGTGTATCGTCAAAATCGAAGACGTGCGAGGAAATCCCGTTCAGCAGCGCTGCGTGGAGCAGATCCAGCTTCTCGCCCCGGCCGAGAACCGTCGCCTGACCTTCGCCTGCGAATGGACGGATCGCCGCGAGCGTGCGGTCGAGCGTCTCGTGAATCGAGCCACCGACAGCACACCCCGCCCAGTTCAGGAATGAGCGGGTCGCTTCCGTGTAAACGTCCTCGGCGATATCCCCTGGCTTGGAGCTGACAACGAAGTTCGCAAGAACTTGCGTGACCTTTGATCGGTCAATCACTGCAGAATCCATTTGTACTGTTCTCCAAAAATAAGCCGGGACGTTTGCAGCCCTCGAAGGGCACCATTGTGTGAATGGATGGTTCCCCGAAAATTGTCAACAGTTAACGAAAATGTGCTGTACAGTCGGAGCATTCGGCCCGGCTGACTCGAGGTACTCTGTTTTATGAAAACGTCTCCTTCCGATGAATTGGGCATCCTCCGCACGTCCTCCCTTGCTACCGCGATCGAGCGCGAGGTCGAGCGGCTTATCCTCGATGGTAGCTACGCTCCCGGTGAGCGGATCAACGAGAACAGATTGGCCTCGGAACTGGGAACGAGCCGTGGGCCCATCCGCGAGGCGATACGGGCCTTGGAGGGCAAAGGATTGATCGTCTCCCTCCGAAATCGCGGCTCCTTCATCCGCCAACTGTCGGTGCGGGAAGTGAGGGAGGTCTATGAGATACGTTCGGCCTTGCCGGAAGGCTGCTTGCCGAACGCGTGACGAACGATCAGATCCGACGCTTGACCCAGTTGGTGGTTGAGATGGAGGAGGCATCCAAGTTGCGCAATTTCGAAATGTACTATCCCTTGAACCTGGCGTTTCATGAGTTCATCGTCGATTCCGCCGGCAATGCGCTGCTTGCGCAGCAGTATCGGATGTTCGTCAAGAAGCTTCATCTGTTTCGCGCGCGCAGTCTTGTGCAGGGCGGAGGACTTTCGATCTCGAACAAGGAGCATCGTGAGATGTTGTCTGCCATTGCGGCTCGTGATCCCAGTTGGGCACACGACGCGCATTCCCAGCATGTGACTGCGGCGCGTGATCGCCTTCTCAGTGTCGTCGAAGTCCCTGTCGGGTAAGGTCTCGGAGGCGTCTCGGGTTCAAAATGCCGCTTCCGGATGGCCTGCTCGCGACAGGCTTCCACGCCGGGAACACTCGATTCCTGTCCTGGTCCGGTCGGCACATCTGAGCAGTCACCAGTATTATGACCTAAATTAATGCAGATTTGCTAAAAGTAGATTGTTGACAATCCGGGTTCAGTCGCTGAAGCTCACCCTAGGGTACCCATAGAGGTGCTGGCCGGTTACCGGCACAACAGGGAGGTGAGATGAGCTACGTCGAGCTTACGCGTCTTTCCAAGAAGTATGGCGCGCATTTTGCGGTCAACGACGTCAACCTCGCGATCGCAAAAGGACTTCTGGTTTGTCTGCTGGGGCCATCTGGCTGCGGAAAAACCACCACGTTGCGCCTCGTCGCCGGTTTCGTCGAACCGAGCGAGGGGGAGATCCGGGTGGGTGGGCGAACGGTCTCGTCCCCGGGGCGTAGCGAGCCGCCTGAGCGGCGTAACATGTCCATGATCTTCCAGAGCTACGCGCTCTGGCCGCATATGACCGTTTTCGAGAACGTCGCCTATGGACTGCGGCTCCGTAAAATGCCCCGTGAGGAGGTCACCCGGCGGGTCGAGACCATTCTGGACGTCGCTAAGCTGAAGCCCCTCGCCGGCCGCTACCCGGGCGAGCTGTCGGGTGGTCAGCAGCAGCGTGTGTCTCTGGCGCGCGCTCTCGTGGTCGAGCCCGAGACGCTGCTTCTCGATGAACCCTTGTCCAATCTGGATGCCAATCTCCGCGAAGAGATGCGTTTTGAGATCCGGCGCCTGCACGACGAGTACCGATATACCACTGTCTATGTCACTCACGATCAATCGGAGGCGATGACGACCGCCGATCTGATCGTCGTGATGAACCAGGGGCGTATCGAGCAGGCCGGTTCCCCTGAAGACATCTACAAGAGACCGCGCTCGGAATTCGTCGCGAGGTTCATCGGTGGCGCCAACATCCTGAAGGGTGATCGCCTGCCGGGCGATGCAGTCGATATCGGCGGGGTCGTGCTGCGGTGCGGTGGAGGCGACTTTGCCGCTCAAGGCCAAACCTCGGTGGCCATCCGGCATCACGACATCAACTTCGCCACGACTGCCCCGCCTCTTGGCGAAACGAATTGGGTGCCTGGAACGGTCACCCGTCAGGTCTATCTCGGATCTCACCGCGACTATCTGGTCACGCTGAGTAACGGGGACACGATCCGTGCGGTCACTCCGGCGGATGTCGCTGTCCCCCAAGGGCAACCGGTTTGGCTCCATCTTCCGCTGGAGCACTGCCGTGCGCTCGCACATTAAGGGAGGAAAGACATGATCAATCGTAGAACAGTTCTGAGCGGGGCACTGGTCAGCAGCCTTGCGCTCTGCAGTGCCGGAAGTCTCGCGTGGGCTCAGGCTCCGGCACCCTATGAGCCCAACCAGGAGATGATCGACGCGGCCAAAAAGGAAGGGGTTGTCGTCTGGTATACGGCTACCGACGTTCAAGTTGCGGAAAAGGTCGGCAGCGCCTTCGAGGCAAAGTACCCAGGCATCAAGGTGCAGGTCGAACGTTCCGGCGCCGAGCGCGTCTTCCAGCGCATCAGTCAGGAATACGGCGCAGGAATTCATAAAGCGGACGTGGTTGAAACCTCCGACGCCGTTCACTTCATCCTGTTCAAGCGGCAGGGTTGGCTGCAGCCGGCGGTTCCGGCCGACGTCGCGAAATCCTGGCCTGCAGAGACGAAGGATCCCGATGGTTTCTTCGCTGCCTACCGCGCGCATCTTTCCGTCATCGGTTACAACACGAACCAGGTGAAGAAGGACGAGGCGCCCAAGAGCCATGCGGATCTGCTCGATCCGAAGTGGCGCAATCGAATCGTCAAGGCTCATCCGGGTTACAGCGGCACGATCATGACGGGAACGCACGCGCTCAGCGAGGCTCTCGGATGGGACTATTTCGAGAAACTCGCCAAGCAGCGCGTCATGCAGGTGCAATCGTCCACCGAACCGCCGAAGAAGCTGGCTCAGGGCGAGCGCTCCGTCATGGCAGACGGCAACGAGTACAACATGTTCATGCTCAAAGAGACGGGCGTTCCCGTCGAGGTCGTCTACGCGACCGAGGGCACTCCGATCGCCATCGGGCATGCGGGTATCCTGAAGAATCCGGCTCATCCCAACGCAGCTAAGCTCTTCTATGCGTTCATGTTCACACAGGAGACACAGCAACTGATCAGCGACGCGGGTGGCTTGCGTTCGTTCCATCCGCAAGTGAAGGAGAAGGAAGGGCGCACGCCGCTCTCCCAGATCAAGATTCTCTATTCCGATCCGAACAAGCTCGAGCCGATGATCGAGGACATCAAGAAAAAGTACGAGCTGACCTTCGGTACCTGATCGACGGTCATCTGTAGTAGCGCGGGTTAGATTTTCGGAGCAGTGAATGAACGTCTCGATTTCTCTTCCGATGCCGGCACGGCGCGGACGTCTCGACTTGTCGCGACCGATCTTCGTCATGCTGGTGCTGGTGCTGGGCCTTCTTGTCGTCCTGCCCCTGTTCTGGCTCGGCTACTACAGTTTCCTGGATCAGAACGGCCAGTTCACGCTGGCCAATTTTTCCGCACTTGTGACCGACCCGACCTTGCGTCGTCCCTTTCTGACGGCGCTCGGGATGGCGCTCGGCGTCGGGGTGGTTGCCTGTATCATCGCGACGCCGCTCGCGTGGCTTGTCGCTCGGTCCGACCTCCCCGGGCGCTCGGCCATCAGGGCGCTCGTCACGGCTTCGTTCGTCACGCCGCCGTTCCTGGGAGCCATCGCGTGGGAAATTCTGGCCGCCCCCAACAGCGGCCTCATCAACGTCGCTTATCGCCGTATCTTCGGGCTGGAGCCGTACGAGTATCTTGTCGACATCTACACGTTCGAAGGGCTCGTCTTCGCCATTGCGTGCTACACGTTCCCCTACATCTTCACCCTGGTCGTGAATGCGCTGGAGCGCGTTCCGTCTGATCTCGAAGATGCGTCCTCCATGCTCGGCGGGCGTCTCTCGGTAACCTTGCGCCGGGTGACGATTCCTCTTGTGCTTCCTGCGATTCTCGCCGGCACGATGATCGCCATTCTGCAGGCGCTCACCATGTTCGGCTCGCCTGCCATTCTCGCGCTCCCGGCCGGGTTCCACGTGATCACGACGAAGATCTGGAGCCTCTTCCAATATCCACCGAAGCCGGGCCTTGCTGCGGCTGCCGCCTTGCCGCTGCTCATCGTGACAGTGATGCTGCTGTGGGGGCAGGCTCGAATCCTGGGACGTCGAGGCTATACGACCCTCGGCGGCAAGAACAGCGACCCTCGCATTGCGAAGCTTGGCCGGTGGCGGTGGCTGGCTATCGCCTTTGTTGTCACCGTTCTTCTGCTGACGGTGATTCTGCCTTATGCGGCTCTGCTGAAGACGGCCTTGACGCGAACGGTTGCGGAACCACTCACCTGGAGCAGCTTCACCCTTCACCATGTGAATTTCGTGTTTTTCGAGTTCTCGGCGACAAAGCTTGCCTTGCGCAACACCTTCCTGCTGGGCTTCCTGACGGCGACCATCGGTACGGCCATCGCACTTGTGATCGCCTATCTCGTGACCCGGCGATCAGTCCCGGGGAGCCAGATACTCGGCTATCTCGCGACGGCGCCCGTCGCGATCCCGGGCATCGTCCTCGGCGTGGGGCTCTTCCTGAGCTACTCCAACCCGGTCCTGATGCTGTATGGAACCCTCTGGATCCTTCTCATCGCCTTCCTGACGATCGAGATGCCCGCAGGCTATCAGCAGCTGTCCTCCGCATTCAAGAGCGTGCATCCCGAACTTGAGGAAGCAAGCCGCATCCTGGGCGGCAACCGGATGACGACACTGCGGCTGATTACGGCGCCTCTCCTGCGCTCGAACGTGATCGCAACCTGGTGCTTCGTGTTCATCGGCACGATCCGGGAACTCTCGGCGACGATCCTGTTGACGACGGCAGATACGAAACTGGTTTCGGTCATCATCTACGATCTGAACGAGAGTGGCGATCTCGGCGCGATCTCGGTGCTCGGGATCATGCTCCTCGTGATCTCCTTCGCGGTGGTTATCATCGCGAACCGACTTCCCGTGCTGGGCGGCCAGCGCCTGCCGACCGCTCGCTAGCGCATCGTGCGAAAAAGTGGCCCCGGTTTTTCGCAAGAACGATGCGTTCCCTCCAAGAAGGGATCGGCCCCAAAAGTGGATGCCACTTTTGGGGCCGATGCTCTAAGAAAACTCTGGAATGGTCGGCTGACCCGTCAGGCTCAGCCGGCCGGCGTACCGATCGGGCCGAAAAGAAGCGTGCGACTGGTCAGAACATGCTCCGCCATCACCTGGGCCGCCTTCTCGCTGTCCTTGGTCTCGAGCGCGTCGACGATGGCGGTGTGTTCCGCATTCGAGATTTTCATACGGCCCGGCATATCGAGCGTTCGGCGACGGAAGAGGTGCATCTCGCGATGAACGGACGCGCACATGCTGAGGAGACGCCCGTTGCCGCTAAACTCCACGATCGCCTCGTGAAAACGCACGTTGAGCGGATAGAAGATGTTGAGCTCGCCCTTATCGGCGGCATCGTCCATCTGCCTGATCATGCGGCGCAGTTCGGTCACCTGCTTCTTGGTGATCTTCGGGGCGAGAAGCCGGCCCGCGAGCGCGTAGAGCGAAGCGCGAATGTCATAGAGTTCCGCAGCCTCACGGTTGCTGATCTCCCTGACGAATACCCCGCGATTGACGATAACGTGCACGAGGCCGCTCTGCTCAAGCCCGCGGCAGGCTTCCCGTACCGGGCCACGGCTCACGCCGAGCTTGGCCGCAAGCGAGTTCTCGTTGAGTCGGTCACCGGCCTTGAGCTCTCCCACTTCGATCATCCGTTCAAGCTCACGCCGAATGAGAGAGGTCAGGGATTCCGTTCGCCGGATCCGGAGACCCAATCCTGGATCTAAAGTCGTGTCCATAGTGCCACCATCAACATGTTTGGCTTCCTTTAAATGATACCGCGTTCCGAGGCCAGTATGCAAAAGATTGTTGACAATAAACAATGAATATCAAATGCTCAGAATACCAATAGGCCCATCAGGGTAGCACCAGGGAAGGAAGAGTATGGACACGAAGGTCGAAACCGGAGACAGCGCGCTCACGTGGTACGTCGCCGACTTCATCTGCAACACAGGCGAGGCGGACCTTCCGCAGAACGTCGTCGAACTCGGAAAGAAATCTATTCTCGACGGGCTTGGGCTTGCGATTTCAGGGTCGGTTGCGAAGTCGGGCGAATATGTTCAACGTCATCTCGCCGATCTTGGACTGAGTGCTGGTCCATCGACCGTCATCGGCACAGCGCTGCGTGTTGCTCCTCGCTTCGCCGCCTTCGCCAATGGCGTGGGAATCCATGCCGACGACTATGACGACACTCAGCTCGCGGTCGCGGCTGATCGTGTCTATGGGCTTCTCACCCATCCCACCGCACCCGCGCTGCCGGCGGCTCTTGCCATCGGTGAGATGGTCGGCGCCGATGGCCGCTCCGTCATGCTTGCCTATCATCTCGGCGTCGAAGTCGAGTGCAAGATCGCCGAGGCGATCAACCCACGCCATTACCAGACCGGATTCCACGCCACCGCGACCTGCGGGACTTTCGCTGCCGCAGCCGCGACATCGCGCCTGATGGGCCTGAATCCGGAAACAACGAACAGAGCCCTATCGATCGCGGGAAGTCAGTCCGCGGGGCTCCGCGAGAATTTCGGCACGATGACGAAGCCGTTCCATGCGGGGCGCTCATCCGAAAGCGGTGTCGCGGCCGCCCAGTTCGCAAATTACGGATGGACGGCAACGGATAAAATTCTAGAGGCGCCTCGCGGCTTCTTCCGTGCCGCTGGCGGAGGCTTCGATCCCAATGCGATTGTGGGCAAGCTCGGTGCGCCATGGACGTTCGCCGATCCGGGCGTCTCGATCAAACCGCATCCGTCAGGCTCTCTGACGCATCCGGGCATGACCGAGATGCTAAGGCTGATTCGTGAAAACGGCATTCGCGCCGGAGACGTCAAACGGGTTCGCGTCGGAACCAATTCCAATATGCCGAACGCCCTCATTCACCACCGTCCGACGAATGAACTCCAGGCTAAATTCTCGATGGAGTTCTGCATGGCGATCCTCCTGCTGGAGGGACGGGCCGGTCTTAACGAGTTCACCGACGAGGTGGTGCTGCGTCCGGATGTGCGGGCGATGATCGAGAAGATCGATTTCGTGGTGGACGAGGAGGCGGAGAACGCCGGTTACCATAAGATGACGACGATCATCGACATTGAGCTTGCCGATGGCCGAAAGGTTTCCGGGCGCGCCGATTTCGGTAAAGGAAGCCCGTCGAATCCCATGACCTATGAGGAGGTCTCCAACAAATTCCGTGAATGCGCGGAGTTTGCCCGCTTCCCGCGTCAGCAAGCCGAAGATGTCGTGGCCATGGTGCGGGATCTCGAGACCCTCAAGTCGATCGATCAGCTGATGAGCCGGTTGCGCCTCAAGGACTGAGCGCCACTGCCGCATTCGGCACGAGGGTTCGGCATGACGAACCCTCCCCATGGCGCTGTGGCCCTGCGGGGCCCGGCGCTTTCATTTTGTTGCGACGGCCTACGATCCACTGACCGGATTGGCCGACATCGCTGGTCTCAGAAGCGGAGAAAGAACAGTGAGCAGTAAGACTCTCAAGATCGGAATTTTGGAGGGTGACGATATCGGCCATGAGGTGGTTCCGGCAGCCGTCGAAGTGGCCAGAGCGGCGGCACGTCGCCATAATCTGTCGATCGATTGGATTTCCGTGCCGATTGGTCGACGGGCTCTTGATACTCATGGTTCGACAATGCCCGACAGGACACTTGAAACGCTGACGGCGCTGGACGGCTGGATTCTCGGGCCGATTGGGCATCGGGCCTATCCGCGCGGTCCGGGTGCGATTAATCCTCACCCGATCCTGCGCAAGCACTTCAATCTCTTCGCGAATGTGCGGCCGACACGGTCCTATCCGGATATCGGCTGCCTCCATGACGATGTTGATCTCATCATCGTGCGCGAGAACAATGAGGGGTTCCAGCCGGATCGGAACGTCGTTGCGGGTTCGGGCGAATTCCGTCCAACCGAGGACGTGACGATCTCCGTCCGCGTCATCACGCGTGCGGGCAGCTATCGTGTCGCCAAGGCGGCCCTCGAGCTTGCTCGGCACCGGCGCAAGCACCTGACCTTCGTTCACAAGGACACCGTCTTCAAGCTCGGATGCGGCATGTTCGTCGAGGAGTGCAAGCGCGCCGCGCAGGAGTATCCTGATGTGGTCGTCGACGATGTCATCGTAGACACGTTCGCGATGCGCCTCGTCAGGGATCCGCAGAGCTTCGACGTTGTCGTGACCACGAACATGTTCGGGGACATCCTGTCCGATGAGGCTGCGGGTCTCGTCGGGGGGCTCGGCATGGCGCCCGGTCTCTGCATCGGCGAGGGCAACATTGCCATGGCGCAGGCGACCCATGGCTCGGCGCCAGATATCGCCGGGAAGGGAATTGCGAACCCGTATGCCATGATCGAGTCGACCCGCATGCTCTTCGATTGGCTTGGCCATGCTCGCGAGGTCCCAGAAGCGATTGCCGCCGCCGCGTCCATGGAACGGGCAATGACCCGGACACTGATGGATCCCGCAAGCCGCACCGGCGATATCCGTGGGACCGGGCGGACTGGAGACATGACCCGCGCTATCGTCCGGAACATCGAGGAAGACACGCGCGCAGTCGCCTAACTCGCGATTGCGAACGAGCGCATCGCGCGGACCCGGCAGCGAAAACCGGGTCCACTTTTCCGCACGATGCTGTAGTGGACCCGGCAGTCCGGAAACAGGCAGCCGTGTCCGGGCCTCGTCATTCTGTCAAAGCAGAAACGTGGCCCGCTCCTGAGCATCGAGCCGGTCTAAGAGACCCGTCTCCCATGCGAGATATTGTCGGGCTGCATCGAGATTGCCGTCATGCCTGTCGTGAACGAAGGACAGGAAATCGATCGGACATGCTGTTGATTCCGGCCAACCCGTCTCCGTCGCCAGGCCCGCGGACTTCCAGGCATCGAGGCCGCCACTCACAATTCGCACATCCTCATATCCGATCTCCCTGAGGTCGAGAGCCGCGAGACGGGCGATTGACTCGTCCGCGATCAGGCAAAGACTGCCCTGCCAGTCGCCAAGGGTTGTCTTCAGTTCAGGACGGATCGTCCAGCGGCTTCCTGCAGGATGCTCCCGGCGGTATTCGATGGACAAGCGAAGATCCAGGAGAAGGACTTTGCCGCCCGCAGCAGCCTCTGCGGCTTCCCGCGGTGCAATATGCTGCAGACCCGGAGCAGGAATGACAGGCGAGGCCTGGAAAGGCCGCCACCCGTCGTGAGCGAGGGTCGTGTCCGTGTCCGTCAGCACATAGGTCTCGTAGCCGATTTGCCTGAGCCAATAGGCTGCAAGAGAAGCCCGCAATCCCGTGTCATCAGCAAGGACGACGCGCGCGCGGCGCACGCCGAGCCAACGATCCGTGGCCTGGACAATCTGCACACAGGGTGCATGGATTGCCCCCTGCAGATGCGCGGCCGCGTACTCCTCTCCGCTACGGACATCGAGCAGATACAGCGTTCGGCTTCGGTCCGCGGCGAAAGTGCCCAGCATGCCTGCGTCGACCATCGGTATGCCGGCTCGTTGGGCAAAATTCTGCGCTCGAAGTCGACTCGCCGCCAGTTCCCCATGGGATAACGAAGGGGCCTCGGCAGGGACCTGACCGCGATTGAGATCAAGTCCTGCGAGGGTCCACCCCTGCGTCCCATTCCGGAGCCCATAAACAGGGTTATCGAGCCCGAGCAGTTTCAGGCTGATGGCGCCGATCAGACTTCTGGTGCGTCCGGCGCATGTGAGCACGAGCGGAATCGATGTGTCGGAAACGACCGCAGGAAAACGGTGTGGGAGCTCGCCGTTCGGCAGGCAGCGCGCTCCCGGAATGGTCATCTTATGGTGTTCCGTCGGCGGGCGTACGTCGACGAGGAAATGTGGACGGTGCTCTCTCTGCCATTCGGCCAACGTCTCCGGGTCAATCACGTCGGGATGAAAGACGTGTTCGGCAAGTTCCCCCAGGGTTTTGCTTGGAACGTATTCTCCTTCGAAGAGGGTATAGCCCGCCTCGATCCATGCCTGGACCCCTCCCGTCACGACCCTGATGTCCTGATAGCCGAGGCGTTCCAGGCGGCTTGCTGCCTTCTCGGCGACACCATCTCCGGCATCGATCAGGACGACCGGCACACGGAAGTTGGGAACGAGGGAGAGGGCCAAGAGCTCGAGCCGGCTGTACGGGCACCATACGGCGAGAAGCGGATGGCCTTCTCCATAGGGACCGTGTTCACGCACGTCCAGAAAGGCGACTTCGGCAGGCGCGTGGACAAGATCCTTCGCTGTAGCGGCGTCGATGTCTCTCATCACGGCGCCGCAGTTTCCTCGACGTGCCCGCTGAACGGTGCCGGCTCGCCTCCCGTGAAGAAAGTCCAGAATGCGGAATAGACAAGATCCGGTCTGTGCTCTGCAGGGTAGTGGCCCGTGGGAATGGCCCAGCCCCTCAGATCCGGAGCCCAGGGCTCCCAGGCTTCCAGAGGCTTGAAGTGGCGGCCGCAATGACTGTTCGATCCCCAGAGGACCAGGACCGGGCAAGAGATGCTCTTCACGCCGAAATCCGCCTGGTCCATGGCGAGGTCGAGCGTGACGGTCGCACGGTAATCCTCACAAACCGCATGGATCTGTTCAGGCGTCGTGCAGCGCACATACTCGGCCATGGCTTCGGGCGAGAAGATCTCGAGGCCGACGCCTTTCTTATTGAGTTTGTAGTGGATGTAATAATCAAGATCGGCGCAGATCAGCTTCTCGGGAAAAGGGGCCTTTTGCGCCATGAAGAACCAGTGATACGCCTCAAGACCCCATCCAAGCGTAACATTGGTCAGCACATGGTGCGTCGGCACGATGTCCAAGGCGGCGATGCGCTCGATCCTGTCCGGAGCGTCCAGAGCCATGCGGAAGGCGACGCGCGCCCCACGGTCATGGCCGGCAACGGCAAAACGCTCGAAGCCCAGGGCGGTCATGACCTCAAAGTTGTCCTGCCCCATGGCTCGGAACGTATACGCCTCATGCTCCGAGCCGCCGTCAGGCTTGGAACTGTCGCCATAGCCGCGTAGATCAGGCGCTACCACGGTGAAACTCTTCGCGAGGCTTGGAGCGATCTTGTGCCAGCTCACATGTGTCAGCGGATTGCCGTGAAGAAGAAGAAGGGGCGGACCATTTCCCGCGACGGCAACGCGGATTTTAGCACCCGACGTCTCGATGGTCTTGTAGGTGAAGCCTTCCATCAACGAGCTGCCATGAGCGCTCAGGGGCGGCATGGAAGCGTTCCGCTCGAACAAAGGTCTGTTCATCACTGATCATCCAGGTTGGACACAGCGCAAACGTCGAGCCAATTTCGTAAATTGTCAACAATCTTCCATTGACTATTTTCTGTGAGTTGCCATGCTTCCGGTACATGCCTCAGGTGGCCAGGCGGGCGAGAATTCCATTGGCTTCACCCTGAGCGGCACTCATCGGTAAGGGGAACTCTGAACGTGGCGGTATCAAGCACTGAAGGGCAGGCACTGCCCCGAATCGCGCTCCTGCTCGGCGACTACACGGGAATCGGGCCGGAGCAGTGCGCTCGCGTCCTGTCGGATGGACGCCTGAACGATGCAGCTCGCCTCATGGTGGTCGGAGACGTGCGGGTTCTGGAGCAGGGCATGCGAGATGCGGGAGCATCATTGTCCTGGCGTGCCGTTTCATCGGTTTCCGAAATCGACTGGAGCTGCCCGGATGTCCCTGTCGTTGATCTCAAGAACATCGATCCGACGAGCTTGCCCCGCGGTGTCGTCTCGGCCGAGTCGGGCCGCCTGACAGGGGACACCTTGGCGTATGCCATTGCGATGTCACAACGGGGTGAGGTGGACGCTATCACCTTCGCGCCGCTCAACAAGGCGGCTCTCCACGCCGGAGGGTGGCACTTTCCGGACGAGCACAAGATGTTCGCCCACCTTCTCGATCACCGTGGATATTTCTCCGAGATGAATGTCCTCGACGATCAATGGATGTCGCGGGTGACATCCCATGTCTCTCTGCGGCAGGCCATCGAGCAGATCAACGCCCAGAGCATCACGGACGCCATCCAACTGGCCGACCGTACCATGAGGCGGGCGGGCATCGCGAAGCCGCGCTTGGCTGTCGCGGCGCTCAATCCGCATGCCGGGGAGGGAGGACTGTTCGGAACCGAGGAGATCGAGATCATCGCTCCCGCGGTAGCCGCCGCCGCGCAGAGCGGAATCGACTGCCGGGGTCCGTTTCCCGCCGACACGGTTTACCTGAAGGCGTTTGCGGGCGAGTATGATGGAGTTGTCGCCATGTACCACGATCAGGGGCAGATCGCGACGAAGCTGCGCGGTTTCAACCGGGGCGTCACGGTCACGGCCGGGCTTGGGGCGGTCTTCACGACCCCGGCACATGGAACCGCGTTCGACATCGTCGGCAAGGGCATTGCCTCCACCGGCGCATTGGAGAATGCCGTGCGCCTTGCTGCAAGGCTGGCGGGAGCCGAAAAGGCCAAGATGGCGGCCTGATGATGGCGGCCTGATGATGGCGGCCTGATCGAACGGGCCTCGGCAGGATCGTCATGCTTTGGTCGAGTGCCCGAAAAGCAAAGTATTAAGCGCTTCACAGGTGTCAGCGATGTCTCTGGAACAGAAGAGGAAGTACCGGTTGGCCGTCATTCCGGGAGACGGCATCGGCAAGGAGGTCGTCCCGGAAGGCGTGCGCGTGCTGGAGGTCGCAGCGTCGAAGTTCGGATTCGACCTGCAACTCGATCACTTCGATTTCTCATCCTACGATTACTACGCCAAGCATGGTCACATGCTGCCGGAGGATTGGAAGGAGCAGATCGGCAATCACGACGCCATCTTCTTCGGGGCCGTCGGTTGGCCGGACAAGATCCCGGATCACATCTCGCTCTGGGGCTCGCTGCTTCAGTTCCGGCGCGAGTTCGACCAGTATATCAACCTGCGCCCCGTGCGCCTGATGCCTGGCGTTCCTACGCCGCTTGCAAATCGCAAGCCCGGCGACATCGACTTCTGGGTCGTCCGCGAGAATACGGAGGGCGAGTATTCCTCTATCGGGGGAAAAATGTTCCCGGGCACGGAGCGTGAAGTGGTCATCCAGGAGACCGTCATGACGCGCATCGGCGTCGACCGGGTCCTGCAATTCGCGTTCGACCTGGCCCAGAAGCGGCCCAAGAAGCATTTGACGTCGGCTACGAAATCGAATGGCATCTCGATCACCATGCCGTACTGGGACGATCGCGTCGAGGCCATGGCCAGGAACTACCCGGATGTCAAATGGGACAAATATCATATCGATATTCTGACCGCCCATTTCGTTCTGCATCCTGACTGGTTCGACGTCGTTGTCGCTTCCAACCTCTTTGGCGATATTCTGTCCGATCTCGGGCCTGCCTGTACCGGAACGATCGGCATTGCACCCTCGGGCAACATCAATCCTCCTGGTCATTTTCCATCTCTCTTCGAGCCCGTTCACGGATCGGCCCCGGATATTGCAGGGCAGGGGATCGCAAACCCCATCGGCCAGATCTGGGCAGGTGCGATGATGCTTGAGCATCTTGGAGAAAGCGAAGCTGCTGCTGCCATTGTGAGAGCCATCGAGAGCACCCTGAGCGAACGGACGCTCCGGACGCGTGACCTCGGAGGAAACGCGGATACCGAGACGACCGGAAAGGCCGTTGCTGAGGCGCTCAGCTGAAGATGCGGTGCAAAGAAGAAACGTTGGGCTGGGTGGCTGAGGCCAACCCATGCGGGAGATGATCGTGAAGGACTATAGAATCGCAAGCATTCCGGGCGATGGAATCGGCAAGGAGGTTATTTCCGCAGGCGTTGAGGTTCTCCATGCGCTTGCCGAGCGGGAAGGGACGTTCCGGCTCAGTTTCGAAGCCTTCGACTGGGGATCGGACTATTACAAGCGGCATGGGATCATGATGCCGGAGGATGGCCTGGAAACTCTGAAGCCATTCGATGCAATCTATTTCGGTGCTGTCGGCGCTCCCGACGTGCCCGATCATATTACGCTCTGGGGGTTGCGCCTTGCGATCTGCCAGCCCTTCGACCAGTACGCAAATGTGCGCCCGACCCGAATTCTGCCGGGCATCGAAGGACCATTGCGGAATGTCGGATCAAAGGATCTCGACTGGGTTATCGTCCGCGAGAATTCGGAGGGTGAGTACGCTGGTCAGGGCGGGCGGTCACACCGAGGATTGCCGGAAGAGGTCGCTACGGAGGTGACGATCTTCACGCGGGCCGGCGTTACGCGGATCATGCGATTTGCGTTCGAGCTGGCCCGTTCCCGTCCGCGCAAGCTCCTGACGGTCGTCACGAAGTCGAATGCACAGCGGCATGGCATGGTCATGTGGGATGAAATTGCCGCCGAGGTTGCGGCGGATTATCCTGATGTGACCTGGGACAAGATGCTCGTCGACGCCATGACGATGCGCATGACGCTCAAACCCTGGACCCTCGATACCATCGTGGCGACCAATCTGCAGGCCGACATCCTGTCCGACCTCGCGGCCGCTCTCGCGGGCTCGCTCGGCATTGCGCCGACGGCAAATCTCAACCCCGAGCGGAGATTCCCATCGATGTTCGAGCCGATCCATGGCTCTGCGTTCGATATCACGGGGAAAGGGATTGCCAATCCGATCGGGACGTTCTGGTCGGCGACCATGATGCTGGAGCATCTTGGAGAAAAGGCCGCCGCCGACCGCCTCATGAGAGCCATCGAGCGGGTCACGGCAGATCAGGGTCTCCATACGCCCGATCTTGGAGGAGCCGCGACGACACGTCAGGTCACGGATGCCGTAATCGCTGCCATTCTCGCCGATAATGAATGAAGCGAGGTGTGCCTTTCAAAGAGTAAACCTCTTCCGCATCCCATCGACGAGGCATGGTGTCGTGATGAAGTCGGAAACTTCCTGCTATCAGGTATAGTAGATCGAGATCCTGCGCCCCTGAACCTCCTGCACTTCGACATCCATCTCATAGATCTCGCGGATTGCTTCGCTTGTCATGATCTCGCGGGGTGAGCCGTGCCGGATGACGGATCCATCGCGCATGGCCACGATGTAGTCCGAGTAGCAGGAGGCGAAGTTGATGTCGTGAAGAACGAGCACGATGGTCTTGCTGAGGATGTCGGCCGCTTGACGCAGAAGCTTCATCATTCCGACCGCATGCTTCATGTCGAGATTGTTCAGGGGCTCGTCGAAGAGAACGTAGTCCGTGTCCTGGCAGAGCACCATGGCCACATAGGCGCGCTGGCGCTGTCCGCCCGACAATTCGTCCAGGAAACGGCCGGCGAGACCTTCTAGCCCAAGAAAGCCGATCGCCTTGTCCACATGAGCGCGGTCTTCGGCCGTCAGGCGGCCCTTCGAATAGGGATAGCGGCCGAACTCGACCAAGTCCTGGACCGTCAGCCGCGAGCCGACGCGATTGTCCTGCCTGAGGATGGACAGACGCTTCGCCAAGACATCCGAAGGGGTCTTGGTCACGTCGAGACCATCAACCCGGACCGTTCCGGATGTCATAGGCGCAAGCCGGCTGATCATCGACAGGAGCGTGGACTTGCCGGCACCGTTCGGACCGATAATAGACGTGATGCCGCGGCGCGGGATCTGCAGCGATACGTCCCGCACGACGATGGAGTCGCCGTAGCTCTTTCGGATGTTGGAGATCTCGATCAACGGGAAGATCCTCTGATCAGGAGGGCCAGGAAGGCGATCCCGCCCAGAAATTCGATAACGATGCTCAAGGCAGTATCAAACGCGAAGACCCGCTCAAGGATGAGCTGACCACCGACGAGAACGATCACAGCGAGCAGTGCTGCGATCGGCAGCACGAACCGATGTCTGTACGTTCCCGCCAGAGGATAGGCGAGATTGGCGACCAGAAGCCCGAAGAAGGTCACAGGTCCCACCAGGGCGGTCGATACCGAAACGAGGACCGCCACAAGAACAAGGACGACCGTCGTCCCTCGGTTGTGATCGACACCCAGGTTGATGGCAGCCTCACGGCCAAGGGCCAATACGTCATAGACGGGGATGAGTCGCCATCCGATGATTGATACGATAAGAACTGCAGCGGCCGACACGCCGAGAAGATTGCTCTCGACATTATTGAAGTTCGCAAACAGGCGGTCCTGGAGAAGCACGAATTCGTTGGGATCGATGATCCGTTGCATGAAGCCGGAGAGACTGCGAAACAGAACGCCGAAGACGATCCCCACCAGTACCAGCAGATGAAGGCTGCGACTGCTGCCCGAAAAGAGCCAGCGATAGAGAAGGCTTGAGAACGCCACCATTGCGGCGACTTCGCATACGAAGAGCAGGCGAGGGTCCAAGGCCGCCACATGAGCGGAGCCGATCGTGAAGATCAGGCTTGTCTGGATGAGGACATAAAGCGCATCGAAACCCATGATGGAAGGCGTCAGGATCCGGTTGTGGCTCACCGTCTGAAAGAGAACGGTCGAGACTGCAATGGCGTAGGCGACCAGAATCATCGCTACGACCTTCATGCCGCGAAAAGCCAGGATGAAGTCCCAGCGCCCTTTCGCATTCAGTGTCATGAACAGCACGATCACGCCGATCGCCATCGCGGCGAGGATCAGGCAAATGCGGGCAGGCTTTCTTTGTTCACGCAAGGCGTTCGCGCCCCCGAAGCAAGAGAAACAGGAACAAGCCGCTGCCGACGATGCCCATGACGGTTCCGATCGGAATCTCGTAAGGGTAGTATGCCAATCGCCCGACAATGTCGCAGATCAGGACGAGGCCCGCTCCCAAGAGGGCGACCCAGGGCAGCGAGCGCCGCATGTTGTCTCCGATCACCAGACTGACGATATTCGGAACGATCAGGCCGAGGAACGGCAGCATGCCGACGGTCACGACGATAGTGGCCGTCACCATTGCGACGATGACGAGGCCCAGCGATACGATGCTGCGGTAGCGCAAGCCCAGATTGGTGGCGAAGTCCCGCCCCATCCCGGCCAGTGTCAATCGGTCGGCAGCGAGATAGGCGAAGATCGTCAAGGCGGACGCAACCCAGAGCAGCTCGTACCGACCACGCAGAACGCCGGAGAAGTCGCCGGTGGTCCAGGCATTCACCGATTGCAGCAGATCGAACCTGTAGGCGAAGAACGTGGTGATCGCGCCGACGATTCCGCCCAACATGATGCCGACGAGCGGTACGGTCATTACGGAGCGGAGGGGCACACGTTTGAGGATGCGCAGGAACAGAGCTGTCCCTGCAAGCGCAAATCCGGAAGCGACCAGCATCTTCACAAGGACCGGCGCTTCCGGTGCGAACAGAGTGACGACGAGGAGGCCGAGACTTGCGGACTCGACCGTCCCTGCAGTGGATGGTTCAACGAACCTGTTGCGGGTCAGCATCTGCATGATCGTCCCGGCCACCGCCATGGCCGTCCCGGCCAGGATGAGAGCCAGGGTCCTGGGGATTCGGGAGATCAGCAGGATCTGGGCGGCTTGTTGCCCCTCCTGCGGTGAGAAAAGTGCGGACAGCGATACATCGCCGACGCCGATCAGCAGGCTGATCAGCCCCAGGACAATAAGCATGGCCGTAGCGAGGACGAGGCGTTTCACAATGATTCCGGAGCGCTCGCGCCGAGCAGATCCAATTGGGAGGATTTCAGATCACCCGTGGGTGATCCGCAATCGTGGCATACCTTGATGAGCTGGTCGGTTCAGGGCTATGGCTTGGTGACCGCCTTCCGGATCTGGTCCACGCTGGTCTGAAGGGCGGTCAATCCACCGCCGACCAGATACCAATTGACAGGATCCAGGTAAACGACCTGATTGTTCTTCCAGGCCTTGGTCTGGGCAACGAGGTCGTTGTCCAGAACCTTCTTGGCTGCACCGTTGCCTCGACCCGTCGCCGCATCGCGGTCGATCACGAAGAGCCAGTCGGGATTCGTCTTGAGGATAAACTCCGCGTTGATCGCTTGGCCGTGGTTCGTCGTCGCCAGTCCTTCGACGGCTGGTACGACCCCGAAATCAGTGTGCAGCACCCCGAAGCGTGAGCCGGGTCCGTAGGCGCTCATCTTGCCGCCGGTGGTGAGGACAAGGAGACCTTTGCCCGCCTTCGATGCGTCCTGTTTAAGGGAAGCGATCGATTGCTCGAGCCGGGCGATCTGTGATGCCGCCTCGGGCTGCCTGTCGAAGATCCTTGCCAGAAGCTGAGCATTCCGTACGACGCTGCCAACATAATCCTTAGGGTCGATTGTCATGTCGATCGTAGGAGCGATCTTCGCCAGAGCTTCGTATTTGGCGCTGGAGCGTCCTCCGACGATGATCAGATCAGGTTCGGCTGAATTCACTGCTTCGTAATCCGGTTCGAACAGCGTGCCGACCTTCTCGTATTTGTCCGAGCCATACTTTGCGAGATATTCGGGAAACCGGGCCGTCGGAACGCCGCTCACCTCGATGCCGAGCGCGCTCAATATGTCGAGCGAAGCAAGATCGAAGGCGAGAACCTTCTTCGGCTTCAAAGGAACCGTCGTCTCGCCCTTGGCGTGCTGGACCTTGATATCCTCCGCATGGGCGCCTGCCGTCAGGATGCCGAGTGCGAAGGCGCCTGCAACCATTGCAGTCACGGTACGAGTAAGGCGGGCAGGAATATGCGTCATGGCGCTGTTCTCCAGGAATAGGCTCAGGGACCGATGGGCGGGATGTTCAGTCGTTCACATGATCGTGGCCGCCGACACGGCCGGGGCGCCAGTAGCCTTCCGCCGAGATCTGATCGCGGGATAGCCCTCGGGCGATCAGGGTGTGTCGCTGGCGCCGGACATTGCTCGTCTCTCCGATGATATAGGCATGGCCCTTGCCCGAGGGCAGAAGGAAGTCCTGGATCACGCCGTTCATCAGTTCGCTCGGGCCGGCAGGGGCACCATTGCGGTGGATCCAACGAACGACGGCATCCGCCTTGGTCTGAAGAGCGATCTCACCGCGCTTGTCGTTCGTCTCGATGAAGGCAAAAGCCCGGGTGCCTTGCGGCATGCCTTCAAGGATATGGGCGATGGCCGGGATGCAGGTTTCATCGCCGGTCAGGAGGTGCCAATCCGCGTCTGAGTGAAGTACGGTTCCCCCTCGCGGGCCTTTCACCTCGATCGTATCTCCGGTCTTCGCCTGTCGGGCCCAAGCCGGGGCCGGCGTATCGCCATGGAGGTAGAAATCGACGCTGATCGTTCCCGCAGCACGATCCAGATTGCGGATCGTGTAGTCCCTCCGTCCAGTCCCTCCTTCCGGAAGAGGAACCATCATGATGATGGCTTGCCCCGGCTTATAGGCGAACGCGGCGATGTCGTCTGCCGTCAGAACCACGCGGCGCATATCAGGATCTACGTTGTAGCTGTCGACGACTCGGAAACTCCAGCTCCGCAGCGGGGGCCTCTGGTGCACCTGTTCGCGGGTGCCTGGTTTATTGTCGTCCATCATGCTTGTTCCTGTTTCTGCGACTGCGATCGACAGTGAGAGGGGAAAAGAGCGCCCATAGGTTCAGAAGGTGGCCGACATGCTCACCCAGAGGCGACGCCCCTCGATGACCGTGTTGTAGTCGGTAGGTTGGACTTCCTTGTCGAAGACGTTGTAGACCGCCGCATTCAGGGTCAGCTGCTCCGTGAGGTCGTAGGTCAGACCGACATCCATCGTCGCATAGGCGTCGTATTTGCGTCCCGCCATGCCGTTGATGAACACGGGAGTGCCGTTCGTACCGATGCGGGCGCCGCCGATGATCTCGGAGCCGTGGTAGTTCACGACGGCCCATGTCGCCAGACCGGCAATCGGTGTGACCCAATCCACGCGCGCATTGGCCATATGCTTGGGGGTGCGGGCGAGCGGGAAGCCTGCATATTCGCCTGTCCGCTGCTCGGAATCCGTGAAGGTGTAGCTGCCGCGGAACGAAAGCGTATCGGTGGCCCGCCAGGTGGCGGCCAGCTCGACGCCTTGGATCACCGCGTCGTCGATGTTGTAGTTGTACCAGAGACGGTAATTCGGATCTTCCGACCAGCGCACGGGGTTGCCGGCATCGTCCAGCACCAGGGCATTGCTGATCTTGTCCCTGAAATCGGTATAGAAATAAGTGGCGCTGGCGGTAAAGCCATTCAGGTTGTCCCACACCGCTCCGATCTCGTAGCTGGTGCTGGTTTCCGCCTGCAGGTTCTCATCGGCAATGATGACGCCGCAAGTCCCGTTCGGGCCGTAGGAGCAGCCTGCGCCGCCGGTCGTGTAGGCGTAGCCCGGTGCGATCTGGCGGATCTCCGGGGCGCGAAATCCCGTCGAAACGCCGCCTTTGACCGTCAGGTTCTCGGTGGCGTGCCAGACCGCATAGCTGCGTGGGCTGAAATGGGCGCCGTAGATCTCGTGCTGATCCATGCGCAGGCCGTTCGTGATCGAGAAGGCATCGGACAGGCGCCACTCGTCTTCGGCGAAGAGGGCCCATTGGTTGATCGTGAACGTCTCCTCGACATTGGTGCGGCGGCCGGGGTTCTGATCCGTCAGCATCGCATTGGACCATTGGCCGCCCGTCACCAGGGTATGGGCGCCGAAGAACTCGAAGGGCGTCGTGAACTTGCCGTCGACGATCGTGTTCCTGATCTCGGGCGAGCGGGGGTTCTTGTCGAAGAGGGAGGTTGCGGGATTCTCCTTGTAATTCCTGCGCTCCGCCCATTCCTGCAGGATCGAGACGTTGGAGGTCGTGGGCCCCCAGCGGCCCTCATGGCTCAGCGACCAGTATTTGCGGTCGTTGAGATTGTACGTATCGCTGTCGGTGGCCTCGAGCGTGCCCCGTTTCGAGGCGTCCCTGCGGATTCGCGTGAAGCCGCTCTCCAGCATCACGTCCTGCCTCTCGTCGGGCGTGAAGGTCAGGCGCCCGCCGAGATTGCCTTCGCGCGCGCCGGTGATGCCGCTGAGCAGGTCGTCCTCGCCCCGGCCGAAGCCCCGGCCCCACAGCTGAAGCCCCAGCATCCGGTGGATCAGCGGGCCGCTCGTATAGAAGGTGCCCTGAGCCGAATTGCCGAATTCATCGTGCTGCTGGAGCGATCCTTCGGTCGTCACCGTGCCGCTCCATGTGTCGGACACCTTGCGCGTGATGATGTTGATCACGCCGCCCATGGCGTCGGAACCGTAGAGCGACGACATGGGGCCGCGGACGACTTCGATGCGGTCGATGGCTGACATTGGCGGGATGAAGCTCTGCTCGAATCCCGCGCTGCCGTTGGTCCGGGAATCCCGGGTATTCTGGCGCTTTCCGTCGATGAGGATCAGCGTGTAGGTGCCCGGAAGACCGCGGATGAAGATATCCTTCTCGTTGGCGACGCCGGTCACCGCGACGCCCTGAACTTCCTTCAAGGCGTCCGTCAGATCGCGAAAGTCGCCCTTCGCGAGTTCCTCGCGGGTAATGACCGAAATGCTCGCCGGAGCATCCTTGACGCTTTGCTCGAAGCCGGATGCCGTCACGACGATCTGATCGAGAGAGATGACGTTGTCCTCGGCAGCGTCCACGGGCATGTCGGCCGTCTGAGCCATCGCGGACGAGGTGACGAGGAGCGCGGCCGACAGACTGCAGGAAGCAAGAAGAGCGAGACGACGGGCCGCTCTTTCATAACTGCCGAAACCGGTGCCGATATCCTTCCGAACCGCCGCGTCAAACCCCATTATCCGCCCCAAACTCATGAAAAAACCAAGTGATGGGAGCTACTAGGTTCTGCGGAAGTGGAGGGTCAACGGCTATGTTTGAGAGTCGTTCTGAGTTCAGGAAATCGCAATTTGTAATGTCTCTAAAGTGTTCCTGCGCGGCTTGAAAGATGTGCGGAAATGAGAAATAGGCAGCGGAACTCGAGAATATGACGAATGACTATCCGGTGCCCATGGCCCGGCTTTGAAACAGGGTTGTTTTGGATTCTGCATTACGGGAACCTGGCCTGAAGCTTGGGCGTCTTCGCCTTCTTCTGGCTCTCGACGCATTGCTCGTGGAGGGCAGCGTCAACCGCGCCGCCGAACGGCTCGGAATGAGCGCTCCCGCGATGAGCAGGCTCCTTGGCCAGATCCGGGACGTCTATGACGATCCGATCTTCATTCGCTCCTCTCGCCGTCTGATCCCGACCCCCTTTGCAGAATCCATGCGCCAGCGGCTGCGCGCCCTGGCGGCAGAAGCCGAGGCGCTGTCCCGGCCGCAGGAGCGGGAGAAGGCCATGGTCGGCGCCGCCATGGATCCGGCCGATTGGGCTCGGCCTCCCGTGGTCGAAGCGGCTCCGCTGGCCGCCCGACCGAGCATCCTGCTCGAAGGCGAACCGTCTCCCGAAGCCTTCGCGCGCAAGCTCGCGTCGCTCGGGACCTCGGAGGACACGCGCAAGCGGCTTGCCAAGCACATCGCGACGCTCGGAGCGGGCATCGGGCATAGCCGCCCTCTCACCGCCGACGAGGCGGAGGATGCCTTCTCGATCATTCTCGACGGAGAAGCCGATCCCGTGCAGATCGGAGCGCTCCTGTCCGTCATGAATTTCAGGGGCGAGACCGCGGCCGAACTGACCGGCTTGGTCCGTGCGGCCCGCACTCACCTGCAAGCGACGCGCCCGGGCGCAATGTCCGTCGATCTGGACTGGCCCGCCTATATTTCACCGAAATCCCGCAGAATGCCCTGGTTCCTGCAGGCGGCATTGCTGCTGGCGCAGGCGGGACATAGGATTCTCCTTCACGGCCTCGATGGGGGAGGCGGCACGAGGGCCAAGCTCGTATCCGCCGCAACCGCCATTGGTATTCCGGTCAGCGCGACCACGGCGTCCGCCACCGAGACGATCGCCAGGCAGGGGATTGCCTATCTGCCGGTGGCCGCCATGTCCTCCCAGCTCCATCGCCTGCACATGCTGTATGGCCTCTTCGAGACGCGCTCGCCCGTGAATTCGCTGATGCCGCTGCTCAACCCTCTCGCGGCGCGCGCCATCCTCATGGGGGTCGTACGTCCGGCCTATCGTGAATTGCACCGCGACGCGGGAGCTCTCCTGGGCTACGAGTACCTGACCGTCATGGGAGGGAGCCGCGACACTGCCGAGGCCACGCCATTCCGTTCGACCACGCTCCTCCGGCGTGCCAACGGACAGACGGAGACACTCTTTCTGCCCGCCTCGCCGGAGCCGATGGCTTATCCGCCGACGGGAATGACGAGCATCGAATACTGGCGCGGGGTCTGGGACGGGACCGTGGACGACGAGCGCGCCACAACGATCATCAATTCCACCGCGGCGATCGCGCTCCTCACCCTGAGCGGCGCAGGCGCAGATCGTCTCGATGAGTGCCTGATCGCGGCAAAGACCCTTTGGGAGCGGCGGCGGAAGGATCTTCCCGAGAGGCCCCATCCTGGCGCGAAAACGCCTGTACGCTGAACCCGGAGGCTTCCACCGGTCTCATCCGGGATATCGATGAAGGGCGTCACCGTGAGGGACCCATCGCCTGTTGCGTGGATCGAAACCGCCCCCGCGAGTCGCCTGTCGTAGGCCTGATGCATCGTGTGAGAGGGTAACCCCGGTTTTTCTCAGCAAGCGATGCTCTGGCAGTGGACAGGCGTCGTGGCGCCCGCCGCTCGTACGAGTGATGAAACCGAACGGGCTGTTGAGATGTTTCCCTCCGTCTCGCCGGCCCAGACGGCTCCGGAGCAGCCTGCGGGGGATTTCGCGCGACGCGAATGTGGACGGGTTGGTTGCTCCGGCCCCGGATTGCCGGTCCGTCGCGGGGAGGAACTTGCCCGACTTCAGCCCATGCGCACCGGGCCGCTCGGGATCAAGGTTGCCTCACAGGTCGCGGGAGGGAAGGTGGCGGTCTTGGAATCTCCAGGCGGGCCGGACGATCCCGGCATCATCGACACACGCGCTCTGACGAGACGCTTCGGGGAACTGCTCGCGGTCGATGGCGTGTCTCTGAACGTGCGGCCGGGAGAGATTTTCGGCCTGATCGGCCCGAACGGCGCCGGAAAGTCCACGCTCATCAAGATGCTGACGACGCTTTTGCCGCCAAGTTCCGGCTCTGCCTCGGTGGCGGGCTTCGACATGATTCGCCAGCCCGCCAAGGTGCGCGCGCATATCGGCTACGTGCCCCAGCTCCTTTCTGCGGACGGGGCGCTGACAGCCTATGAAAATCTGCTCCTCTCGGCTCGCCTCTATCGCGTGCCCGGACAAGAGCGGCAGGCGCGCATCGCCTCGGCTCTCGAACTGATGGATCTGAAGGACGCCGCCCATCGTATCGTCGCGGGCTTCTCGGGCGGCATGATCCGGCGGCTCGAAATCGCCCAGAGTATGATTCATGAACCCGATGTGCTGTTCATGGACGAGCCGACGGTGGGGCTCGATCCGGTGGCGCGCCGGACCGTCTGGAACCACGTCCGGGACTTGCGGGCAAGACTCGGCACCACAATCCTGATTACGACGCATCTGATGGAGGAGGCCGACGAATTATGCGACCGCATCGGCGTGCTCCATGCGGGCAGGCTCCAGAAGGTTGGTTCACCCAAGGACCTGAAAGCGCAGATCGGCCCGGAGGCGACCCTGGACGACGTATTCGCTTCCATCACCGGCACAAAGATGGCCGCCGGAGGATCCTATCGTGACATCAGGCAGACCCGCGCCAGCGCTCGCGCCCGCTCGTGAGCTTTCGAGGCCGGCCCTGATTGCTGGCTACCTGACCCAGATTCATGCCGTGGCGGACGCCGAAATCCGCAAGCTCATGCACGATCCGAGCGAGCTTCTGACACGGGCGCTTCAGCCAGCCATCTGGCTGCTGCTGTTCGGCCAGGTCATGGCGCAGGTGCGGGGCATCACGAACGGGGAGCGCTATCTCGATTTCCTGGCGCCCGGCATCCTTGCTCAGAGCGTTCTGTTCGCAGCCATCTTCTACGGCATCGCCGCGATCTGGGAGCGCGACCTCGGCGTGCTGCATCGCTACATGGTCAGCCCTGCGCCCCGCAGTGCGCTCGTTCTCGGCAAAGCCGCGTCATCGGCCATGCGGGGCATATCCCAGGCGGTCATCGTCTACGCCCTCTCGGTCCTGATCGGAATCAGCGTGTCGTTCGCGCCGCTCCATCTCCTCGGCGTGGCGCTCTTCATCGCGATCGGATCGGCTCTGTTCTCGACCTTTTCCCTGATCATCGCGTGCATCGTGAAGACCCGCGAGCGCTTCATGGGCATCGGCCAGGTGCTGACCATGCCGATCTTCTTCGCCAGCAATGCGATCTATCCGATCGAACTCATGCCGGAATGGCTCAAGGCCGTGTCATCCGCGAATCCGCTGACCTATGAGGTCGACGCCCTTCGCGCCCTCATGCTGGCCGACGGAACGAGCCGGTACGGACTTGGCTTTGACTTCGCCGTGCTGACAACGGTCACGGCGCTGCTCGTTGCCGTTGCCGCGCGCATGTATCCCCGCCTGACCGCCTGACCGCCTGACCGCGAAAAGAGACGCCCATTCGAAGGGGGCTCCTGGCGCATCGTGCGAAAAAGTGGACCCGGTTTTTCGCACGATGCGCTCTTTTCAGGAAGGGAGCATCGGATCAGATCCCAAAAGTGGGCCCACTTCCCGCGTCCGATGCTCTAGGGCTCGTCCTCGCCTCGGCCCTCCATGTCCGTTTCTGTCAAGCGGCTGTCCTCTCTGATCAAGCGCACCGCTTTCGCATCTCTAGAATGCTGCCTGCGTGACGATCCGGCCGGATCGTCACGGCGGTCTCGCGCGGGCCGGGAGACCGGCCGCTTCAAAGCCATTCATCGAGAGGAGGCTTTCTTGAAGACTTCAACTGTTCTGATCGGCATCGGCCTTATGCTCGCCGGAGGCCCTGCGGCCGCACAGGCGCAACCCAATCCCATTCAGGGCACGCCCGGATCGGCCTTCCCTTATGCCGCGCCCAACGAGGTCCAGATCATCAACGGCGTTCCGTGCCGGACCGTCCTGGTCGAGGGCAGCAACATGCGTGTTCCCGTGGAATGCGCCGGCCGGGTCGCGACCGGGACTTTCGAGCCGGGAGCCACGGGGAGCATTGGCGTCGAGGAAGGGGCCGGGCGAATGATCGCGGGCCGGCCGATTTCCGGAACGCCGGACTCGCTCTTTCCCTACGCCGCGCCCAATGAGATCCGGATCATCAATGGCGTGCCCTGCCGGACCGTCCTGGTCGAGGGCAGCAACGTGCGTGTTCCCGTGGAATGCGCCCGGTAGCGGCGGAGCGGATGGAGGCAGGCCCGTTGCCATGGCGCGGGCCTGTTTCTTGCCGTCAGTGTCTCATGCCGTGCCTCGCTCTCGCCTTACTGCCATGCTTCAGACTATGCAGGGGGACCCTAACCGGAGGATCGCGCTTGTTTGAGGATCACGGGAGCACACGGATCGATCTGCCCTGTCCGCAATGTCGGCGGCTGTTCAAAGTCCGGCTGAGGAAGCTGCAATTCGGAGCCGATCTCACCTGCCGTCTATGCCGGCACGAATTCTCGGCCCGGGATGTCGCCGGGCAGCCCGAGATTCGCGAAGCGCTCGCCCGGATGCACAGTATCGTCACGCGGCGGGCGGGCTCTGCGACAGTGGCCGCCTCTCCGGATATTGCCGGCGAAAGAAACGAGAGCTCCTATGCCCGCGTGACGAGACTGGCCGAGCGCGCGGCAGGAAGCCTGAAATAGAGCGCGCCCCGGAAACACGCTCATCCGCCTCACATCGGCCTTGTCCTGGAGCACCGAACGCAAAAGTGGATTTGCACTTTTGGGATCAATTCGATGCTCCCTCTTGGAAAGAGTGCATCGTTTGAGCGGACCCGAAGGGCCGCACGATGCGCTAGACGCCCTGTCCCCGAAGATAGCCTTTCGCCGCCCGCACCGGGGCGGCGCATTGCGGCGACACGCTCGTCAGCACCTCGTCCGGAGCGGCCCTGCCCAGCCAGATATCGAGAGCCGTGCTCGCGATCCAAACCGGTTCAGCCGCTGCGCGGCCGACAAGGGCGGGAAGGGCGGCGTCGGCGCATTTCCTGACATCCGCGATGACGGCCTGCGGTGCGCGGACTGCCGCGAGACGTTTCTCCATCTCGGCCTGCAGCGGGTCGACGATCAGCACATTGACGATGAAGGCCAGAATTTCGTGGATCATGTCCACCTCCGTCGCCGGCCGTCAGATCGGTGAAGATCCGACATCACGCAAGGGCCGGCGCGGCTTACGTCAGAGGGGCCCGGATCAGGGGTCGTCCCCAAGGTATGTATCGAGAGCCGCAGTTCAAGGTTCGGAGCGGACGAGCGCATCGTGCCAAAAAGTGGCTCCGGCTTTTTCGCGAGAACGATGCGCTCTTTCCAAAAGGGAGCATCGGATCGAATCCCAAAAGTGGATTCCACTTCCCGCGTCCGATGCTCTATAGGCGGCTCGCCGTAAGGTCGGGTCATCGCGCGGGTGCGGCATGAGCGCCATGCAAAGGGAGTTGCAGGGTGACGCCTTGTTTACCCCCTGTGAGGTACGCTAAAAGGACGGCGACTTTGGATGTCGTGCCCGCCGTGAGATGCGCGACGCCGGCCTGGGGTATGGACGATGACCGACCTGGACGAGATGAAGAACGTGATTGTCGCGACCGTTCGCGATGAGGAGCTGGCCTCGTCCGCCTGCTACGAAATCGACGGCTATGCCAAGTTGTGGCCCTTCGTTCTCATGGTCAACGATTGGGATGTCTGGAACAGGGGCAAATCCGCGCTCAGGCCCGAGGTCCTGTGCTGGCTCGAGGAATCCGGCGTTTCATACGACCTGCACCTGTTTCTCAGCGGCGGGGGGCTCTTCGGGTTCAAGACCCGGCACGAGGCGGCGCAATTTACGCTGAAGTGGTCCCGGAAGGGGCCGGCGATGCCGGTCTGTGCGATCTCCGCTCCTGACCAGAGCTGGAACCCGCATCCCATCAAGAGCACCTTCGAACCTCCTTATCTCGGGGCGGCTTAGCACATCGCGCCGACCCGGTGGCCCATGCTGCGTGAAGCGGTGCAGGCGGAGTAGGGGGCGCAGCGATTCAGAGATATATCCCGGAGTGCGGTCCGAGGGCTAATATGATGGCGGGGCCGTAAGGGGGCAGGTCACCAGATCATCAATGCAGGCGCTGCAATGCCTCGCTTTTATATCGATGTCCGAGGCCATTTTGGAACAAGAGAGGACCTACTCGGGACCGATCTGCCGGACGTTGCGGCCGCACGGAGCGAGGCGCTGAGGATCGCGGGCGAAATCCTGAGCAGCTGGAGCGGCACCCTGCCAAGCTATTACGACGAGATCGCGATCGAGGTCAGAGGCGAGGATCTGCGTCCCCTCGTCACGATTCCTTACGATGAATTCGTGAAGGGGGCCGGGGCTGCCGGACTGATCGACGCCGGAGAGTATGAAGCGCCGTTTCCTTAACATTCCCCAATCGCATGAAGCCTCCTACGCATAGCGTCTTCCTCAATCCCGGCAATGCGGACGCCGTTCCTTGACGTCCTTTATGTTCTGTGTTTGTTCTCTAACAGGCAGATCATGAAAGGCGAACCAGACCGTGATTCATTCCGGATCAACCCGCAGACCCGCAGCCGCCGGCGTGCCCGTGCCGCGGGGAGAAACCCCGCAGCGAACGCTCGCCAAGGCCGAACAGACGATCAGAAACCTGCAGGACAGGATCGCCGACCAGAAGCGGCACATCCGCGACCTCCAGGGTCAGATGAGGCACGACGAGGGGCTTGCCGCCGAGCGTGAGGACCTGAAATCCGAGATCGCCGATCTGAAGGGCGAGATCAGGGAGCTGACGCGCGCCAACCGGGAGCATGTCGAGAAACTTCAAGCCCTGCGGGCCGAGAACATGAAGCTGAAGGCCGGAGCAAGGGCCAGGAAGCCGAACGGGGAGGCGGCCGAGCCTGCGTCTCCGTGAATGCTCGGCTCCGTGTGACATCAGGCGGGAAATCCTGAAGGGACGCCCGCCATCCTGGGCGCGCTTCGATGAAGGAGGCGCGCCCATGCAGACCATCTCCGCACGATGCCTGTGATCGCAATCTCGGCACTTGTCCCGGAAGCGTCGGCAACCCTCAGGCAATCGACAGGTTCTAGGCTCTTGTCCAGGGTGCTCCCGCACCCCCCTCCGGATGCGGCCCTGCTCCTATCGTCTGGCTCGGCTGCGCCGGTCTATAGGATTAAGGTCCGAGACAGGATGTGCTGCGCCGCGGAATGAAACGCCTCTTTGCAAAATTCTACCTCCAACTGAGCGCAGGCGTCATCGTTCTGGGCATCCTGGCGGTTTCGGCCCATACCCTCTGGAGCGACCGTCTCGACACGTGGCGCCAGGCGGAGCAGTCTTCGCAGAACCTTCTGACCGCACTGGCACGGGACCTCGCCGGCAATATGGGGCTCCTCGACCTGACCCTCCGGGGCGTGATGCAGGATCTGAACGACGGACGGCTGCACGATCTTCCCCCCGAACTTCGGCACCACATGCTGTTCGACCGGGCTTCCACGGTCGGCTACCTGGGATCTCTGCTGATATTGGATGAGGCCGGCGATGTGGTTGCGGATGCAGGAGCCATCGTTTCGCGCTCCGCCAATTTCAGCGACCGTGACTATTTCCTGGTCCATCGACAGCGTCCGGATGTGGGATTGTACGTCAGTCACCCCTTCAGGAGCAGGCTGCGCCATGGCGACCTGAGCATTGCGATCTCGCGGCGCCTCTCCCATCCGGACGGCCGTTTCGCCGGTGTGGTGATGGGAGCCGTGTCGCTCAGCAAGATTCATCAGCTTTTCCAGGATCTGAGACTGGGCTGGGACGGCACCATCAACCTCTTCCGCGACGACGGAATCCTGCTGATGCGAAAGCCCTTCGACGAAGGCCAGATCGGTCAGGATTTCGGCGGCTCTCCCTATGTCCAGGAACTCCTTCAGGGACAATCCGCCACCTTCGAGTCGGTCTCGCCGATCGATGGAATTCGCCGGGTCATCTCATTCGGACAGCTCGGCGGGTTGCCGCTCGTCCTGACCGTCGCTCTCTCTGTCGACGAGGTCTTTGCGGCCTGGACCCGGAAGGCTCTCATCATGAGCCTCATGACGGGCTTGCTGTGCCTGGCGGTCGTGGGCCTGACGGCTCTGTTCCGAAGCGAGTTGAACCGCCGCAAAACGGCCGAGACCAAGCTGAGGCGGCTTGCCCGAACCGACGACCTGACCGGCCTGCCCAACCGCCGCGCCTTCCGCGAGGCGTTCGAGCGTGAGTGGCGGCATGCGGTCCGTACCAAGTCGTCGCTGGCGCTGCTTTACGTCGATGCCGACTTCTTCAAGGATTTCAACGATCGGTATGGTCACAACCAAGGCGACGAGGTTCTCCGGGCAATCGCCTGCACCGTGGATGCCAATATCCGGCGTCCCCGCGACATGGCGGCCCGTCATGGCGGAGAGGAGTTCGCGGTGATTCTCCCGGAGACCGATCTGGCCGGAGCCCGGGGCATCGGCGAGAATATTCGCCAGGCCGTCGAGACACTCGGTCTCGTTCACGCGAACAGCCCTTACCGTCTTGTGACGGTCAGCATCGGCGTGGCGGCGGTTCGGCCGCTGCGGGGCAGCACACGAGAAGCGCTTCTCGAAGCCGCGGATCAGGCCCTTTACGGCGCCAAAGCGGCTGGCCGAAACTGCGTCCGCGAGACACACGCGGGTACGGCCGAATCCGAAGACATCGCCTTTCCCTATGCCGATGCCCGATAAGAAAAAGGAAGCGCCCGAAGGGCGCTTCCAGGTCCCGGCCCGCAGGGGCAGAAGAGAGCCGGTGAACTCAGAGCATCGGACGCAAAAGCGGGAACCGGATTGGCGTGAAAAGATGCTCAAAACATAGACTTAAGGCATCGGACGTGAAGTCGGCTGCACGTCCGATGCTGCAGGAACTCAACATTCAGGTCAGCCCGTCGCCCGAAGGTTGCCGGTCGCGGCGCTCGCAAGGTGCTTCTGCAGTTCGGCGACGAGCATGACATAGGGCTGCCGCCGCTCCCGGTGCCTGATCATCAGGCTCTCGGCGATCTGTTTCTTCAAGACGGGGTCCGTCCTGCTGCTGCTCAGCCGCTCCAGTTCGTGGCGGTACTCGAAATCGAGGTTGGACAGGGTGCGGATCGTCTCCTGCAAAAGAGCGCTCAGATCAAATCGTCTGGTTGCGCCGACGACCAGACGGTCGAGCGCGGATGGACCATGCTGCGGTTTCGACATCTTTCACTCTATCTTATCGCTGGCGTGCTTGTGGTTCATGCGCCCCGTGGCGGGGCGAGCGCCTGACGGCATCGAGGCTTGGCCGGGAGCTCCCGAACGACCTCATTCTGTCGGCGTCCATTGCTGCCGAAGACTATGCTTGTCATGCTTGGGAAGTCGGTCAATATTCGGACAATATGGCTAAGGTTTTGCTCTGGATGTTCTGTTCGATATAGGCATTTGGTGCGACAAGTCTGTTAGAAATCCGACAGATCTACTAACTCTTTGGTGGTATGAAATCGAGATCGTTGTTCTCGTGCTTGCCGGGACCGGGTTGTCTTCTAAAGCCCCGGACGTGCCATCGAACTCACGTTCGCTGCTTTAACATTTTGGTTTCGAGCATCTTTCCATGCAAATCCGGTTCCCACTGTTGCGTTCAATGCTCCAGGCATCGAGCCAAGTGGTGGATTCGGTTTTTGGGCTCGTTCGATGTCCGGCCCCTTGAAGGGCACCTCGTCTTGCGAGGAACCCGACACCAAGTGACGGGATGATGCTCAGACGAGGAGGCGGACCATGCAACTCAGCGAAACGGCGCGCGAGATCCTCGACTTCTTTCGCGAGACGCACCGCAAGCCCGGTGCCCGCATGACCATGGCAAAGCTGGATGCCCGCTTCGGCACGGATCCCGCCGTCGCTGTGGCCGTATCAGAGCTCGCCCGTCTCGGATACGTGACCACGCCCGATGCCGGGACGATCGAGCTGACGGATCGTGGCTTCGATGCTGTCCATCGCGGCGGTCATCGGCCCGAGAATGGTCTGGATGCTGACCCGGATCCCGGGCGAAAGGGAGGCTGATTATCGCCAGTCGGCCCCTGAAGAGGCTGCCTGACTTCGGCCTGGTGGCTCCCGGCTCATTTCGACCGATGAATCCTGGGGCTGCACCTTTTCCGCCTGGGCCGCATCCTCAGCCTCGGAGCCGCCCACGATGAGGCGCGCTCCTCGCTGATAGGTCAGGTAGTTCCAGAGCCAGCTGAACGCGACCACGGCACGGTTGCGCAGGCCGATGAGGAAGTAGATGTGTGCGAAGCCCCAGAAGAGCCAGCCGATAAAGCCCTTCAGGTGGACACGGTCGAGCTTCACCACCGCCGCCTTTCGCCCGATGGTGGCAAGGTCGCCCTGATGCCGATAACGGAACGGGCCCGGCGGCGCCCGGCCCGAAACTCTCGCTATGATCACATCGGCCACATGGCGGCCCATCTGCTTGGCGGCCGGGGCTATGCCGGGCACGAGCCGCCCGGTTTCGTCCATGACCTCCGCGGTGTCACCGATCACGAAGATCTCGGGGTGGCCTGGAACCGATAGATCCGGACCGACCTTGACTCGTCCGGCCCGGTCCCGTTCGGCATCGAGCCACGCCCCCGCCGGAGAGGCGACCACGCCCGCGGCCCACACGATGGTGCCGGCCCCAAGCCGCGTTCCCTCAAGGTCCACGCCGCGATCGTCGCAATTCGTCACCCGGGTGGAGGTCATCACCTCCACGCCCATCCTCTGGAGGGATCGTTGAGCGTAGGCCGACAGGTTCTCCGGAAAGGTGGGCAGCAGCCGTGGCCCGGCCTCGACCAGGACGATGCGGGCGGCGTGCGGATCGATGTGGCGGAACTCGGCGGTCAGCGCATGATGCGCCACTTCCGCGATGGCTCCGGCCATCTCGACGCCCGTGGGGCCGCCGCCGACCACGACGAAGGAAAGCAGCCGCCGCTGCTCGTCGGGGGCGCCGGTCAGCTCCGCCTTCTCGAAGGCCTGCAGGATCTTGCGCCGAATCCTCGTCGCGTCCTCGATCTGCTTCAGTCCCGGAGCGGCGGCAGCCCATTCCGGGTGACCGAAATAGGAATGCGTGGCGCCGGTCGCGAGGACGAGAATGTCGTAGGGAATGGTCACGGATCCGGCATGGACGAGCCGGGCGCCGACATCGATGCCGGTCACCTCCGCCATCAGCACGGTCGCGTTCTTCTGGCGTCTGGCGATGCTGCGGATCGGCCAGGCGATGTCTGCGGGAGACAGGGCGGCCGTCGCGACCTGATAAAGCAGGGGCTGGAAGTAATGGTAATTGTGGCGGTCGATGATCGTCACGTCGACGGGCGCGCGCGCCAGGGATTGAGCCGCCGTCAACCCTCCGAAGCCTGCACCGACGATCACAACCTTAGGCGTGCCGACTGTCATGCTGCTCTCGCCCTTGCTCGTCACGCATGCAAATCCGTGTCGGCGGTCGATGTTCCCCGATCCGTGGGGAAAGCGCCCAAGCGCTCGAGATCGCTCTGGAAGGAAGAAACCTCCCGCCGATCCGCACAGGCTCCCGCATCAGGATATTCGATGCGCGCGCACCAGTATGACACAGGTTGCGGCATGGAGGCCAGGAACTGTCCCCGGCCTCTTGCGCATGGCTCCGATGCAGCGCCTGTCGTTTCCGGGCGAGCGTACTCCCGCTCTGAGAGTCGATGACGCGGGTTCCGAAGACGTTCTTCTCCTTCTTCAGGTCCGTCGCCTCCAACATCCATGGGAGCGGGTTCTCGGCTTCGGCGAAGACCGAACGCAATCCAGTTGTGCGCAGCGGCGATTGGTGGTTTGTCTCGCCTGAAATCTCGGCAGCGCGGCTTTTGACTTCTGCACCGTGACGTTGCTAATGCGTCCGCGATCTGCTCCGGCGCACGGAAGACGTTCTTCCGGTCAGCGTGATCGTGTCCGTTTTGATCCCGCATGGAAAAAGCCTGATCGCCCCGCCGGCACGGTGGTTCGGCCGCGCGGGCTTCCGTGTCCAAGCCATTCGAAGGTCGCAGATTGTGGACGTTTCTTTCTGGATGCCGCTCGTCATGAAGATGCTGACCAGTGCGGCCATCGTCGTCGCCGCCTCGCTGGTTGTGGAGCGAAGCGGCCCGTTCCTCGGCGCCATGATTGCGACTTTGCCCATTTCGGCGGGCCCGGCCTACGCGTTCCTCGCACTCGATCACGGCTCCGAGTTCGTCGCAACGAGCGCCCTGGCGGGTCTGGCGGTGTCTGCCGCGACGGTGGTCTACATGATCGTCTATGCCGCCGCCGCGCAGAGAGGGGGAGTGCTCGCCAGCGTCGGCTCGGCCCTGGCGATCTGGGCCGTCTCGATCTGGATCGTTCTCGGCATCCGGTGGTCCCTTGGCGGCGCCCTCGCCCTGAACGCAGGGATTTATGCCCTCGCCATTCCCATCGCGCGACAATTCTCGGCGGCGGCCATGCCGGTTTCTCAAGCGAAACGCCCGTGGGACATCCCCTTCCGCGCGGCGCTCGTCATGAGCGTGGTGGGTGTGACGATCGTCGCGGGAAGAACGCTGGGACCTTCGGTCGCAGCGGCCGCGGCCTTGGCACCCGTCGTTCTCATGAGCCTGGCCCTGATCCTGCATCCTCGCGCGGGGGGCGTCGCGGCGGCATCCGTGGTCGCCAATGGGGTGCCGGGCATGGTCGGCTTCGTCGGCGCGCTGACCCTGCTGCACCTGTGTGCGGTGAGGCTCGGAGCCGCCGCGTCGCTGCTGCTGGCGCTGGGAGTGAGCATCGGGTGGAACGCATGTCTGGTCGCGCTCAGGCGGTGGCGCCGTTCGGTGCGCGCCGGCATGCGATGACGGGGCAGTGCCCCTTCGCACGTCTGAAACTCGGACTTGGCGCCCTCGGTGGTTCAGGCGTTGTTCCGGGATGCATTTCGCGGATGCATTTTGGGATAGAAGGTGCCAATGATCGCCGAGCGAATTGCCGATGATCGATTTTCGAAACATTGAAACATTCTTCTGGGCGGCAGCCCTCGGCAGCCTCAGGGCGGCTTCCGAGAAGCTAGGGACGACGCAGCCTGCGGTGTCGCAGCGGATCGCGTCTCTGGAGGCTGCGCTCGGCGTGCGCCTGTTCGAGCGCGATGCGCGCGGCGTGACGCTGACGGCCAAAGGGCAGGAGATGCTCTCGCACGCGGAACGGATGATGCAGGCGCGCCGCGACATGCTGAAGGCAGCCCAGGACCAGAACGTGATGAGCGGCACGATCCGGATCGGGGTTGCGGAAACGATCGTGCAGACTTGGCTGTCGACGTTCATCGAGGAGGTGCACAGCGCTTATCCGGCGCTTGTTCTGGAGATCGAGGTCGACAGCACGCATGTGCTGCGCTCTCATCTGATGTCGCGCACGATCGATATCGCGTTCCTGATGGGCCCCGTTCTCGAGGAGCGTGTCGAAAACCTCCCTCTATGCACCTATTCGCTCTCTTGGGTCGCCAGCCCGACGCTGGGTCTCGGAGACAGCCGGGTGACGCTGGAGCGCGTCGCGGAAAGACCGATCATCACCCATCCGTCGAGCAGCAGTCCTTATCGGATGGTGCGCGATATGCTCATGCGCGCCGGCGTGAAGACGCCGCGGATGTACGGCAGTGCCCCGGTGTCGATGATCGTTCGCATGGCCCTGGACGGCATCGGCACTGCCGTGATCACGCCGGTCTTCCTGGACCGGGAGCTTGCTTCCGGCGAATTGCAGATCCTCGACGTGGAAAGCGATCCGCTTCCGGATCTGAGTTTTACCGCGAGCTGGGTCGACGGCCTCGAAAGCCGCTCGATGCGCTCGATCGCCGCACTTGCACAAGAGGTCGCCGTGCGGACCGGAGGCAGGGCTCCGAGGGGATATAAATAGCATTTATACCCCCCATTAAAACATACGAATAGACAAGGCGAAGGTTCCTGCGATGCAATACGCCGGGGCTGAAGACCGACAGCCAGGTAACAAAGCGTGAAGCGCGCCATGGCGGCACCATTGCTCGGTGTCCGCCTGAAGTCTCCGAAAGCCGCAACAGGGAGAGACGCTTCGCGGCGACCTGCATGTGTCTTCGCTCAGCAGCAATACTGAACCAGAGGATGACACATCATGAAAAGAATCGCTTGTGCCGTCGGCGCCGCAGCCCTGATGGGCCTGTCCGGCGTGGCATTGGCTCAGGATTTGCCGAAGACCCATCTGCGGATCGTCGGGGGGCTCAGCAATCTCACCGCCTACAATGACTTCGAGAAGCCGTTCTGGACGAAGACGATTCCTGAGCGCTCGAACGGTCAGGTCACGGCGGAGATCAAAGGTTTCAACGAGATGGGCCTCAAAGGGCCCGAGATTCTCCGCCTGATGTCGCAGGGCGTCATTCAGTTCGGCACGGCGACGCTCTCCTATTTCGCCAGCGACAACCCGATCAACGAGGCGATCGATCTCGCCGGTCTTGCCCCCGACGTGAAGACGGCGCGCGAGGTGACCGAGGCGTTCGAGCCCGTCTACGCGAAGTTCTATGGCGAAGGTTCGCGGGTGAAGCTCCTGGGCATTTCGACCTATCCGGCGCAGGTTCTGTTCTGCAATGCCGAGGTGAACGGCCTGGCCGATCTCAAGGGCAAGAAGGTCCGCACGAGCAGCCGCACCCAGGCTGAGTTCGTGGAAGCCTTCGGCGGCTCGAGCGTGACGATGGCCTTCGGCGAAGTGGTGCCGGCTCTGCAGAACAAGGTCGTCGACTGCGCGATCACGGGATCGCTGTCGGGCTATTCCGCGAAGTGGTATGAAGTCTCGACCCATCTCTATGCGCTGCCGGTCAACTGGAACCAGCAGATCCACGCGGTCAACCAGGCCGCCTGGGACAAGCTCGATCCGAAGGTTCAGGAATTCATCCAGACCAACATCAAGACCTTGGTTGACGATATCTGGAAGGCTGCCGCCGAGCAGACCCAGCAGGGCTATGACTGCAATACCGGCGCGGATGCATGCACTCTCCCGGTCAAGGGCAAGATGAAGCTGGTTCAGCCGACCGATGCCGACCGTGAACTCCTGAAGAAGGTACTGCAGGAATCCATCCTGCCGAAATGGGCGGCGCGCTGCTCCGCCGATTGCGTGAAGAGCTTCAACGACACGATCGGCAAAACGCTGAACGTCACGGTCTCGAAGTAACGCAAAGAGGTGCGCCGGATCTGTTTTCAGATCCGGCGCACCTCTTTCATGAATCTGGCCAACGATTCTTCGATCCAATGCGGTGCGTGAGCATACCGACAGGGATATTCTGATGGCACCAACAATGCGACCTTCCTTCCTCGGCAGCCTGATCGGCGCCGCCGAGCACATGTCACGCTGGGCTGTATGGTTTGGTGGGGCTTTGACGATCGGCAGCGTGCTGCTGATCTCCTTCGATGTCGTTGTCCGAAAATTATTCGGCTTCAGCACCGGCGGCGCCGATGAGCTGTCGAGTTACGCCTTCGCGATCAGCACATCGTGGGCGCTCGCCTTCGCAACGCTCCAGCGCGCAAATGTCCGCGTCGACGTGATCTACCAATATTTACCCGTTCGCGTGTCGGCCATCCTGGATTGGCTTTCCCTCGTGGCGCTCGGCGTCTTCATGGTGATGCTGACGTACTATGCCTATGACGTCGCCGCGACCTCATGGGCGCAGAATTCCGCCGCCAACACACCTCTGGCGACGCCGCTTTACATTCCTCAGGGCCTTTGGCTGCTCGGTCTGATCTGGATGTGCCTGGTTCTGGCGCTCATGCTGCTCAGGGCTTCCGTCGCGCTCGTCACGGGCCGGATCGACGACGTGAAGGCGATTGCAGGCGTTCGTTCGACCAAGGAAGAGGCAGAAGAAGAAGCCGCTGCTGGCGAGCGGATGGTGAAGGGTTAAGACGAAATGGTTGCCACCGCACTCATCCTCCTGCTTGTCCTCATCGGATTGAGCATCCCTGTGGGCGCCGCCCTCGGCGTGCTCGGGCTCGTCCTGGATCCCCTCTACTCCATGCTCCCCTTGACCCGCGCAATCGGCGAACTGGCATGGAGCACGAACAACGAATTCCTCATGGTGGCTGTGCCTCTCTTCATTTTGCTGGGAGAGGTTCTGCTGCGGGCCGGATTCGCCGAGCGGATGTACGGCGCCATGAGCCTCTGGCTTTCCTGGTTGCCCGGCGGCCTGATGCACGCGAATATCGGGGCCTCGACCCTGTTCTCGGCGACTTCGGGATCAAGCGTCGCCACTGCCGCGACGGTCGGGACCGTCGCGATCCCGCAGATCAAGCGCTATGGCTACAACGAGCCGCTCTTTCTCGGCAGTCTCGCGGCCGGCGGCACTCTGGGCATTCTGATCCCGCCCTCGATCAATCTCGTGATCTACGGCGTTCTCACCAACTCCTCGGTTCCCAAGCTCTATCTCGCGGGCATCATCCCGGGCTTCATGATGGCAGGCCTGTTCATGCTGGTAATCGTGGTCAGCTGCATCGCAAAGCCGTCCTGGGGCGGGCACAAGATTCACGCGACTTGGAGCGAGCGTTTCCGGAGCCTTGTTCATCTCGGGCCGCCACTCGGAATCTTCTTTCTCGTCGTGGGCTCGATCTATGCCGGTCTCGCAACGCCGACGGAAGCTGCCGCTCTCGGCGTACTGGGGGCTCTCATCCTCGCGGCATGGTTCCGTCGCCTGACCTGGACGATGCTGCGCGAATCCGTCGAGGGGACGATGCGATCGACGGCGATGATCATGCTGATCGTGATCGGCGCCGCCTTCCTGAACTTCATCATGTCGGCCACGGGCCTCACGGACGCGATTACCGGATCGATCACGGGTCTGGGACTGTCGCCCGGATGGATGCTGGTGATCATCATCATCTTCTACCTGGTGCTCGGCTGTTTCATGGAAACGCTCTCCATGATGATCACGACGATTCCGATCGTGGCGCCGATCATGCTCGCTCTCGGCTACGATCCGATCTGGCTCGGCATCATCATTATCGTTCTGGTGGAAGCCGCTCTGATCACGCCGCCCGTGGGGCTCAATCTTTTCGTCGTGCAGAGCCTGCGCAAGAGCGGCTCGATGGGCGCCGTGATCACAGGGGCGCTGCCCTTCGTGGTGGCGATGTTCATCCTGCTCGCTCTCCTGTCGTTCTTCCCGGGCCTGGCGCTCTGGCTTCCGAGCGTCTTCAGCTAGCACGTCGTGCGGACCCGGTTCTCGTGACGGCGACTCTTCGGGCCCGCATCCCCGATACCCTCATCCAAGACCCGTGCACCGGATCGGGTCTCAAAGTGCAGATCCACTTTCGGGGCCGACGCCCCGAGCGCATTCGACCGCATTTTCAACCCTTATGGATTGACCATGAAACTGTCCTTCAACGTTGAAACACAATCAGGCTCCCGCACGGTCGACGCCGAGATTTCCTCTCTCGTCGTCGCGGGCTGGGCCGGGCGCGACCAGCACGCCATCGAGCACCATATCGAGGAGCTGTTCGCCATCGGCGTGCCGCGTCCGAGTTCCGTGCCGCTGTACTATCGCGTCTCCGAGAACCAGCTGACCCAGGCCTCGCGCATTCAGGTCGTGGGAGGCGAGACGTCCGGCGAGGTGGAAACCTTTGTGTTCAAGGCCGGTGGCGAGCTCTATGTCGGCATCGCGTCCGATCACACCGACCGCAAGCTCGAAACGCACAGCGTCGCCTTATCCAAGCAGGTCTGCGCCAAGCCGGTGGCCGCCGAGGCATGGCTCTATGCGGATGTTGCCGAATACTGGGACGAGCTCGTCATCCGCTCCTACATTCAGGAGAACGGCGAGCGCGTGCTCTATCAGGAAGGCACCCTCGCTTCGCTCCGGCCTCCGCTGGAACTCGTCTCAGGTTTCGCGGGCGGGGACACGCTTCCCGAGGGCGTCGCCATGATCTGCGGCACGGTCGGGGCGAAGGGAGGCATCCGTCCGGCCCCGTCCTTCACCATGGAGCTGTTCGATCCACGCCGCGGACGCACCTTGAGCCATAACTATGATATCGAGGTTTTGCCGGAAGTCGCTTGATCCGGGATTCGTTGCAACCCACCACGATGGTTGATGAAACATGACGTCGACAGTGAACGAACAGCAGCAGGCGCTCGCAGAGGGCCGCGCCACATCCCTGGCTCTGACGGAGGAAGCGCTTCGCCGCGCAACCGATCCGGCCGGAGAGGGCGCGCGTGTCTTCACGAAGCTCTACCCCGATGCGGCCCGCGCCGCGGCCCAGGCTTCCGACCTTCTGCGCAAGGCAGGCCTCGTCCGTTCCCCCATCGACGGCCTGACTGTTTCGATCAAGGACCTGTTCGATGTCGCGGGCGAGGTCACCATGGCCGGGTCGGTTGCGCGTGCCGGTGAGCCGGCGGCTGCGGAAGATGCGGTCGTCGTCAGGCGGCTGCGCGCCGCAGGCGCGGTGATCGTGGGCCGCACCAACATGACCGAGTTCGCTTATTCCGGGCTCGGCCTCAATCCACACTACGACGTGCCGCGCAATCCCTGGGATCGCCAGACCGGGCGCATTCCCGGCGGCTCGTCGTCCGGTGCCGCGGTCTCCGTGACCGACGGAATGGCCGTTGCGGGGATCGGGTCGGATACCGGCGGATCGGTTCGCATTCCCGCAGCGCTCTGCGGCCTCGTCGGATTCAAGCCGACGGCCGCGCGGGTGCCCTTGACGGGTGCTCTGCCGCTCTCGTTCAGTCTCGACTCCATCGGGGCCATCGCTCCTTCCGTCGCGTGCTGCGCTGTCCTCGATGCCATTATGGCCGCGGACGAGGAGCCGCTGCCGCGTCCGGCCGATCTCGGCAAGCTCCGGTTCGCCGTTCCCACGACCCTGGTGCTCGAGGGAATGGACAAGGATGTCGCGCGTGCTTTCGAACAGGCGCTGGCAAGTCTGTCGTCGTCCGGTGCGCGGATCGATGAGATCGCCGTGCCCGAATTTACCGAACTCGCGGCGATCAACGCCAAGGGCGGCTTTACGGCGGCCGAGGCCTGGACATGGCACCGGGACCTGATCGAGCGGGCGGGCGATCGCTACGATCCGCGCGTCGTCTCGCGGATCCGCCGGGGCAAGGATATTTCCGCCGCCGACTACCTGGACCTGCTCGCAGCCCGCAAAGCCTGGCGCGCAAGCGTCGAGGCGCGGATCCAGGATTACGATGCGCTGCTGCTGCCGTCCGTGCCGGTCGTCGCCCCCGCCATCGCGGACCTCGCCGCGAGCGACGAGGTCTATTATGCGACGAACGGGCTGATCCTGCGCAATCCGACGATGATCAACTTCCTCGATGGAGCTGCCCTGTCGGTCCCATGCCATGCACCGGGCGAAGCTCCGGTGGGCCTGATGATTGCGGGACCCGCCGGTGCCGACCGCAGGATCCTGTCCATCGGCATGGCCATGGAAGCTCTGCGCTCGCAGGCGCGGGCATAACCTACACTCTGGCAGAAAGATCGGATGATGTCCGGAACGATCACCAACGACGCCGCCTACAAAGCCCGGTTGGAGGCCCGCGCCGGTATCCTGACCGGGCCGACCGCCAACTTGGCTCCGGGGCACGTTCAGGCGAATCTCGCCATTCTGCCGGAGGAACTGGCGCACGACTTCCTCCGTTTCTGCCAGCGCAATCCCAAGCCATGCCCACTGGTCGCGGTGTCCGAAACGGGCGATCCATTCCTGCCGGAACTGGGCCGGGACATCGATATCCGGACGGACGTGCCGCGATACCGGGTATGGCGAAACGGCGAGCTGGTCGCGGAGCCCACGGATATCCGCGATCTCTGGAACGACAAGCTCGTCGCCTTCCTGATCGGCTGCTCGTTCTCCTTCGAGGAGGCCATGCTGGCCGACGGCCTGCCGGTGCGCCACATCGAGCAGGGCTGCAACGTCCCCATGTACCGGACGACCATTCCGACCGTGCCCACCGGGCCATTCTCAGGGCCGCTCGTCGTGTCCATGCGGCCCCTGAAGGCGGCGGACGCGATCCGCGCCGTGCAGGTGACGTCTCGCTTCCCCTCGGTTCACGGCGCCCCGGTCCATTTGGGCGATCCTTCGCTGATCGGGATTGGCGATATCGCCAATCCCGATTACGGCGATGCGGTCGAGATCCGCGAAGGCGAGATCCCGGTTTTCTGGGCCTGCGGCGTCACGCCCCAATCCGTGATCGCCAACGTTCGCCCCGAGTTCTGCATCACTCACGCACCGGGGCACATGCTCGTCACCGATCTTCTGAACTCCTCGATCGCGGTGCTCTGATCCGTGTGAGCGGGCGCGCCTGCTCCGCCGTCATAGATCGGTCTCGGCATCCGGGGCCGACTTGACGTCGCCGGACGCAGCACCCTTCACATTGATCCGGACGATGTGCCTCTCCACCTTGCCGTTGGCAGTCCTGACTTCGTATCGGACCTCGTCGGCTCCCTTGTAGGCCGGGCCGGCCTTGTAGAAGACCCCTTGCGCGACGGCCTCGAGCTTGGGGCAGCGGGAGATCCGGCCCGCCTTGAGTTTTCCGCTCCGCACGTTCACCTCTCCGTGCTTCGGCGGCGTCACCACGCGGATCGTCGGCAACGGCCCGGATGTGCAGTCCTTCTGTACATTGCCGTAAACTCCGAGGCGGTGCTGCTGCCCTGCCGTAATGTCGGCGCTGCGATAGGCGCTGCTGCTCTGAGCCAGGACGCTGCCGCCGGACATGACGAGCACGCCGGTCAGGACGGAAGCTGCGGCGGCGAGGGACTTCGTGATGGCCATTCATTGGCTCCTTTTCGTGACGTGATGACGAGACGGCGGGGCCTACGGCATCGGGTGTGAATTCGAACTCACATCCGATGCTGTCGGTCGATGCTCTAACGGAGCCCCGCCACGAGATCTCACCGCTGCGGCTAGAGCATCGGACGCGGGAAGTGGATTTGCACTTTTGGGATTGCATCCGATGCTCCCATTAGAGGACAGCGCATCATTCCAGCGGACCCGAAGGGCCGCGTCAGCGAATACCGGGTCCACTTTTCCGCATGATGCGCTAGACAGACGGTTCTGCGGACGATCCGGCCGCCTTGCGCCGGGAGGCCCGCCGCGAGAGCATGTTCAGTCCCTCGATCAGCGCGGAGAACGCCATTGCGGCGTAGATGTAGCCCTTCGGCACATGCGCTCCGAAACCTTCCGCAATGAGGGTCATGCCGATCATCAGAAGGAAGCCCAGGGCCAGCATCACCACCGTCGGATTGTTGGCGATGAACCGGGCGAGCGGATTGGCGGCCAGCAGCATCGCCGTGACGGCGACGATCACCGCGATCACCATGATAGCCACGTGATCCGTCATGCCGACGGCCGTGATGATGCTGTCGAGGGAGAAGACCAGGTCGAGCAGAAGGATCTGGGTGATCGCCGCGCCGAACGTCATGGTCGCCTTGGCGGTGCCGAACACATCATCGGACGGCGTGGGGTCGACATTGTGGTGGATCTCCTTCGTCGCCTTCCAGACGAGGAAGAGGCCGCCGCCGATCAGGATCAGGTCGCGCCAGGAGAATCCATGGCCGAAGACCGCGAAGATCGGCTCGGTCAGGGTGACGATGATCGCAATGGTGCCGAGCAGGCCGAGGCGCAGGATCAGCGCCAGGCCGATGCCGATGCGGCGCGCTCTTGAGCGTTGGTGCTCCGGCAGCTTGTTGGTGAGGATCGAGATGAAGATGAGGTTGTCGATGCCGAGCACCACCTCCATTACGATGAGGGTTGCCAGCGCCGCCAAGGCGGTCGGATCGGCGATCCAGGCGAAGTCCATTCGATGTTCCTTTCGATCCTGTGAACAGGATGGCATTGTCTTCGCGGGCGAAGCCGCGGGCAGGTTCGGTCGCTCCCGTCTATCGTGGTCCGCAGGAGCGGCGGCGGGGATGGCCTAAGCGCCGTTACGGTGGCGAGGCGGCAGGTTGCGTGACGAGGCTCCTCATCCGAGGATGCCCCACAAGTGGTCGAGGAAGGCCTTGACGCCGGCGACGATCGCAGACGAGATCGCCGCCAGGATCAGAAGGCTGCCGACGGCCGCAAGCCAACCCACGAGCGTGGCCAGGCCGTCGCGTTCCAGGATCCCGAGCGCGAACGCCGTGATGGCGAAAGCCGGAGGCATGTTGCCGAACGGAATCGGCAGGAAGAGGATGATCGCGAGCAGAAGGCAGATGCCACCCACGATCCGCTCCAGGATGGGTCCGAGCATGATGCCCACACGGGGCCGCAGGAGGCGCTCAGACCGGTTCAGGAAGGGGCCGAGCTTTCCCGTCAGCAGGACGAAGACGTCACGGGAGATGGAGCGCTCGCAGATGAAGCGGGGCATCCACAAGGTCGGGCGTCCGAGCATCAGCTGGGCCGTGACGAAGAGGAGGGGGGCTCCCAGAACCGCCGACATGCCGGGCGGAAGCGGCAGCACGTTGGGGGCGGCGAACAGAAGCATCAGGGCGCCGAAGGCCCGGTCGCCGAACGCGTTGAGCACGTCGCCGATGCTGACGACCGGGCCGGGGCTGCCGGCAAGGGTGCTCAGAACTTCGGAAAACCGTTGCCGGTGCTCTCCGCCGCCCTTCGGCGAAACGGCGGCGGAGAGACGACTCGATGGGTCGGACATGGTCCTGTCTATGGATCTTGGATGAAGCGTTATTCGTGGAATGGGTCAGGCACTCGCATGGCCGTGAAGCCATTGAGGCCGGAAGCTCGTAATGGTGTCGGGGCAGGGGCCGGTTCGATCATGGGTCTTTCCTCGATAGGGCACCCGGGCGATCGTGCCGGCACATTGCGCCGGCAGAACGGCAATTCTCAAGAATGGACGCGGCCCCGGCGTCATGATCGGGGCAACGCCCGCTCCCGTCAGATCTCCTCGTCGAAGCCGAAGTCGCCTCCCGCATCGCCGAAATCCTCGGCTGCCGCCTGTTGCGGCTCGGCCTGGCCGGACTCGGCTGCGTTCGCCTCACCCCCTCCCGAGAAGGCATTGGCGATCATGTTGCCCAGGAGCACGCCGCCGGCGACGCCCATGGCGGTCTGCGCCGCTCCCGCCAGGAAGCCGCCGCCTCCGCGTCCGGGCGCCATGCCCATGCCGGGAGCCATGTGGGGCGCCTGGGGCGACATGCCGTGCATCGACTGCGGCTGATAGGGCTGATGCGGCTGCGGACGCGGCTGTCCGCCGCCGAAGAGGCCGGACAGGAACCCGCCGCCGCCCGCCGGACGGCTGGCGATCTCATGTTCGAGCTGCTGGATCCGGCCGTGGGCGGCGCTCAGGGCCTGTTCCTGCACCACGATGGTCTGAGCCATGTAATACGGCGCGTTCGGCTGCTGGCCGATCCGGGAGCGGATGAAATCCGCCGCCTGCGCGTCCGGGGGCGTGGACTGGCGCTCGACCTGGTCGATCTTGCCGAAGAGCTGCTCAATGGCCTGACGGTCCTGATGGTCCATGAAATTCGATCCTTTCTGGCAATGGACGATGATTACTCTTCCCGCTGCCCGGTGAGGCTGAGAAGCAGCTGGAACAGATTGATGAAATTCAGGTAGAGGGAGAGGGCCCCGAACACGGCCATCTTGTTGTTGGCCTCATGACCGAAGCTCTCGGCGTACTGCTCCTTGATCGACTGCGTGTCGTAGGCGGTCAGCCCCGTGAACACGAGCACGCCGATGATCGAGATCGCGAACTGAAGGGCGCTCGACGCGAGGAAGATGTTCACCAGGGAGGCGATGATGACGCCGATCAGACCCATGATCATGAAGGAGCCGAACTTCGACAGGTCCCGCTTGGTGGTATAGCCGTAGAGGCTGGTGGCGCCGAACATGGTCGCCGTGATGAAGAATGTGCGGGCGATGCTGGTGCCCGTGAAGACGAGGAATACGGAGGCCAGCGACAGGCCCATCACGGCCGAGAAGGCGAAGAAGGCGGTGCGCGCGGACGCCGCCGTCATCCGGTCCATGCGGAACGAGAAGAAGAAGATGAAGGCGAGCGGCGCCAGCATCACGACCCACTTGAGCGGCGTCTGAAAGATCGGAACGTACAGGGCCGGAGTCGACGCGACGAAGAACGCCACGAGTCCCGTCACGACAAGGCCGATGCCCATGTAGTTGTAGACCCGCAGCATGTGCTGGCGCAGGCCTTCGTCGAACAGGGCGCCGCTGGTGCGGGCCGTGGCGGTTTGCCAGGCATAGGGTGTGTTCATGAATATCTCCGAGGTTTACTGAAGCTTGCGGGACAGCCGCAGGGCTGCCCGTTCAAGGGCTTTGTCGCTGCCGGTTCCGGTCAGCGCATAGGCGAGTTGGCCGGTCTGCCAATACACGGCCTTCGCCGTGTCGAAGCGGGCCAGCGTGGGGGCGATCACATTGAAGGCGTGAGCCTGCGCGGCGAAGAGAGACACCCGGCCGAGATCGCCGGCATCGATGGCGACCTCGATGCTGTGCCCATATCGGGATGGGAAGACCTGGGCGTCGCGGACCTGCCAATCCTTGGGCAGCGCCGGGAGCTGGATTCCGGTCTCGGCCAGAATTTCGGCGGGGTCGTAGGCTCCGACACCGGTTTGCGAGGTCATGCGGGCGCGCAGAAGGCCCGTCTCATGGGAATGCAGGGCATCCTCCACGAAGGCGGGCGGCTTGGGCGAGGCCTCGCTGTCGGAGATCCCCAGGCCGACCTGCCCGTGGGCAAACCATCCAAACCCGACGAGCGCCGCGACGGCGGCAACCCGGCGGAGCTTCAGCCCGAAGGCCTGCCAGCCAAGGGCACGTTCGAGCTTTGTCGCCGCCGCGAACATCGCTTCCGCAGGGCGGGGCAGGGGAACCGCATGGAGCAGCCGGAGGGCGTCGCGATCCTTCAGGTCGGCCATGATCCGGGTGGCGGCTTCGGGGTCGCGGGCAAGGTGTTCCTCGACCTCGATCCTCCTCGCAGGATCGAGCTGCTCATCCACATAGGCGAGAAGGTCCGCTTCGGTGATGGGGTCAGACACTGGATCCTCCTACGATGCGCAGGCTTGGCCGCTTGGCGCCGGGCGTCTGCGAAAGATCGGCTCCCGCCTCGAAACCCCGCAGCGCCGCGCGCGCGCGGCCCAGGCGGGACATGAGGGTGCCGACGGGGATTTTCAGGGCGTTCGCGGCTTCCTGGTAGGACAGTCCCTCGATGGCAACGAGATGCAGGGCAGCCCGCTGCTCGTCCGGCAGGCTCATGAAAGCCGCCTGGACCTGCTGAAGCCTGACACGGCTTTCCTGTTCGGGCGGAGCGGCCGTGTCCGCAAGGGCGGCCGCCTGCTCCAGGCGGCGGAATTCCGCCGCCCGACGGCGCCGGGTGTCGATGAAGGTGTTGTGCAGAATCGAGAGAAGCCAGCCTCGCAGGTTCCCCCCGGAGCGGAACGAGCTTCGCCGCTCATAGGCGCGGACGAGGGTGTCCTGCACGAGATCCTCGGCATGCGCCTCGTCCCGTGCCAGAGAACGGGCATAGCGCCGCAAAGGCTCGAGCAGTCCGATGACATCCGTGTGCTTGGCGTCGTTCATGTGAGGTATACGATGCAGGTCGGTGTCTTCATCCGGGGCGAATATCGAAAAATTCGAGCCCGCGGTCTCATGCCTGTGCAAGCGGGGCGAGCATCTCCTGTCCCGCTCCGCAGCGAGCCGGAACGGTGGCGTCGCTCATCTGTTCAGGTGTGGGGGAAGTCCGATCGCGAAGGCGTGCAGAGCCTCCGACAGGAAAGATGCCGGGATGCGTCGTCGGAACGAGGGTGGAATCCATTATCGGATCCTCCAGTTGCGGTCGCGCTCGTGGGCGCAAGGGCAAGAGAAGGAGTCCGACATCGCGAGCGGCGACCCGCTCGCCAGAGGGGCCCGGACCCTAAGGCAAGGATGAGGTGGTGAGCAGCTTTGCGATCTGCAAGAGGGCCGCCGATCGCGAGACCGGATAAACGAAGGCGCATGGGGCTGGGCCACATGCGCCTTGGATCTTAAGCACTCAGTTCTGGGGCCGTGGGACCAGCCCCCCGTCGTTTTCTCTGGGCCGCCCGGTGCGGGTCGAGGGCACGGCCGAGCCGCGCGCCGGGGCGGCGCTGTCGCCGCCGGCATCGCGCACCGGCGGCTGCCCGTCGAGCAGGTTGCGGATCTCCTCGCCGGTCAAGGTCTCGTACTCCAACAGCCCGCGCGCCAGCGCCTCGAGATCCTGCTGCTTCTCGGTCAAAATCGTGCGCGCATCGTTGAGCCCGGTCTCGACCAGACGCCGCACCTCCGAGTCGATCTTCTGCGCGGTCGCCTCCGACACGTTCTGCTGGCGCCCCATCTGCATGCCCAGAAACACCTCGTCCTGGTTCTCGCCATAGGCCACCGTGCCCAGCTCCGGCGAAAACCCCCACTTGGTCACCATCATCCGGGCCAGCCGCGTCGCCTGCTCGATGTCCGACTGCGCCCCCGAGGTCACCTTCTCCTTGCCGAAGATCATCTCCTCGGCAATCCGCCCGCCCATCATGATCGCCAGCCGCGAGGTCATCTGCTCGAAGCTCATCGACAGCTTGTCGCGCTCAGGCAGCTGCATCACCATGCCCAGGGCCCGCCCGCGCGGAATGATCGTCGCCTTGTGCACCGGGTCGGTCGCCGGCACGTTCAGCGCCACGATCGCATGCCCGGCCTCGTGATAGGCGGTCAGCCGCTTCTCGTCGTCGGTCATCACCAGGGTGCGCCGCTCGGCCCCCATCATCACCTTGTCCTTGGCGTCCTCGAACTCGCGCATCGTCACGATGCGCTTGCCGCGCCGCGCCGCCAGCAGCGCCGCCTCGTTGACCAGGTTCATCAGATCGGCGCCGGAAAACCCCGGCGTGCCGCGCGCGATCACCTTCAGGTCGACGTCGGGCGCCAGCGGCACCTTGCGCACATGCACCCGCAGGATCTTCTCGCGCCCGGTCACGTCCGGGTTGGGCACCACGATCTGGCGGTCGAAGCGGCCCGGCCGCAGCAGCGCCGGATCGAGCACGTCGGGCCGGTTGGTGGCCGCGATGATGATGACGCCCTCGTTGGCCTCGAACCCGTCCATCTCGACCAGCAGCTGGTTGAGGGTCTGCTCGCGCTCGTCGTTGCCGCCGCCCAGGCCGGCGCCGCGATGGCGCCCGACCGCGTCGATCTCGTCGATGAAGATGATGCACGGCGCGTTCTTCTTGGCCTGCTCGAACATGTCGCGCACCCGGCTCGCGCCGACGCCGACGAACATCTCGACGAAATCCGAGCCCGAGATCGTGAAGAACGGCACATTGGCCTCGCCCGCCACCGCGCGCGCCGTCAGGGTCTTGCCGGTGCCGGGCGGGCCGACCAGCAGCACGCCGCGTGGAATCCGCCCGCCCAGACGCTGGAACTTCTGCGGATCGCGCAGAAACTCCACCACCTCCTGCAGGTCCTCCTTGGCCTCGTCGATCCCCGCCACGTCGTCAAACGTCACCCGCCCATGCGCCTCCGTCAGCAGCTTCGCCTTCGACTTGCCCATCGACAGCAGGCCGCCACCGCCCTGCTGGCCCATGGCCTTGCGGGACATCCAAACCATGATCCCGATCATCAGGGCGAGCGGCAGCAGCGATAGGAGAAGGCTGCCGATAAGGCTGGGCTGCGGCGGCGGTTCGGCCTTGATCACGACGCCTTTCTGCTGAAGCTGAGCGATCAGGTTGGCCCCTTGGGGAACATAGGTTGTGATGCGACCGCCGGACGAGCGCTCCGCAACGACCTCCTGCCCCTGGATCGTGACCGAGCGAATTTCGTTCTGATCGACGGCTGTCACGAATGCTGAGTAAGGGACTTGATCGGACTGCTGTGAAGGCATGCTCTGAAACAGGAACATGGCCAGCAGCGCCATTACCGCGACCACAATCGCGAGATTGCGAAAGTCAGGTCCGGTATTCGGGGTGTTCATAAGGGTTGCTTTCCTATCGAGAAGGGGGCCTCAAATCGTGGGGTCACCGGAACCGGCCATGGCCTGAGAGAGGGTCCGGAGGACGGGCAGGCATGGCCGAGAAACCAGGTAGGGCTATCGCGCCCTCCTCTCGTCTCGTCCATACGAATGCCGATGGCGTCGAAGACACGCGGATCGGAACAGGACTCCACAGCCGTCTCCCAGACGCGGAGCGGGTTCATCGCTCCTCAGGTGAGAGAGTCCGACATCACAGCCTGGACAGGCTGTCAGAGGGCCCGGACCCTGGTCTCCGAAAGGTGGGGGGTGAAAGGGCCGAGTTCAAGACTGGCCCGTCATCCCGGGAATTCGGCCAAAGTCATCTCCGGTCATGCTCGATGACGGTATATTCCGCATCGATCACGCCGGTCTCGGGCGCGGCACGCCGGGCTTGGCGCGATTTCCGCCGGAGGTAGAAGGACAGGGCAATGCCGCCGACGAGCATCACGGGAAGGACGATAAACAAGCCGATCAGCATCACCGCCAGCACAATGGCGGCGCTCAGGAGCAGCAGGGCGAGCTTGACCGCTATGCTCCAGAGGGGGGCCGGACCGGCTTTGCCGCTTCGCGAGGCGTAGATTATCCGCATAGAGATCTCCGTTGCGGCTTGATGCAGCCATGCCGGCGGCCGAACAGTCGACAGGTGTCGACGGCGCAAGGCCTCGCCGACGGTTCCGCAGCAGCGGCTTGGCTGCATGGGCCTGGCTGGATGGAAATGACGACAGCGCCAGGACAGCATCTGATATGTTTCATACAGCGTATACGAGACACGCGAGGGTGTTAATCCCATACTGCGCATGGAAGCCTGTCGAGAACGCCACAGTACCTAACGGCCCCCAGGACCCGCGCGTTCATGGCCTTGATCTGAGCAGGTCCACTCCATTTCCTATTCGGATTCCACGAGGCGAAATGATGTTTCCGAAACTTGTCTGCGGCATTGCCGCCTCCGCGATCCTCTGGGTGTCGGCGACCATGGCTCTCGCCCACGTGACCCTTGAAGCCCCGAGTGCCCAGGTAGGCTCGACCTACAAGGCCGTCATGCGGGTCGGCCATGGCTGCGGAGGCTCGCCGACGCTCAAGATTCGCGTTCAGATCCCGGAGGGCGTCGTCGCCGTCGAGCCCATGCCCAAGCCGGGCTGGAAGACGGACACGATCGAGGGCCCTTACAAGCGGCCCTACGATGACAACGGCAGGCCCATCACGCAAGGGGTGCGGGAGATCGTCTGGACCGGCAAGCTGCCCGACAGGCATCATGACGAGTTCGTCTTCCAGGCGTATCTGACCGACAGCCTGAAGCCGGATACGATTCTGTACTTCCCGGTCGTGCAGGAATGCGAAAAGGGAGTTGAACGCTGGATCGAGATTCCTGCGGAAGGCAGGAGCGCGGACGACTACAAGTCTCCCGCGCCCGGCGTGAAGCTGCGTCCCAAAGCGGTCGACTGATAGATGACCTGGATGTCCCAGCCGACGATCGGTATATTCCGGGGCGCGCCATGATCGGGCTGCGCCACATCCTCTGCTGCCTGACCCTCGTCTGTGTCCTCGCGGCGGGCGGGAGGGCCGAGGCGCATGCCTCTCTGATCGGAACGATGCCCGCGGACGGTGCGGTCGTCCCCACCGCACCAGCGAGTGTCCGTCTTCGCTTCAGCGAGCCCATCACGCCGCTCGTCGTTCGTCTCGTCGATGCCAACGGCGTGACCCATGACGGCTTGCATAACGAAACCCGGGACCAGACGATCACGGTCCACCTGCCTCAGGGACTTCCTCGAGGGACGCAGGTTCTGAGCTACCGGATCATATCGTCCGACGGTCATCCGGTCGGGGGCTCGCTCGTCTTCTCCATCGGTGCCCCGACCGCTTCGCCGGGAGAGCCGGTGTCGGCCGGCAGCTCATCCCTGGCAAGCTCATCCCTGGCAGATGCGATCTGGCTGACGCGGCTCGTGCTCTATCTCGGTCTGTTCGCGGGTGCGGGCGGTGCCTTCTTCACGACCTGGATCGGGCGCGAAGCCACGACACCGGCTTCCCGCGCGACCGTGAGAGCGGCCATCGGCCTGGGGCTCGCTGCGGCCTTTCTGTCTGTCGGCCTGCAGGGGCTCGATGCTCTGGGCGAGCCGCTTTCCGCTCTCTTGGCATTCCATCCTTGGCGTGAGGGTCTTGAGACATCCTATGGCCTCACGGTGGGAGCCGCCGTCCTCGCGCTGGCATGCGCCTGGAGCGGGATGCGCTTCGGCATGAGGTCGGCTGCCCTGATCGGGCTTGGCGGGGCAGGTCTCGCTTTGGCGCTGAGCGGCCATGCCAGCGCCGCCGCGCCGCAATGGCTGACGCGCCCCTCCGTGTTCGTCCACGGCACGGTCGCCGCGTTCTGGGTCGGTGCGCTGGTGCCGCTTGCGCTCATCGTGCGCGATCTTCGAGGCGCGGCGTTGCCTATCGTCCAGCGTTTTTCGGCCCTGGCCATTCCCTCCGTTGGCGTGATGATCGCGGCAGGCATTCTCCTGAGTATCGTGCAGATCGAGCGCCCGGCCGCTTTGCTCACCACGGATTACGGCCGGATCTTCCTTGCCAAGATGGCGGCCGTCGGGGGCCTGCTGGCGCTGGCGGCCCTCAACCGGCAGCGACTGACCCCCATGCTTGGCCGAAAGGACGCGGGAGCGCGCTATCTGATCCGCTCCATCATGGGTGAGATCGGCCTTGCTGTCGTGATCCTCGGCCTGGTGGCGGCTTGGCGCTTCACTCCGCCGCCGCGAGCTCTCATGGTTGCGGCCGTTCAGTCGGTGACCATGCACATTCATGCTCCTCAGGCCGTGGCCGAGCTCTCGCTGTCATCGGGGCGGGTTGGTCCGGTGACGATGAGCCTATCGCTGATGACAGGAGATTTTGCGCCGCTCGATCCGAAGGAGGTGACGGTCACGCTGGCGCAGCCGCAGGCCGGGATCGAGCCGATGGAACGGCGTGCCGTGAAAGCGGCCGATGGAACATGGCACGTTCAGGGGCTCGTTTTGCCCGTTCCCGGGGCGTGGCGGGTGCGTGTCGAACTGCTGATTTCCGATTTTGAGCAGGTCAGCCTTGACGGTACGGTCGAGATCCGGCCTTGAGCGGTCGTGAGGGACAGGTTCGGAGAATGTGAGGATGAAATGACGCATGCACAGAACGCAACCGGAGCCCTGACGGCTCCCTCGGCGGCGCGAAACCGCGATCCGATCCTTGCCGTCCTGCAACGGTTCCTGCCTCCGACCGGAACCGTTCTGGAGATCGCCAGCGGAACGGGCGAGCATGCGGTCTATTTTGCCGGAGCCCTGCCGAACCTGACTTGGCAGCCCACCGACCGGGATGAGCGGGCTTTGAGCAGCATCGCGGCTCATCGGGCGGTTGCGGGGTTGCCCAATCTCCTTGCTCCGCTGCCTCTTGATGCCGCCGCGGCAGGCTGGCCGGTGGAGCGAGCCGATGCCATCGTGGCAATCAACATGGTTCATATCTCGCCCTGGCGGGCGACCCAGGGGCTCATGGCCGGTGCGGGCCGTGTCTTGCCGGTGGGAGGCATGCTCTACCTGTACGGAGCCTACAAGGAAAACGGCGTTCAAACAGCGCCAAGCAATGAGGCCTTCGACCAGGATCTGAGACGCCGCAATCCGGAATGGGGGGTCCGCGACCTCGAGGAGGTGGTGAATCTTGCAGATGCCCACGGTCTCAGACTGATCGAGCGCGTTCCCATGCCCGCGCACAACCTCAGCCTGATCTTCCGCCGCTGATCGTCTGCGGGTGAAATAGATTCCTCATGGGCATGCCGAGAGATTGTCGTGCCAGACGTCTCAATAGGTACGCCCGGGCCGGGGCGCGCCGTCCCACGCCTCGGGTTCGCCGTAGGTAGGACGCTCGGTATCGCCGAACCGGTCGCGCCGGAAACGGGGATCGGAATAGAGCGGCAATTGCTCCGGTCGCTCGTCATCCACAGCGTAGTCCAGAAGAGCCGCGACGTGCCGCAGGACGGATCGGGTCGCGTCGACGACCGTATCGGCGATGTCGCGAAGGCGGATGTCCCCTAAGCGGCTGACAGCCTCCGGCGCGCTGCGGTCCTGGCCGTATGGCTGGTGGCGATGGGTGAGGTCCTGGTCCGGGCTTCTTTGCGGCAACAACTCCGCAAAGATGCCTGCGCCTCCGAGAAGAATGATCAGGACGACGGGCACGACCAGGCGAAAGGCGATCCCGATGACCTTGGTGATGACGATGTAGCCGATGATGATGAGAAGCGCGGTGGTGATGATGCCGGTGCCCAAGTGTGCAGTATCCCTGTCGTCCTTGGGGCGAAGCTATCCATGACATCGGCGGCCATTTTGTGTCACGGATGCGTCTCAGCGGGCGAATTTCCGAGCCCTGACACGAAGTCGAGTCAGACCGGGGGCTATTTCCTCACATAGCCAGGATAGCGTGCGCTGATCTCGTCCACATGGGAGAGGGTGCCCGAGAGGTGATCGCGCAGGTGTTGCTGGGCGTCGCCGGGCTTGCCGTCGGCGATGGCCTCTACGATCAGCCTGTGATGCCGCAGAATGCTCTCGATCTTGCCGGGCGTCGGCAGGTTGAGGCGGCGCAGACGGTCGATATGTCCGCTGCGGCTGCGCACCAGCTGCCAGAGATCCTGCATCTGGGCCGCCTCATAGAGGTGCCGGTGAAAATCCTGATCCGCCACTTCGAAGGCCTGCAGGTCGTTGGCTTCCATGAGGGCCTGCTGCTGCGCCAGGATGCCTTTGAGGCGGGCAATCAGTCGCGGGTCCGGCTTCAGGGCCAAGCTTCGGACGATCTCCAGTTCCAGCGAGCGCCGCAGGAAATGGGCCTGATGGGCGAGCGTCAGGTCGATGGGACTGACGACCGTCGCATGCTGCGGAAAGACATCGACCAGACCTTCTTCCTCGAGCCGCATGAGAGCGTCCCGAATCGGGGTGGAGCTGACCCCGAACTGACCCGCGAGCGTCGTCCGGGACAGGGTCGTTCCCGGGGTGAGTTCCAGGGACAGAATGGCTTCCCTGAGGCGCTCGAAGACCTGAGGGGCTGCCTGCCGGCCACGCTCCAGACGCTCGGTGGATCGCAGAGGGAGGTGCTGCTTCAATGCTGCTTTCGATGACGCCATGTCGAATAACCTGATCGTTCGTTGAGCCTCTATAGCATACTTGCCGCCTGTGTACTAATGCATTAGTGTATGAGTTGCCGGAACGGAATCGCCGGATTGTCCCCAAGCCCCCGCCAAGAGGGGCCATGATGAGGAAGCACCATGAAGAAGCAGATGAGGCGCCTCGGCGCCGGAATTGCAGCCGCCGTCGGGCTGCTTGCGCTCGCAGGGGCCGCTCAGGCCCAGCAAAAGAACGAGATCTCGATCACCCGTCAGCCCGGCATTCTCTATTTGCCGACCCATGTCATCGAGAAGCAGCATCTGATCGAGAAGCATGCGGCGCAGCTTGGATTGCCTGAACTCAAGACGAAGTGGGTGACCTTCAGCGGCGGCGGGGCCCAGACCGACGCGCTCCTGTCGGGCGGCGTCGACATGGTCAATACCGGCGTCGGCAATCTGCTCCTGCTCTGGGACCGCACGAAGGGGGGCGTGAAGGGCATCGTGGCCACATCCGCCCAGCCGCTGGCTCTGGTCACGCACGATCCCAAGATCAAGTCGCTGAAGGATTTCGGGGCTGGCGACAAGATTGCGGTGCCGACCGTCAAGGTCTCGACCCAGGCCATTCTGCTGCAGATGGCAAGCGCCAAGGAATTCGGCGAGGATCAGTGGTCGAAGCTCGATGCCAACACCGTTCAGCTCGGTCATCCTGATGCGGTCGTCGCCATGACGAACCCGCAGCATGAGGTGAAGAGCCACTTCGCAGCGCCGCCCTTCCAGTACATCGAGATGAAGACCGTGCCGGGCGCGCGCATCATCCTGCAATCGCCCGACATCATCGGTGGGCCGCTCACGCAAGGACAGTTCTTCACGACGACCAAGTTCGCCGAGGCCAATCCGAAAGTCATCGAGGCGGTTCGGGCCGCTTCCAAGGAGGCGCAGGATTTCATCCGCTCCAATACGAAGGAAGCCGTCGACATCTACAAGGAAATCACCGGCGACAAGACGAGCGCCGAGGACCTGCTCGCATGGCTCAAGGAGCCCGGCATGATGGAGTGGAACCTTCAGCCGCAGGGGACGATGAAGTTCGCCGAGCACCTCTACAAGATCGGGACGCTCAAGACGAAGCCTGCTTCCTGGAAGGATTTCTACCTGCCGATTGCCCACGACCTGAGCGGCAGCTGACCGAACGCGTGCGCCTCGCTCTTTGCGAGGTGCACACCCACAATGTCATTTCGGGTTTCATCATGACCGCTCTTCTCGACGTCAGTGGCGTGACGCTGCGTTATAAGACGCCTAGCGTTCTCGTGACAGCAACCGACAGGGTCAGCTTTCAAGTCAATCGATCGGACCGCTTCGTGCTGCTCGGACCGTCCGGCTGCGGCAAGTCCACGCTGCTCAAGGCCGTCGGCGGCTACCTCAATCCGAGTGAAGGCAAAATCCGGATCAAGGGGCGTGAGGTCACGGAGCCCGGCGCGGACCGGATGATGGTCTTTCAGGAGTTCGACCAGCTCTTGCCATGGAAGACCGTGCTGCAGAACGTCATGTTCCCGCTCCTCGTCGCACGCAAGCTGCCGCGGAAGGAGGCCGAGGACAAGGCCCGCGCCTATATCGAGAAGGTCAATCTCACCCGCGCCGTCAACTCCTATCCGCATACCCTCTCGGGCGGCATGAAGCAGCGCGTGGCCATTGCCCGCGGCATGGCCATGGAGCCCGACATTCTGCTCATGGACGAGCCCTTCGCGGCACTCGACGCATTGACCCGCCGCACCTGTCAGGACGAGCTGTTGCAATTGTGGGAGGACACGAAGTTCACGGTGCTCTTCGTCACCCACTCGATTGCCGAAGCCATCAAGATCGGTAACCGCATCCTGCTTCTGTCGCCCCATCCGGGTCGCGTCAAGGCCGAGGTGAACGATGTCGATCGCGTCTCGCCGACCGACGGCAGCGCGGGCCAGCTCGAAAAACACATCCACGAGCTTCTTTTCGCGGAAGAAGGCGCACATTAGGGATGACGCTCATGAGCAATGCACAGATCGTGATGCGCGCGGAGACCGCCCCCACCCAGGCGCATACGGGCGAGGTGGAGCGCAAGCTCAGCACCTTCGAGCTCGTCTGGGGGAACGGCTTCGTCCGCAAGTGCGTGATCATCACCTTTCTCGGCATCGCCTGGGAAGTGTATGGTCGGTACCTCGACAATCCGCTTCTCTTCCCCACGCTCTCCGACACCCTGTCCACGATGGTCGACCGGATTGCGGACGGCACGCTCCCGATGAGAGCCTGGACGTCGTTGAAGGTGCTCCTGATGGGCTATGTCTCCGGCGTGACTCTTGCGGCGATCCTGACGATCCTCGCCATCAACACCCGGATCGGTACGGATTTCCTCGAGACGATGACGGCGATGTTCAACCCGCTGCCCGCCATCGCGCTGCTTCCTCTCGCGCTGATCTGGTTCGGTCTCGGCAACGGCAGTCTCGTCTTCATCCTCATTCACTCGGTTCTCTGGGCAGTGGCGCTCAACACCCACTCGGGCTTCCTGGGCGTGTCGCAGACGCTGCGCATGGTGGGACGCAACTATGGGCTCAAGGGATTGTCCTATGTCTTCAGGATCCTGGTTCCCGCCGCCTTTCCTTCGATTCTCACGGGGCTGAAGATCGGCTGGGCTTTCGCGTGGCGCACCCTGATCGCGGCTGAACTCGTCTTCGGGGTGTCGTCGGGGCAGGGCGGACTGGGCTGGTTCATCTTCGAGAACCGCAACCTGCTCGATATTCCATCCGTCTTCGCGGGCCTGCTGACCGTCATCATCATCGGCCTGATCGTCGAGAACCTGATTTTCAGGACCATCGAGCGCAAGACCATCCGGAAATGGGGGCTCCAGAGCTGAGCTTTCGCCCGGCTCCGTCCCCCTCCTGACCATTCAACAGGGATCTCCTCATGTCCGCCAAGAAATCACCCGATGCGCTGCGCAGCGCACGCTGGTTCGCGCCCGACGATCTGCGCGGCTTCGGCCATCGCTCCCGCATGATGCAGATGGGTTATGCTCCCGAGGATTGGGCAGGCCGCCCGGTGATCGCCATTCTCAACACCTGGTCGGACATCAATCCCTGCCATGCCCATTTCAAGCAGCGCGTCGACGATGTGAAGCGCGGCGTGCTCCAGGCGGGCGGATTCCCGGTCGAGCTGCCCGGAATCTCCCTGGCGGAGCAGTACGTCAAGCCGACGACCATGCTCTATCGCAACCTGCTGGCGATGGACGTGGAGGAGTTGCTGCGCTCCCATCCGGTGGACGGGGTGGTGCTCATGGGAGGCTGCGACAAGACCACGCCGGCCCTGCTGCTCGGGGCCACGAGCGCAGGGCTGCCCGCGATCTATCTTCCCGCAGGGCCGATGCTGCGCGGGAACTGGAAGGGCAAGATCCTCGGCTCGGGTTCCGATGCCTGGAAGTATTGGGACGAGCGCCGTGCCGGCACGATATCCGATGCGGACTGGCTCAACATGGAAGCGGGCATCGCCCGAAGCTACGGCACCTGCATGACGATGGGCACCGCCAGCACGATGACGGCCATCGCGGAGGCCATCGGCATGACCTTGCCCGGCGCCTCCTCCATCCCGGCCGCGGATTCGAACCATATCCGCATGAGCACGGAATGCGGCCGGCGCATCGTCGCAATGGTGTGGGAGGAGCTGACGCCCGATCGGATTCAGACACGGGGCGCGTTCCTCAACGGTATCGCGGTAGCGATGGCGATGGGATGCTCGACCAATGCCATCATTCACCTCATCGCGCAGGCCCGCCGGGCGGGGCAGAGCATCGGCCTCGAAGAATTCGAAGCGGCCAGCCGCAAGGTTCCCGTCATCGCCAATGTGCGCCCGAGCGGCGACAGGTATCTGATGGAGGACTTCTTCTATGCGGGGGGGCTGCCTGCGCTGATGACCCGCATCAGGGAGCATCTTGATCTCGATGCCCTTACCGTCAACGGCCGGACGTTGGGCGAGAACATCGCGAGGGCCGAGGTCTACAACGACGACGTCATCCGAACGGTGGACGATCCGATTTATGCCGAAGGCGCGCTCGCCGTGCTCAAGGGAAATCTCGCGCCCGACGGCTGCGTGATCAAGCCGAGCGCCTGTGACCCGCGCTTCCTGAAGCATCGGGGCCCAGCTCTCGTGTTCGACGATTACCCCTCCATGAAGGCCGCCGTCGAGGACGAGACCCTCGACGTCACGCCCGACCATGTTCTGATCCTGCGCAATGCCGGTCCTCAGGGCGGTCCGGGCATGCCCGAATGGGGCATGCTGCCGATCCCCAGGAAGCTGGTGAAGCAGGGCGTGCGCGACATGGTGCGCCTGTCGGACGCGCGCATGAGCGGCACGAGCTATGGCGCATGCATTCTGCACGTGTCGCCCGAATCCTATGTCGGCGGTCCGCTGGCGCTGGTGAGAAACGGCGACATGATTGCGCTCGACGTCGCCGCCCGTACGATCATTCTCGACGTGCCCGCCGAGGAGATCGAGCGCCGCCGCGCGGCCTGGGTGAAGCCGGAACCGCGCTACGAGCGCGGCTACGGGTGGATGTTCACACGCCATATTCGCCAGGCCCATGAGGGCTGCGATTTCGACTTCCTTGAAACGAGCTTCGGCGCGCCCGTGGGCGAGCCCGCCATCTTCTGACGATTGGAGACAAGCACCATGGCCCTGAACCCCGAAACCCGTGAGAAGCTCAAAGGCGTCAGCACCGCGACGCTCTGCACCGCTCTCTACAAGCGCGGCCTGCGCAACCAGTTCATCCAGGATGTCCGCCCGCTCAATCCCGGTCTCGGCACCATGGTGGGGGAGGCCTTCACCCTGCGCTACATTCCGGCCCGCGAGGATCTGAACCCGATCAGCGTGTTCCAGGACCGCGCTCACCCGCAGCGCAAGGCCGTCGAGGAATGCCCTCCCGGCGCCGTCATGGTCATCGACAGCCGCAAGGATGCGCGTGCGGCATCGGCCGGCGGCATCCTGGTGTCCCGCCTTATGAAGCGCGGCGTGGCCGGCGTGGTGACCGATGGCGGCTTCCGGGATTCGCCGGAGATCGCCCGTCTCGATATCCCGGCCTATCACAACCGTCCTTCGGCCCCCACGAACCTCACGCATCATCAGGCCCTCGACATCAATGTGCCGATCGGCTGCGGCGACGTGCCGGTCTGGCCGGGTGATGTCGTCGTCGGAGACGGCGAGGGCGTGGTGGTGATCCCGGCGCACCTCGCCGACGAGATTGCGAACGAGACCGTCGAGATGACGGCCTTCGAGGATTTCGTTCAGGAGGAGGTGTTGAAGGGCCGCTCGATCCTGGGCCTCTATCCCGCCACCGATCCTCAGACCCTGACCGACTTTGCCGCATGGCGCGAGGTCAACAGACGCTGACCGAGGTCTCGTCAGCAACAGGAGCCGGCAGGAATGGCATCGTCCGTCGTCAAGGTCTTCTACAACAGCCTCGGCACGCCTGAGATCTACGACCTCATGCAGCGTTTGAAGCCGCCGTCCCTGGAGCTTGTCCTCCTGGACAGGGATGACGACGGGGAGCGCGTCGCCAAGGTCCGCGAATGCGAAGCGATCATCGCGGCCGCAACGCGCCTGACGCGCCGAACCATCGAGGCGGCTCCTCGCCTGCGCTTCGTCCAGCACCAAGGCGTCGGCTATCACGACACCGTGGACGTGTCGGCGCTGGCCGAGCGCGGCATCCGCCTCGCGGTCAGCACGGCCGGAACCATCGGGGTCGCGGAACATGCGGTCATGCTGGCGCTCGCCGCGGCACGGCGCCTGACCTTCGCCGACCCGGAACTTCGGACCGGTCGCTGGCACGCCAATAGCCTGCGACCGGTTTCCATGGAACTTGCAGGCAAAACGGTCGGGTATGTTGGAATGGGCCGCATCGGCCAGGCAGCAGCCGAGCGCTTCAGAGGTTTTCGGACGAAGGGTCTCTACGCCGATCCGAACGTGCGCCTGCCGCCCGAACGTGAGGAGGAGCTCGGGCTCGCGCCCGCATCCCTCGACCGCATTCTGCGCGAGGCCGACGTGGTCACTCTTCATCTGCCGCTGACCTCGGACACCCGCAACCTGATCGGGCGCGACGAACTCTCTCTGATGAAGCCCAACTCCATCCTCATCAACACCGCGCGTGGCGGGATCGTGGACGAAGACGCTCTTGCGGCGGCCCTGAAGGAGGGTCGGCCCGGTGCTGCAGGCATTGACGTTTTCGAAACGGAGCCCGTGACGGCAAACCACCCGTTGGCCCTCCTGCCCAACACGGTCCTGACGCCTCACATCGCGGCCGGAACCTGGGATTCGTTCGTGGGCAAGATGGATACGGTCCTGTCCAACATTGCGGCCTTCTTCGACGGGAGGCCATTGCAGAACGAGATCGTGCTCGGACCTGCACCCGATCGTTCGGCAGCACTCCTCGACATCGCACGTCGAGGCCCTTGAACCAGGCTCCAGAATGGGCGGTCGCCCGGCCAGACTCCCTCATCCCGTCGCGTACCGGAGATGGGGTCAGCGCCGGGCATCGGCGGGCTTGAGCGCACCTCCTCCGGAGACCGTCCTGTCGCCCGGACGGGCGATGGGCAGCGTGCCGAACCGGGTTCGGTATTCGGTCGGACAGATGCCGGTGTGGCGCTTGAACAGCCCCCGGAAAAAGGCCTGGTCCTCGTAGCCGACGGTCTGGCCCACCTCCTGAACGGTCTGACCTCCGTCCTCCAGCAATCTCTTGGCCAGGGCCACCCGAATGCAATGGATGTAGCTCAATGGCGTTTGTCCGGTGGCATCCTTGAAGCGCCGGACGAAGTTGCGGGGGCTCATGCCGACGCGGGCGGCAACCGCATCCACGCTGACAGGCCGCTGATAATGGCGGTGCAGCCAGTCCTGAGCGAGCCGGATGCTCTCATCGTTGTGGCTCGTGCGCAGCGCCAGATCGGCAAAGGCGACCTGCCAAGTCCGCGGCATCTCGATCAGAAGAGCCTTGGCGCATTCCAGGGCCAGGTCCCGGCTGCCGAACCGCTCGACCAGATAGAGGCTCAAGTCGGCCGCCGAGTTGATGCCGCCGCCGCAGAAGACATCGCCTGCATCGGTGATGAGGTATTCCGGCTGCCAGTCCACGTTCGGGAAACGCTGCCGATAGATGTCGGCCAACGCCCAGTGGGTCGTCGCGCGCTTGCCCTCGAGAAGGCCGGCCTCGGCCAGCAGGGCCACGCCCGAGCAGACGCCTGCGATTTTCGAGCCCTGCGCAGCCCACCGGCGCAGCCAGGGAATGACGCGCGCATTTCGCTCCATCACTGAGTCGATGACGTAGCCGGTGCGCATCAGCGTCTCGAGGGGCAGGCCACCTGCGGGGACGAAGACGATGTCCGGGCGTTCGAGCGTCTCCAGGGCGCAGGCTGGGGTGAGGGAGACCAGCCGGTCCGTCACGGCCGGCTCGCCTCCAGCAGAGGCCGTCGTCACGCGGAAGCGGGCATCCGGCGCCTGATTGTTGAGCAGGTTCCAAAGCACGCCGGCGCTGCGAAAGACCTCCATCGGCAGAAGGGCCGTCGAGGCGCATCCACCATCGAGAAACAGAACAGCCACGTGGAGCATCGGGGACTCTCCTTGGCAGTCTTACCCCGGCACGTTGTCACGATCGCCGCTCCTCGGCAAGGCAATCCCGGGGCAGAGTCGGATCTTCCCGTTCAAGACGTGTGGCGCAGCACAGGCATTCAAAAGCCGGATTGGGCGTCAAAGGCGAGAAGAGGAGAAGGCCATGAACAGGGTAACGGCTCCGCTCCGGGACGTATCCGTAACCTCCTCCCGCAACCGCATCCTCCGGGTGCTGCTCGCGAGCGCGCCGATCCTGTGCTTCGGCATGGCGGAGAGCACGGCTTTTGCCGATGAGACCTGTCAATCTCCGTATATGGCCAAGATTACGGGCGAGGAAGAGTTCGTCTATGTCTGGACCCTTGGCGTCGAGGGCGTCGGAGATGGCTCCGACAAGATCGTGACTGTCGATGTGCGCAAGGATTCTCCCAGTTTCGGCAAGGTCATCGACGTCGATTCCATTGGCGGCCGCGGCGAAGCTCATCACGGCGGCTTCACCGACGACCGGCGGTATTTATGGATGGCTGGCCTCGACGACAGCCGGATCTACATTTTCGACATTGCAAGCGATCCGGCAAATCCGAAGCTCCTGAAGACGATCGATGACTTCACTGAAAAGTCGGGCGGCGCCGTCGGGCCGCACGGGGCCTATGCGCTGCCGGGGCGCGTCCTGATCTCGGCCCTCTCGAACAAGGACGGCAGCGGCCGGACGGCGCTCGTCGAATATTCCAACGATGGCGCGTATGTCGCGACCCATTGGATGCCGACCGCCGCCGACGCCCAGGGAGCGGAAGTGGAGACGATCGCCGATGGTTATGGCTACGACGCCCGCGTTCTGCCGCGCAAGAACGTCATGCTCACCTCGTCGTTCACCGGCCGCGACAACTACATGCGTCCTCTCGGAGATCTCGTCAAAGACCAGGAGGCGATGAAGCACTTCGGCCAGACCATGGTGCTGTGGGACTTCCATGGCCGCAAGCCGAAGAAGGTCTTTCACGTCCCGGGAGCCCCGCTGGAAATTCGTTGGGCCTGGGGACCGTACAACAACTACGCCTTCACCTCGACGGCGCTCACCTCCAAGATCTGGCTCGTCTACGAAGACCGGGACGGCGCGTGGAAGGCGAGCGCGGTTGCCGATATCGGGACCCCCTCCGAGATGCCCGTTCCCGTGGACATCAGCCTGAGCGCCGACGACAGGACGCTCTTCGTCGACACTTTCATGGATGGCATGACCCGGGTCTTCGACGTGTCGGATCCCCATAAGCCGAAGCAGATCTATGAGAAGAAGATCGGCAGCCAGGTCAACATGGTGTCGCAGAGCTGGGACGGGACGCGGCTCTATTACACCAGCTCCCTGCTCGCGAACTGGGACAAGACGGGTCAGGACAACGAGCAATTCCTGAAAGCCTATAGCTGGGACGGCCAGCAGCTCGCCCCGCGTTTCGAGATCGACTTCATGGCCGAGAAGCTCGGCAGGCCGCACATCATGCAGTTCGGCTCGCGGAGCCTGTACCCGAGCTGACGACGAAGAGAGGCGGTCCATGATCGACACCTGTGCCGCACGCATGCTCGTCTGCTTCGTGCTCCTGGCCGGAGCGCCCGGGGCGAGCGCCCATGACGGTCATCAGGAAAGCCCCGGAAGCCAAAGTGCCGGGAGTATGGTCGCCGGTCCGAGCACCGACTATGCCTTTCCTCTCGCGGAGCCTGGAACGTACCGGCTCCCGGCGATCAAGCCGGCGGCGGGGGGCGGCGTTCTCGACGAACTGGGACGGGGGCACGATCTGGCCGAGCTGATGCGGGGTCGAATCTCGATTCTGGCGTTCATCTATACCCGGTGTGGCGACGTCTGCCCGACGGCCTCGTTGCGCCTGTCTCAGCTGCAGGACCTCGCGGCCGGAAACCCCGGAATCGCTCGCAGGCTGCGGCTCGTCTCCATGAGCTTCGATCCTGAGCACGACACGCCCGATGTGATGGCCGACTATGCGGGTCACTGGCGCTCTGTCGACCCGAATGCGCCGGAATGGCTCTATGTGACCACGGTGGACCAAAAGCAGCTCCAGCCGATCCTCGCGGCCTACGACCAGCCCGTCATGCCGAAGACAGAGCCCAGCAGCACCGGTCCTCTTGCCCATATCCTGCGGGTCTTCCTGATCGATCCGTCGGGGCAGGTTCGCAACATCTACAGCCTGGACTTCCTCGATCCGGAGCTGGTGCTCAACGACATCAGGACTCTGATCCTCGACGAGGAGCAGCATGACCGACGCATGTCCCCAACGAGGTGAGTTCTGCACCTCCCACCTGGAAGGAAAGTCAGATGACGACGCTCTCGATTGCGACGATCAGCGGCCAGACGGCGTTCATCCCGCCGGAGGCATTGCTGACCCTGAAGGAAGGCTTGCGCGGCTCGGCCCTGGCCAAGGACGAGGACGGGTATGACATGGCGCGCAGCATCTGGAACGGCATGGTAGACCGTTCTCCGGGCCTGATCGTGCGCTGCCACGGGGCGGCCGACGTCATGCGCTCCGTCGATTTTGCGCGCGAGCGCGATCTCGTCGTCGCCGTGCGCGGCGGCGGGCACAACATCGCCGGCAACGCCGTGTGCGAAGGCGGCCTGATGATCGATCTCTCGCCGATGAACTCGGTTCGCGTCGATCCCGCGATCAGGCGGGCATGGGTCGGACCCGGCGCAACGCTGGGCGATGTCGACAGGGAGACGCAGGCCTTCGGGCTTGCCGTGCCGACGGGAATCAATTCGACGACCGGAATCTCGGGCCTGACCCTTGGCGGCGGTTTCGGCTGGCTGACCCGCAAGTACGGTCTGACCATCGACAACCTCGTCTCGGCCGATGTGGTCACCGCCGACGGCCGGCTTCTGCGGGCGAGCGCGGAGGAAAATCCGGACCTGTTTTGGGCGATCCGCGGCGGCGGCGGGAATTTCGGAATCGCCACCTCCTTCGAATTCAACCTGCACCCGGTCGGGCCTGAGGTCCTGTCCGGACTCGTGGTGCATCCTTTCGACCAAGCGGGTGACATGCTCAGGTCCTACCGCGAGGCCGTGACCGACGCCCCCGAGGAACTCACGTGCTGGGTGGTGATGCGCAGGGCGCCGCCGCTCCCGTTCCTGCCGGCGGAATGGCATGGGCGGGAGGTCCTGATCTTCGCCATGTGCTACGCTGGCGATCTTTCCGAAGGTGAGAGGGTTACGCAGAAACTCCGCTCGCTCGGCAATCCCATCGCCGACGTCGTGGGCCCGCACCGGTTCGTGGACTGGCAGGCGGCCTTCGATCCGCTTCTGACGACCGGCGCCCGCAACTACTGGAAAAGCCATGACTTCGAGACGCTCGAAGACGGAGCGCTCGATCTGATCACCCAGGCGGTTCGTGCCCTGCCGGGCAACGAATGCGAGTTGTTCATCGCTCACGTGGGCGGCGCGATGAGCCAGATCGCGCCCGATGCCACTGCCTACCCGCAGCGGACGGCTCATTTCGTCATGAACGTCCATACCCGCTGGCGCGAGAACAAGGACGACACTGCCTGCATTGCCTGGGCACGGAACCTGTTCCGGGCGACCGAGCCGTTCGCGACGGGGAGCGCCTATGTCAACTTCATGCCGGAGGACGAAGCCGATCGGATCGAGAAGGTCTATGGCGCGAACTATCCCCGCCTGGCTCAAATCAAGGGACGCTATGACCCCCGGAACATGTTTCGGATGAACCAGAACATCCGGCCAGCACAGTAACCCGTCCTGGAAGGGCGCCGGTGCTTCCTTCTTGGAAAGAAGCGCATCGTTCTTGCGAAAAATCCGGACCACTGTTTCGCACGATGCGCGAGAAAGTTCCTGTGCCGTGACAGGAGGGATGCCTCTAACGCTTTTCCCCGGGGTGAAGTCGAAACCTCCGGCCATCAGACGAGAGAGGGTGATCCGTCGAACGCAGCGGAGTTTCCTCCACCCTGAACCTGCTGCTATGCTCCTCATGTCGGCTGCATCCTTCGTGAGGACCGCTCTATGACCAATCGTGCTTTTTCCTGGCAACGTGTTATCGGCGCGGGCCTTCTGGCCCTGGCGCCTCTTTGGGGATCTGGTGTGCAGGCCCAGACCGAGGCTCCTGCTCCCGAAGCCTCGACGGGACGCATCACGAAGCAGGCCGGCACGTCCACCCGCGATATGGTCGCGGCAGCCAATCCATTGGCCGCACAGGCCGGACGGGAGATCCTCGCGGCTGGAGGAAGCGCAGTCGACGCTGCGGTCGCCGTGCAGCTCGTTCTCAACCTCGTGGAGCCGCAGAGTTCGGGCATCGGCGGCGGCGCATTCCTGCTCTATTGGGACAAAACGAACCTCGTGACGCTGGACGGGCGAGAGACGGCGCCCGCTGCCGCGAAGCCGGAGCGGTTTCTAGGGCCCGACGGCAAGCCGATGAAGTTCTACGATGCCGTGGTCGGCGGCCGCTCCGTCGGCGTCCCCGGCACGCTTCGTCTGCTGGAAACGGCGCATGGGCGTTGGGGCAAGCTGCCCTGGCCCCAGGTCATCGCGCCGGCACTGCGCCTCGCAGAGGACGGTTTCACGATTTCGCCGCGGCTCAACGGGCTCCTCGGCCAGGAAAAGTATCTCCAGAACGACCCGATTGCCCGCGCCTATTTCTATCAGGCGGACGGTACGCCGAAGCCTGTCGGCACTGTCCTGAAGAACCCGGCTTTCGCCAGGACCCTTCGTGACATCGCCGAAAAAGGAGCGGATGTTTTCTACACGGGCGATATTGCGGCCGACATCGTTGCGACGGTCACGCGCCATACCGGCAATCCGGGTGACATGACCCTGGAGGATCTCAGGACCTACAGGGTCGAGGAGAGAGCGCCGGTCTGTGGCCCTTATCGCACTTACCGGATCTGCGGCATGGGTCCGCCGAGCTCCGGAGCCGTGGCGGTCCAGCAGATCATGAGCGTGCTCGAGACCCAGGACATGGCGGCGATGAAGCCCGGCCCCGACGCGGTGCATTGGCTGGCCGAGGCCGGGCGCCTCGCCTTCGCCGACCGGGCTCTTTATCTCGGCGATCCGGCCTTCGTGAGCGTCCCGGTCCGCGGCCTTGTCGATCCGGATTACCTCAGGAGCCGTGCCGCCCTGGTGAGCCCTGACCGCTCCATGGGCCGGGCGAAGGCCGGCGATCCGCCGTTTCAGAAGACGCAATTCCGCTTCGCTCCCTCCGACGGGATCGAGTTCGGTACGAGCCACATCTCGGTGGTCGACCGCGAAGGCAATGCCGTGGCGATGACCACCACCATCGAGGACGGGTTCGGCGCCCGCCTCATGACTAGGAGTGGCTTCCTCCTCAACAACGAGCTCACCGATTTCAATTTCGCGCCCAACGAGGACGGAAAGCCGGTGGCCAATCGGGTCGAGCCCGGCAAGCGTCCGCGCAGCTCCATGGCTCCGACGATCGTGCTGGACGGCAACGGCAAACTCTATGCCGTCGTGGGCTCGCCCGGAGGGAGCCAGATCATCAGCTACGTGACCAAGACCCTCGTCGCCATCCTGGACTGGAAGCTCGACCCGCAAGTGGCGGTCGATCTGCCGAATGTGGGCAGCCGCAACGGTCCCACGGAGATCGAAGCCGGCACCGAGGCGGAAACCTGGAAAGCGGCTCTCGAGGCCAAGGGGCACGAGGTCAAGGCGATCGAGATGAATTCCGGCATTCAGGCGATCGTGGTGGCCCCGACGGGTCTGTCCGGTGGCGCCGACAGCCGCCGCGAGGGCGTGGCCATCGGCAATTGATGCGGCTGGCCGGCTCCGCAACACAGTTGCGGGCAGGATGCGGAAGAGAGGAACCAGGCCCCTTCGACACCTGCCCGTCCGGACTGCGGAAGGTCCTGGACAATCAGTTCCAGACAAGCGTCGCCGGCTATCTGTTCGATTGCCTGTGTCCGGCGCGTCACTGGGGCGCGTGCTTCCCACGGCCATGTGGGCAGGCCATTGAAGCATCATGAGACTTCTCAATAACTTAAAGTTACTTACGAAGATTGCTATCCCGATCGCGTTCTTTGTCGCCGTCGCCATCGGGCTGATCGCCACGGCGGTACGTGGCCTCGATCATATGGCGGCCGATACGCAGAATTTGGTGAATTCCGATGCCAAGCGCCTGGGCCTGGTCGAGAGCATCAACATGCGGATCAATGAGGCGACGATCCAGGAAAAGAGCATGATCCTGACGCCGAAGAACCTGCCCGATCGCGTCAGAAGCGTCGAGAACGCCTACAAGGATGCCGTCAAGAAGACGTTGGCTGAGCTGGATCAATTGGTTGCGCTCTCCAGCACTGCCGAGTTTAGGAGCCTCAACGAGAACCTCAAGGCTGCGGTCGTCGCTTACTTCAAGAAGCTGGACGAGAGCCTGGCGTTCTCCTCGAAGGGAGATGACGCTCAGGCGACTGAGATCACGAACGGTGTCGGTCGCGATCTACGCCGGCAACTGCGCGATCAGATCACCACGAGCATCGAGGGTGTCATGGCGGAGCTCGATCAGGCCAAGGAAGCCTCTGCCGCTCTGGCGGCGAGCACCATGTGGTGGCTGATCGGTTCCGCAGTAGCGGGTCTTAGCCTTGCCATCGGGCTCATCTGCTCGATTACGATCTCTGGTATCACCCGACCGCTCACGGGAATGAGCGAATCCATGCGCCGCTTGGCCGACGGTGATCTCAATGTCGATGTGAGCGGCACCACGCGCAAGGACGAAATCGGCGTGCTTGCACGCGCGCTCCAGGTCTTCAAGGAGAATGCGGTGGAGGCGCGTCGTCTTGCGGCCGCGCAGGAGGCGGAGACCCAGGCCAAGATGCGCCGGGCCGCGGTGCTTGACGCGCTCACGCAGCGCTTCGAGAGCAAGGTCTCGGCCCTGACGCAAGGGCTGTCGGCGGCCGCCACCGAGATGGAGGCCACGGCCGAGTCGATGAGCGCGGTGGCCGGCCAGACCAGCCGGCAGACCGTGACGGTGTCCTCGGCCGCCCAGCAGACCTCGGCCAATGTGCAGACGGTGGCGGCCGCCACCGAGGAGCTGTCGATCTCGATCCGCGAGATCGCCGCCCAGATCGGGCAGTCCTCGCAGGTGGCCGAACGGGCCGTGCAGGGCACCGAGCGCACCAACCTCACCGTGCAGGCGCTCGCGGCTTCCGCCGAGCGCATCGGCGACGTGATCCAGCTGATCAGCACGATTGCGGGCCAGACCAACCTGCTGGCGCTCAACGCCACCATCGAGGCGGCGCGCGCCGGCGAGGCCGGCCGGGGCTTTGCCGTGGTGGCGACCGAGGTCAAGGAGCTCGCTTCCCAGACCGCCAAGGCGACCGAGGAGATCGCGGCCCAGATCGGCGCGGTGCAGCAGGCGACGCAGGAGACGGTGACGGCGATCCGGGAGATTGCGCGCACGATTGCCGAGATGAGCCAGATCTCGACCTCGATCGCGGCCGCCATGGAGGAGCAGGGCGCGGCCACCGCCGAGATCGCCCGCAACGTCCAGGAGGCGGCGCGCGGCACCGAGGCGGTCACCGGCAGCATTGCGGATGTGCAGAACGGGGCCGGCGAGACCGGGGCCGCGGCGCATCAGGTGCTGGGCGCCGCCCAGGAGCTGGCGCGCCACTCCAGCGAGCTCGACCACGAGGTCGCGAGCTTCCTCTCCGGCGTCAAGGCCGCCTGAGGCTAGGGCATCGGACGCGAGAGGTGGAAGCCGCATTAGGGCCGCTGAAAGCAGCGGCCCTTTTCTCTTAGCCTTGAAGCCGTTGGCCCTGAAGCAGTTGGCTAAAGCGATCGGCCGTCTCCTCGATCATGATTTAGCGAATGCGTTCGAGAGGACATGAAAGTCCGCGCCGTGCCGGTCTTTCTCCGTCGCCCACATGCAACTGAAAATCAGATCCGGGTCGATCTTTTCAGGATCAGTTTTGAAGATAGGTGCCAGGGAGCAGGCGCTCGTAAATCCGTCGGATCTTGCCGTAGCATTCGCAGGCTGCCTCTTCCAGGCCGGCCCGGTCAATGACCGTGATGCTTCCTCTGGACTGCTGGATCAGGCCCGCCGTCTGCAGGGTTCTGGCCACCATGCTGACCGTTGAACGCTGAACACCCAGCATCTCGGCCAGAAACTCGTGCGTGAGCGGCAGGGTATCGTGGTTAGCCCGATCATGCATGGCCAGGATCCAGCGGCAGGAGCGCGCTTCCACCGGATGGACGGCGTTGCAGGAGACGCTCTGGAAAGTATGCATCAAAATGGCCTGGCTATAATTGGCTATCAGCTTGCGGACGTTCGGGCGCGCGTTGCGCACGTCATTCAGCCGCTCGAATGCAATCCGTGAGGCGCTGCCGGCCATCTGGACGATATAGCGCCCGAATGCTTCTCGCGTCGCGATTTCCGCCAGAAGGCCCATGACGCCCTCTCGTCCGAACACCGCCACCTCGACAGCGCCTCCGTCCTCCATGACATTCACCAGTGAAATCATGGCATTATGGGGGAAGTAGACATAACGCAGAGGCTCGCCGGCCTCATAGAGCACTTGGCCCCGTGCGAGTCGTACAATATCCATGTAAGGATACAGCGAAGTAAAGTCCTCGGGCTCGAGCGCCGCCAGTAATCGGTTCGTGCGATGATCTGCGCTAAGAGCCTCGGTCATGGCGATCTCCACTCCCCGCTATATACAACGTGGACATATGCCGATTGTGGCGCATCGGATGCCCCGGGGAATATAGGATTTTAGCATTGCAAGAGTGGGCAGAGCTCACAGAACGGATCGCGGAGACGCCGTCCAGCCTGAAGTCCAGTTCGCATGCGCACGGAACCTGACGGGACGGAGTCTTGAGATCCTTTCGTAGGCTGGGCAGTCATGGCGAGGCTGCCGCCTTGCTTGAGGTTTGTGCCCCTTATATATGACGGCTCTGCGAGGACGACCTCCCCCTTTTTGGGCATTCACTCGGGACGACCCGACCTTTCCCGTTGGAAGATTGAACTATGCGTACGACTCGTGACCGGATCCGTCACGCCCTCAGCTTCGAGCTCATCGGACTTGCACTCGTCACGCCCCTCGGCGCGTGGATCTTCGGGATGCCCATGGCCGATATCGGTGTCGTCGGTGTTGGCGCCGCAACCATCGCGACGATCTGGAACTACGTCTACAACTTGGGTTTTGACGCTCTGATGCAGCGCCTGACCGGAGGGACTCAAAAGAGCGTAGCAATCCGTGTCGCGCATGCAGTCCTGTTCGAGGCGGGGCTGCTGATCGTGCTGATGCCTCTCATTGCCTGGTATCTCGGCATCGGCCTCGTGCAAGCCTTCTTCATGGATGTGAGCTTCGCGGTCTTCTACATGGTTTATGCGTTCGTGTTCAATTGGGGTTACGACCGGGTTTTCCCCTTGCCCGCCTGGCAGACCTCATCGCAGACGCCTTGATGGCGGGGCCCTGAAGGTTACGAAAGCTTAATGCCAGCATTCAGTCATCGTTCACTGAAGGCAATCGAAATTGAACGCAGGCAATGCATTCACATTTTGCCTGCGGAGTTCGTTATGAAGAGAGTAGTATCTGGTATTGTTGTCACTTGTTTGGCCGTTGGGGCGCTTGGACCTGCGGTTAGTTCTGCGAGTGCGTCTCCTTTGTCCTTCGTGAAACCGGACAACTCTGGCGCCAGCTTGCAGCAGGTCCAATTCCGTCGCAACGATGACAGAAACAGAGTTGAGCGTCGGTTCGACCGCCCACGTCATGAGCGTCGCGTTGAACGTCCTCGTTTCGAACGTCGCAGCGACTGGGGGTACTACAACGGGCACCGAGGATATCGGGAGTACCATCCTGGCTACCGGCAGTACAATGGGTGGTGGTTCCCGCCGGCAGCTTTCCTCGCGGGAGCAATCATTGGAGGCGCTGTCGCCGGTCAACCTCCTGTCGTCGCTGCCCCGCCCGTCTATGCTCCGGTTCGCTTGAGCGCTGCACACGTCAATTGGTGCACGAATCGCTGGAAGTCCTACCGCGTGTCGGACAACAGTTACCAGCCCTTGAGCGGACCGAGGCAGGTCTGCGTGTCGCCCTACGGCGGCTAGAGCATCGAGCGCAAAAGTGGAAACCGGTTTTGCGTGAAAAGATGCTCAAGCAAGGAGAGCATCGAACGCGGGAAGTGGAAACCGGTTTTGCGCGCAAAGATGCTCGAGACCATAGGCTTCCAGCATCGGATGTGGGGTTGATGTCACGTCCGATGCTGTAACGCATCATACGGACCTGGAGGATAGGGGCAGCGAGAAGCGATCCCGATGTCTCGGACACGATACTCCGGGTCCGCGTTTCACGGCGCGCTCGTGTAGAGACAGAGCATCGGATCATCCTGCGTAGAGGCAGACTTACCAATGGGACGCCGAACCGGTCAGGACGTCACGAGAGGTATCGTCCGCCATCTGGCGTGAACGTCTCACCGCTTCTCAGGTGGCCGAGCTCGGCTTCGTGCCGTCCGGCCGGGATGCGCTTGAGATGCTGTGCCGCCATCGCGACCTCGACGCGGTTGCGCGCATTCAGTTTCTGCATCAGTACCGTCATGTAGTGCTTGACCGTCCTTTCGGTGATCCCAAGCCTGGATGCGATCTCCTTGTTGGTCTTTCCACCGAGCAGGAACTGGACGATCTGGTCCTCGCGGGCGCTCAGCCTGAGGGCCTGCATGGCGATCCGGCGCACTGAGGCGTTCCGCAGCGCCGCGATCGCCTCGCTCCCGAAGTTCTGCGACACGTAAGTGTCCCCCGCGGCCACGGCCCGTGCGGCGCTGACGATCTCGTCCGTCCCGCAGGATTTGGACACGTAGCCCCGCGCTCCCGCCTCGAGGGCCTTCACGGCACGGTCCACGCCGGGCACCGCCGTGAAGGCGATGATCCTAGTCCCCAGGTGGTCGGCTGCGATCTGTGAGATCGCCGCGATGGCGTTTCCGGGGATCGCCAAGTCCATGATCATGAGGTCGGGGCGATGCCGCTCGGCGATCGTGAGCGCGTCCGTGGAGCTCGTCCCGCAAGCCACCACGGTGAACGCGCCTTGCAAGGCAAGCACGTGCGCCAAACCCTCGATCGTGACGGGATGGCCATCGATCAAGGCAACCGAAATCGAACTCATGAAGTACCCCCGGACGCATATCTGGCGGGGAGGGATCCGGTAGAATCTCGCGATCCCAGGCCAGCCTGCCTAAAAAACGTAGCCGTCGAACCGGAAACATGTCCTTCACTCCGACGAGGGAGAGACATGGCAGGAGGTATTACTCCATTGGAGGTGGCTCGGCATGTGCGACGCCCGCTCGCCCAAAGCCCTCCGGATTGCGCAAAGGCTTGGCCCATATGGGAAAATTCCGTTCGAGAGCGTGTCCGCATCCCTGCCCCTACCACGAGCCCTTGTGCCTGGCCAAAGCAGGCCCTGGACCAAAGTCCAGTCCCGCGTTGGACTTTAGTCAATTGCAGGGAAACTCGTCCTGCATATCCTCATGCTTCCAAGGGAAAGATCGGGGCAGGACATGTCGGGGTTGGAGGTACGGCTGGGATCGCGTCGCTGGAGCAGCGTCCTGGAATCCTGGAGCCTGACACGCCAGTTCGCAGTGACGGGCGGCACCATCATGCTCCTGGCGATGATCGTGGAAGGGCTCTTCACCGCCGAGATCATCTCGAGGAATGCGATCGACCGGAGCGCTGCGACGACCGCGCTGTTCATGGATAGCTTCCTGTCACCTTTGGGCGCTCATCTTGCGACTGCTGGCGCATTGCCTGCTAACGAGCGGGCTGAACTCGACCAACTGCTGGACAGGGATGACTTCGAGAGCCGTTTTCCCCATCTCGAGATCTGGAAGAAGGGGGGCCTCGTCGCCTATTCGAGATCACCCGAGCTGATCGGACGCACGTTCACCCCACCCGCCGGGCTTGTCGCCGCCCTGGCCGGGGAGGTTTCTGCGCATTACACCGACCTGGAGGCCGCCGAGCACGAGGCCCGGGGGTTCACCTCCCGCTATCTCGAGATCTACGCCCCCATCCGAGAGCACCTCACCGGGCAGATCATCGCCGTTGCGGAGATTCATGAGGTGACGGAGCCGCTGGAGAGAAGGCTGTGGTGGTTGCGCCTGTCGAGCTGGCTCGCGCGGATCGCCGCCACTGCCCTGATCATGGCCGGCCTGTTCTGGGTCGTCCATCGCGGCAACAGGATCATCATGACCCAGCAGGATCAGCTCCGTGAGCGCATGTCGGATGTCGAACGAACGTCCCGTTACAACCGGGTCCTCCGGGAGCGGGTTCAGCGTGCCTCGGGCCGCGTCGCCGAATTGACCGAGCGCTACCTGCGCGGGCTCGGCGCGGATCTGCATGACGGTCCCGCCCAGCTCATCGGGCTGGCTGCGCTGAAAGTGGAGCACGTCCGGCGCGCCAGCACGGCCGTCGAGCAGGAGAGGGAATTGCTGGCACTGGATTCCGTTCTTGAGGACGCGAACCGCGATATACGCGCCATCTCGAAGGGATTGATGCTGCCGGAGATCGAGGGATTGCCGCTCGCGGAGGTCATCAGGCACGCGGCCCGCGCTCACGAGCGGCGCACCGGGACCGCGGTGGCCGTCTGCTGTGCGGACGTCACCTCGTCGCTCCCACCCGCAATCAAGATCTGCGCGTACCGGTTCGTTCAGGAAGGGCTCAACAACGCCTTCCGCCATGCTGGAGGCAACGGTCAAGCCGTGGCCTGCACGGTCGAGGGCACCATGCTGTGCCTGTCGGTGGAAGACCACGGAGGTCCGGGCACGGGCCGCTCGGCTGGACTCGAATCCGGCCTTGGCCTCGTTGGATTGCGGGAGCGCGTGGAGAGCCTTGGCGGCACGTTCTGTATGGGCAAGACCCCAGGCGGCGGGACAAGGGTCGAGATGATCATGAATGTTCCTGGGGGGGATCGGAATGGTTGATAAGATCCGTGTCGTCGTGGTCGACGATCATGCGCTGTTCCGGGCCGGGGTCATCCAGTCGCTCGCCCTCGATGGCGCGATCGAGGTTGTGGGGGAGGGAGCCTCGGCCGACGAGGCCGTGCAGCTCGCGAAGGAGCTTGCGCCCGACCTCATCCTGCTGGATGTGTCGATGCCCGGAAACGGGATCGAAGCAGCCCGCGAGATTCTCCGGATGCCGGAACCGCCCCGTGTCGCGATGCTGACGGTTTCGGAGGACGACGACGACGTGATGGATGCGCTGGACGCAGGTGCGGCCGGCTACCTTCCCAAGGGCATCCGGGCGTCCGACCTGATTGCGACGGTCAAGAGCCTCAAGGGCGGGCGCACGTTCGTGGCTCCCGATCTCGCACTGCGCCTGCTGGCGAACAAGGCGCGGACGGAGACCGGCCCTCTGACATCCCTTTCCGACCAGGAGAGGCGCACCCTGCGCCTGATCGCCACGGGGCTAAGCAACCGCGAGGTCGGCGAGCGGCTGGACGTGCAGGAAAAGACCGTCAAGTACCACGTGACCAACATCCTGAGGAAGCTCAAGGCCAGGAACCGGGTCGAGGCGGTGCTCATCGCCCAGCGCGAATGGGGCGAACCCGTGGAACGAATCATGTGAGCCGACGCTCGGGTTGCCGCACGCTGCGCAAACCACGAGTGATCGTTCAAGGCCCGGCATGCCGGCGTGAACCGAATCCGCACGGCGGCGCCGTGCCTGGGACGGACGTGAAAAGTGCAAATCCACTTTTCACGTCCGATGCTGTAGAGAACAGCGCATCGCTTGCTGCGAAAAACCGGGTCCACTTTTTCGCATGATGCGCCAGCGTCCGGATGCAGGGCTTTGGAGGCTCTGCATCGCGGTGATCCGCGAGCCGTCCAAGCGCCTCAAGGTCCATCCAAAATATGCCGGTTGAACGCCTGTTGTTCTCCTGACTTTGCTTCAGGTGCTCCGCACTTTCCTGGGCAATGCCGCGTGTCGGTTCACGGCGTGCGGCGCATCCCAATTCCCAGCCTCGCAATCCGTGTTGCCTCGGCCGCCCGCGTCGCCCCGCACGGTAGCGAGCATCCTTGTGGACACGGTCGGGCTCCGTGGAAGGCCTGGACCTTGGTCCGGCGCACCTGGACCAAAGACGAGGCGCGACCTCGACCGATGGCCAGGAAAATCACTGTACCTCCAGCCGATGCGGTCCGTGCGGGCCTTGGCCAAGATCGTCGACGAAATTGCGGGCCGATGGGCGAGGCAGCCCAGGCCGGGACAATGCGCGCACAAGGCTAGGCCTCAGAGGGAGAAGCATCATGGTCCAACTGGTCAAACATGACCTCGAATTCATCCTGACGCAGATCAAGGTTGGCGAGGCGAACTCTGTCGCTCACTCGGGCGACGCCGCGAAACCGCTCGCCGATCTCGTCAGCCACCACCTGCTGCCCTACGGCCTGCGCACGGTCGACGGCAGCTACAACAACCTGATCCCGGGCCAGGAGTGGAACGGCGCCGCAGACCAGATCATGCCGCGCCTGCTCAATCCGAAGTATGTCCCCGCCGACCACAGGCCCGCCGGAGCGCAGGGGCCGGGATCGCCGGCAAGCGCGGAGCCGACCCACTACGGGAACACGGGCGACGTGTGGGATGCCGACCCTCGTATCATCTCGAACCTGATCTCGGACCAGTCACCCGACAACCCGGCCATCAAGGCGCTCATCCAGCAGGGCAAGGCTCACTACGTATACGGCGAGACGACCAGGATCGAAGCGGAGGATTTCACGGATCCCGGCGCCTTCTTCGAGGAGACGATCAGCGGCACATCTGGAAACACGGTCATTCGCCTCGGTGCCAACCAGACCGGCGCGGCCTCGACCACCGTATCGTCGAACGAAGCCTCATCCGCCTTCCATGACATCAAGATCGCCTATCTCGACGAGAACGACGGCGCCATCCCCATGGAACTCTGGGTCGATGGCAAGATGGTCGACAGATGGATGCTCGATGCCCCGAACCAGCCCGGTGACGGCGCCCAGGCCGCAAACCTGCGCACCATCACCTTCGAAAATGTGAAGATCGGCCCGAGCTCGGTCGTCGAGCTGCGGGCTACCACTAACACGCTGGAACTCGCCCGCATCGACTACATCGAGATGACGCCCAAGACCGTCATGATCGACAACGTCTCGGCCGACCTCGGCGACACGGCGCCCTTCAACGGCTTCTTCACCCTGTTCGGCCAGTTCTTCGACCACGGACTCGACCTCGTCAGCAAGGGCGACAACGGCACGGTCTACATCCCGCTCCAGCCCGACGACCCACTTTACGTCGAGGGCAGCTACACAAACTTCATGGTCCTGACCCGCGCCAGCCCGGTGATGGGCGCGGGGGCCGACGGGCAGATGGGCACGGCCGACGACGTCCTTCTCGGCCACCGCAACGAGACCACGCCGTGGATCGACCTCAACCAGGTCTACACGTCCAACCCGTCTCACCAGGTCTTCCTGCGCGAGTACACGCTGGTCGATGGCAAGCCCGTCGCGACAGGGCGCATGCTCGAGGGCAAGAACGGCGGCCCGGCCACCTGGGCTGACGTGAAGGAACAGGCGGCGACCAAGCTCGGCATCCTCCTGACCGACATGGACGTCCTGCGCGTTCCCGGATTGCTGACCGACGTCTACGGCGAGTTCGTGCGCGGTCCGAACGGCTTCCCACAACTCGTTCGCCAAGGGGCACCGGCTCTGGAAGGCAACCTCGATCAGCCCGTTGCAGCTTCTGAAGCCATGTCGGCCGGACGCGCCTTCCTGAACGACATCGCCCACAACGCCGTCCCCGGCACCTATGACCTCAACCATGACGGCGTGGCCGACGGGATCAAGGCCGCCGACAGCGACGACGTCGCCGGTAACCCGATCATTCCCAACCCGATGGGGGTCAACACAACCTACGACAACGAACTGCTCGACCGCCACGTCATCGTGGGCGACGGACGCGGCAACGAGAACATCGGCCTGACCTCGATCCACCACGTCTTCCACTCCGAGCACAACCGCATTCTTGAGGAGACGAAGAAGATCGCGCTCGAGTCCGGCGATCTCGCGTTCCTCAACGAGTGGCTGGCCGTCGACGTGACGCAAATCCCGACGACGCAGGCGGAGATCGATGCCCTGGTCTGGGACGGCGAGCGCCTCTTCCAGGCAGCCCGCTTCTCCACCGAGATGGTCTACCAGCACCTCGTCTTCGAGGAGTTCGCCCGCGCCGCCGCGCCGGACGTGAATCCCTTCCTGTTCTCCAACACCACCACCGTTTCCGGTGCCATCGTGGCCGAGTTTGCCCACGTGGTATACCGCTTCGGCCATTCGATGCTGACCGAGACCATCGACATGGTCCACATCGGGGAGGACGGCAGGCCCGTCCAGAGCGAGATCGGCCTGATCGAGGCCTTCCTCAACCCGCTCGCCTTCGGCAACGCCGGCGTGGACCCGAACGAGGCGGCAGGCGCCATCCTGAACGGCATGTCCCGTCAGGTCGGCAACGAGATCGACGAATTCCTGACAGGCGCCCTGCGCAACAACCTCGTCGGCCTGCCGCTCGACCTCGGCGCGACCAATATCGCCCGTGCCCGCGAGACGGGCGTGCCCTCGCTCAACGAGGCCCGCAAGCAGTTCTACGCGGACACACAGGACACCCGCGTCAAGCCCTACGAGAGCTGGTACGACTTCGCGCTCTCGCTGAAGAACACGGCCTCGGTGATCAACTTCATCGCCGCTTACGGGACGCACCTGTCCATCACCTCGGCCACCACGCTCGAGGCCAAGCGCGCGGCGGCGACCCTGCTCGTGATGGGCGGCAACGGTGCCCCAGCCGACCGGCTGGATTTCCTGCACGGACAGGGTGCCTACAGGGACACGGAGGAGGGCAGGCTCGGCGGTCTCAATGACGTCGACTTCTGGATCGGCGGCCTTGCGGAGAAGAAGATGACCTTCGGGTCGATGCTGGGATCGACCTTCACGTACGTCTTCGAGTACCAGATGGAGCAGCTCCAGGCAGGTGACCGGTTCTACTACCTGAGCCGTACGCAGGGCCTGAACCTGCTCAACGAGCTCGAGGCCGACTCCTTCGCCCAGCTCATCATGCGCAACACCAGCCTCGGAGACGGGAGGTCGACGCACATCAACGGCGCCGCGTTCCAGACGGCCGACCACATCCTCGAGATCGACCGGAACCGGCAGATCCACGACGATCCCCAGCATGACGACCCGATCCTCGGCGCGATCAGCCCAATGGTCATCCGCAAGGACGTCAATGGCGACGGGATTATCGACTATCTTCGCTATAGCGGCACCGACCACGTCGTACTTGGCGGCTCGAACCGGGGCGAGACCCTGATCGGCGGCGAGGGCGACGACACGCTCTGGGGCGACGGCGGCGACGACTACCTCGAGGGCGGCTACGGCGTCGACCATCTCCACGGCGGCGACGGCGACGACATCATCACCGACAGCGGCACGGATATCGGTGCGGGCGACGTGATCCACGGCGACGCGGGCAACGACGTCATCAACCCGGGCAGCGGCCTCGACCTCGTCTTCGGCGGCAGCGGCCAGGACTTCATCTTCGGCGGCACCGAGGCCAAGGACATCAATGGCGGCCTGGACAACGACTTCATCCGCGGCGGCACGGGCATCAACTTCCTGAAGGGCAATGAGGGCGACGACTGGATCGAGGGCGGGGAGAGCTTCGACACCTTGGCGGGTGACAACTCCGAGCTGTTCTTCAACTCGACGATCATCGGCCACGACGTCCTGAACGGGCGCGGGAACGACAACGACTACGACGCCGAGTCCGGCGACGACATCATGTTCCAGAACGAGGGCATCGAGCGCAACAACGGCATGGCCGGCTTCGACTGGGCGATCCACAAGGGTCACAACCAGGCCGCCGACTCGGACATGACGGTCACGATCTTCCAGAACCAGCAGAACAACATCCTGCGGGACCGCTTCGACCTGGTCGAAGGCCTCTCAGGTTGGAAGTTCAGCGACAAGCTGACCGGCCGGGATGTGGTCATGGGTGCCTTCGACGCGAACGGCAACGCCGCCCAGATCGGCCCCAATGCCCCGCTGGAGTCCTACTCCAACGCGCTGCTGGAGAAGAACGTCAAGCTGATCGACGGTCTCGACAAGCTCGTGGCGCACCTTCAGCGCTTCGAGCTGACTGGCGCGGACGGTAGGAAACAGTGGGCCGTGATGAACACGGACGATGCCTCCGACATCCTGCTCGGCGGCGGTGGCAGCGATACGATCAAGGGAGGTGGCGGCAACGACATCATCGACGGCGACAAGTGGCTCAACGTGCGCATCCGTATCACGGTCGGTAATCAGACCTACACGGCTGACACGTTGGACGGAAAGATCTACCGCGAGGCGGACTACGTGAACGGGGTGGTCGTCGCGGGAGCGCTGGCGCAGTTCGGCGGCAAGACCCTCCAGCAGACGATGTTCGACCGGACGCTCAACCCCGGCCAGCTCTCGATCGTCCGCGAGATCGTCGACGGCAACAAGGCCGGAGACATCGACACCGCCGTCTATACGGACGTAGTCGGGAACTATACGTTCGCGACCAATGCCGACGGTTCGCTGGTGATCTCCCACGCCAACTTCACTCCGCCCGCCCTCCCGGAAGAGGTCAACGCGGTGTCCGACGGGACCGACACGCTGCGCAACATCGAGAGACTCCAGTTCCAGGGCAGCACCCTCAACGTCATCACGGGCACCGCCGGCAATGACAGCGGGCCGTCCGGTCAGTCCCCCTCACTGAACGGGACCGCGCAGGACGACATCATTCTCGGCCTCGGCGGGAATGACGTCCTGAACGGGAATGCCGGCAACGACATTCTCCTGGGCGGTGCCGGGAACGACACCCTGAACGGCGGTGCGGGCAACGATACGTATTCCTTCGGCCTGGCCGACGGGAACGACACGATCAACGAAGGCTCCAACTCCGGTACCGCTGACCGCATCGTCATCATGGCGGGCGGCGCGGCCCTGACGGGCCTCAACGTGTCGGACAGCGATACCGGAACCAATGCCGGCAATCTCGTCATCGACTTCAACGGTCAGCGGATCACAGTCGCGGGTCATTTCAGCGGGACCAACGTCCAGACCGGCGTCGAACTCATCAATTTCGACAATGCCACGTACGAGGGCTACGCTCTCGGCAATGGGGACTACGTCGTCAGCAAGGAAGACCCGGCCGGCCCGGTGTTCGGGCTGCTCCCAAGGACGATCGATCTCTCCGGGTCCACCGTCAACAACCTGGTGGCCGGCGAGAGCGGCGCCGAGACCATCATCGGCGGCGCAGGCAACGACCTGATCTTCGGTAGCGGAGGGAACAACGAGCTGAACGGCGGCGCCGGGGCCGACCTGCTGGTCGCAGGCAGCGGGAATGACCAGTTGGATGGCGGAACCGGTGCCGACGTCATGGTCGGCGGTGCTGGAAACGACACCTACGTCGTCGACAATGCCGGAGACGCGGTCGTCGAGGCCGCCAACGGCGGCACCGACGAGGTTCAGACCACCCTCGGAGCCTACACCTTGGGTGCCAACGTAGAGAACCTGACCTATACCGGGGGTGGAGCCTTTACCGGAACCGGCAATGCCTTGAACAACACCATCACCGGCGGCACGGGGGCCGACACCCTGTTGGGCATGGAAGGCAACGACAGGCTCGACGGCGGGGCTGGAGCCGACACCATGGAAGGCGGCGTCGGCAATGACACCTACATCGTCGACAATGCCGGAGACGTGGTCGTCGAGGCCGCGAACGCCGGGACGGACACGGTCCAGGCATCCGTCAGCTATACCCTCCGGGCAAACGTCGAGAACCTGACGCTCACGGGGAACACCGCGATCAACGGCACAGGCAACGAACTTGCCAACACGATCACCGGCAACGGTGCCGCCAACCAGCTCTTCGGGGGCGGCGGCAATGACATCCTGAACGGCGGCGGCGGGAACGACGTGCTCGACGGCGGAAGCGGCGACGATACCCTCGACGGCGGAAGCGGCGACGACACGATCATCGGCGGTGCCGGCAACGACACGATCAACCTCGGCGGCGGCGGCAACGACGTCATCGCCTACACGGCACCCGGCTTCGGGGCGGACGTCATCAACACCTTCGATGCGAACGCCCAGGGCGGCCAGGACCGGATCGATCTCAGCACCCTCGGCATCACGGCGGCCACCTTCACCGCACGGGTCGGAATCGCGGCCGTCGGCGGCACCAACAATACGCTGCTGACGATCCGCGATGCGAACGGCGCCGAGATCGGCACCATCCGTCTCAACGGTGTTGCTCCCTCTGCCATCGACCAGAGCGACTTCGTCCTCGCTCCGGCCGCAGCCACTACGATCACAGGCACGACCGGCAACAACACCCTCAACGGCGGCAACAACAACGACCTGATCGACGCCCTCGCGGGCAACGACATGGTCAACGGGAACGGAGGCAACGACACGCTCATCGGAGGACTCGGCAACGACACCCTCAATGGCGGAACCGGGGACGACACGATCATCTGGAATGCCAATGCGGTCGGAGGAACAACGGACGGCCGTGACTACGTCAACGGCGGCACGGAGGGCGGCCTCGGCGACACGTTCGTCATCAACGGCAATGCCTCGGCGGAGACCTACTCCATCTTCACCAGGGCGGCCTGGGACGCTCTCCCCGGCAACAATCTCTCGAGCCTGAGAGGCGATACGGAGATCGTCATCACCCGGAACGGCACTAACAACGCCGCGATCATCGCGGAGCTGGTCGACATCGAGGAGATCCGGATCAACGGCAACGAGCCTACGGCCACCGGAACGATCGGTGGGGACACGATCAACATCGTCGGCGACTTCTCGGGCACGAGTCTGCGTCCGAACACCATCACCATCGATGGCAACGCAGGTGACGACACGGTGGACATCTCGGCCCTGACCTCGTCACACCGGATCGTGTTCCGCTCCAACGGCGGCAACGACACCATCGTGGGCACACTGCGCCCGCAGGACGTGATCGAGCTGCCGGCTGGAGCGGTGCCGGGGGATTACGAGATCACGACCGGCGAGAACGGCGTGACCACGATGACCCGCGACGGCCATAGCATCTGCTTCACCAGCGTGGGCGGGTTGCCTCAGTTCGGCTCCGGCAACGACGATGGCGAGGGTGAGGACGATGATGTCAGCAACCCGGGCAATGATGACGGGCAGGTCGTCACTCCGGGCGATGACAGCGGCTCTGGCGACGATGATGAGGAGGACGACGACTCTTGCGGTCATGACGGCGAGGGTGCCGGACCGGGAGACAATAGGGGCGGCACGACTCCTCCCGTGACCCAGCCCGACACCTCGGTGGGCGCGCCGATCGCCGGAACGAACGGCACCGAGGTGCTGGTCGGCACGGCCAGGGGCGAGACGATCATGGCGCTCGACGGCAACGACAACGTGGTCGCCGGAGCCGGAAACGACATCGTCAATGGCGGTGCGGGCAACGACTTCCTGAGCGGCGAGGCCGGGCGGGACGTCATGTTCGGCGGTGACGGCGACGACACCATGCTCGGCGGCGACGATGCCGACATGCTCTATGGCGAGGCCGGGAACGACCGCATCTTCGGCGATGCCGGCGACGACATGATCGATGCCGGGGCGGGCAACGATACCGTCTATGGCGGGGCCGGGAACGACACCATCGTGGCCTCCGTGAACGACGGCAACGACGTCTACTACGGCGACGACATGACGGGCGGCACCGGGATCGACACCCTGGACATGTCGGCAATCACCGCCAACATCACGGCGAACCTCGGCGGCAACGGCACCAGCTACGGCACCGTGTCGAGCAGCCAGACCGGTATCGACACGATCTGGGGCATCGAGAACATCGTGACCGGGTCGGGCAACGACGTGATCACGGCGAGCCGCGCCGTGAACGTGATCGACGGCGGTGCGGGCAATGACGTCTTCCGCTTCCTGTCGGCGGCCGACGCCAACGGCGACACGATCCTCGGCTTCCAGCCAGGTGACCGTCTCGACCTCTCGGCGATCGACGCCAACACGGGTGCGGCGGGCAAGCAGGCCTTCACGCTGGCGAACGGCTCGTCCTTCACCGGGCCAGCCCAGCTCGTGATCTCCCACGAGACCCGCGCAGACGGCGAGTACACGGTTGTCAGCGGCAACACCACCGGTCCCGACGCGGCTGAATTCAAGATCAGCCTCAAGGGCAACCACGACCTCAAGCCGTCCGACTTCGTTCTCTCCTAAACCCCACGGGAGGGAGGACGGCCGGCGGACCCTAGGGCCCGCCGGCCACCCGAACAGACAACAACAACATCGACAGGGACGCCCAAATGCGCGGGACCAGTTTCACCTCAGCCCAGAAGCGAAAGGCAGCGGAAAAGCTGACCCAGGGGCTTCGGGGAATCGTCATTTTCCTCTTTTCGGTATCCGGCATCATCAACGTCCTCGCGTTGACCGGCTCCTTCTACATGCTCCAGATCTACGATCGGGCGCTGGGCAGCGGCAGCGTGCCGACCCTGGTGGCGCTCTCGGTCCTGGCCGTCGGCCTCTACCTGTTCCAGGGACTCTTCGACGTGATCCGGTCGCAGGTGCTCGTCCGGGTCGGCGCACGGCTCGACAAGCGCATCGCGCCCCTGGCGCATCAGGTCGCCATCGATATGCCCCGCTTCGGCTTCTCGACTTCCGAGGCATTGGAGCGCGGACGGGACGTCGACACCGTGCGCGGCTTCCTCGGCGGACAGGGACCGACGGCTCTCTTCGATCTGCCGTGGATGCCGCTCTATCTCGCCTTCGTCTATTTCCTCCATCCGCTCCTCGGCGCTCTCGTGCTGGGCGGTGCCGTCGTCCTGACGATGCTCACCATCGCCACAGAGATCATGACCCGACGCCTGGCCGGCGCGACGCACCAGGCGGCGATCGAGCGCAACGCCATCGCCGACTCCAATGCCCGTAATGCCGAGATCCTCAAGGCCATGGGCATGGCATCGCGCGCGGTCGCCCGGTTCGCCAAGGCCAACGCCGAGCACCTGAGCCTCCAGACGCGCACCAACGACATCAGCGGCACCTTCGGAGCGATCTCCAAGGTGCTGCGCATGATCCTGCAATCGGCGACGCTGGGCCTCGGTGCCTACCTGACGATCCAGGGCGAGCTGTCGGCCGGTGCGATCATCGCCTGCTCCGTGGCCTCGGCCCGCGCTCTCGCCCCGGTCGACCAGGCCATCGGCAACTGGAAGGGCGTGGTCGCCGCCCGAACCGCCTTCCAGCGGCTCAAGGAGACGGTGATCGCCCTCGCCGACGTGGAGAATCCGCTCTCCCTCCCGGTCCCCAAGGGCACGCTTCAGGTCGAGCGCGTGACGGTCGCGGCTCCCGATTCCGGCCGGGTGCTGCTCAGCGACGTGGATTTCCAAGTCGCCGCCGGGCAGGCGCTCGGCATCATCGGCCCGAGCGGCGGCGGCAAGACGACCCTGGTGCGTGCATTGACCGGCATCTGGCCCGTGCTGCGCGGCAGCGTCCGTCTCGACGGGGCCGAGCTCACCCAGTGGAAGGACGAGGACCTCGGCCGCCATATCGGCTACCTGCCCCAGGACGTGTCCCTGCTCGACGGCACCGTCGCGGAGAACATCTCCCGTTTCGATGCCGAGAACGATTCCCGAGCCATCGTGGCAGCGGCTCAGGCCGCGGGCATCCACGAGATGATCGTGCGCCTGCCCGATGGCTATCGTACCAGGCTGGGCGCGCAGGGCGCAGCCCTCTCGGCCGGGCAGCGGCAACGCATCGGCCTCGCCCGCGCGCTCTACAAGGATCCCTTCCTCGTGGTCATGGACGAGCCCAACTCCAACCTCGACGGGGAGGGCGAGGCAGCCCTCACCGAGGCCATCAAGACCGTCCGTGCGCGACGCGGCATCGCTCTCGTGATCGCCCACCGTCCGAGCGCCTTGGTGGCGGTCGATCTCGTCGCCGTCATCCAAGGCGGGCGCATGACGGCCTTCGGGCCGAAGGAGGAGATCATCGGCATCCGTGAGTCGGTGAACGCAGCCGCCTCGATGGCGAAGGCACCTGCCACGGCGAGGGTCCCGGCATGATCATCGACGTCAAAGGTACGAAGAGCGGGCAGGCCAACGAGGCCGCTCCCCGCCAGCGCTACGAGCTGAAGGAGTCCAAGCTCTCGAAGATGCCGCTGGCATTCGGGGCCCTGGTGCTCGGGATCGCCGCCTACCTGAAGAGCGCCATGCCGGGCTGGGGTCGTCTCCCCGATGAGGGCGAGGCTCCTCTGCATCCCGAAGACGGCGGGAAATCGCACCTCAAGCTCGTCGATGGCGGGTTGCTGTCCGGTCCGTTGGAGCCGCTGAAGCAAGGCGATTCCCAGCCGGAAGACCAGCTGCTCCGGATCGGCTCCGGCACGCCCTTCGACAACCGCCTTTCCGAGCCGACCTTTCTGATGGTCGACTCGCCGCCGCTCCAGTTCGCGGCACCGTTCGTCCAGCGGGCGGACGTCAGCAGGCTTGCGCGGCTCGAGGGGGGGCTTCGAGCGTCCAACGACAATGTCGGATCCGTCACCGGCAGCCGCCCTGGCGGAAGCACCGGCGGCGGTTCGAAGCCAAGGGGTGACGATCCTGCCGACAGCCCTCCCGGCGATGACACGGGAGACGACGAACCAGGGCATTCGAACCCAATCCCGAAGCCAGCGGAGAGAGACGATGACGATCCTCGTGGTTCGGCCAACCGCGCGCCGCGGACGAGCGGCCCCGTCTATCTTCGCGACGTGGCAGGCTGCCCGGCCGTCCTCATCGGCCTTTCGGAGTTCCTGGCGAACGCGTCGGATCCTGACGGGGATGCCCTGTCGATCCGGAACCTGAAGGTATCCTCGGGCACCATCACCTGGACCGCGAACGGTTGGCTCTACGACCCGAACGGTCTCGGCCCCGTGACGGTCACGTACGAGATCACGGACGGCAGGGCGACGGTTGTCCAGCACGCCTATTTCTCGGTCGTCAGAAACTCCATCATCGGCACCGACGGCGACGATGTCCTTCTCGGCACCGCGTGCGCCGACGTGATCGAGGGCAAAGGCGGAAACGATCTCATCGACGGGCGGGACGGGGACGACCTCATCGACGGTGGCGCGGGCGATGACCACATCGTGGGAGGAGCCGGCAACGACATCCTCCGCGGCGGCGATGGGAACGACGTCATCCTCGGCGGGGCCGGCCACGACCAAATCTCGGGTGGCGAGGGCGATGATCGCCTGTTCGGCGGCGACGGCGACGACACCGTGTTCGGGGACGGCGGCAATGACCAGATCCACGGCGGCAATGGGAACGACATGCTGTTCGGCGGTGCCGGAGACGACCTCGTCAGCGGCGATTCCGGGGACGACAGGATCGAGGGCAACGCGGGCAACGACACCCTGCGAGGCGGCGAAGGCAACGACGTGGTTTCGGGCGGTGACGGCGACGACCTGATCGAGGGCGGGGCGGGTGCCGACCTCCTCCTCGACGGAGCGGGGCGGGACACCGTTTCCGCTGGCGAGGGCGACGATCATGTCGTCGTCGCCCTCGACGGCGACAGGGACGTTTACGATGGCGGTGCCGGGATCGACACGCTGGACCTGTCCTCCACCGAGCGCGGCGTCCATGTCGACCTGGCCCGAGGATCCGCCGGGGGCTGCGAGATCGGAGACAACGCGGTGGCCGGATTCGAGATCGTCCGGGGCGGCTCCGGCCATGATGCGATCTCAGGTTCCGGAGGCGACGAGACCCTCTCGGGCGGGGCGGGTGACGACCGCATCGACGGACGTGGCGGCGACGATGCGCTGGATGGCGGCGACGGCCATGATTGCCTCGATGGCGGCACGGGCAACGACACCCTGAACGGCGGCGCCGGTAACGACATCCTCGCCGACGGGACCGGGCGGGACATCGTCTCGGGAGGGGCCGGAAATGACGTCATCCGCGCGGCCGCCGATGGGGAGGACGATGTCTATGACGGCGGCGAGGGCTGCGACACCCTGGACTACTCGTCCTCGCAAAGCGGAATCACGATCGACCTCACCCAAGGAACAGCCAGCGGCTGTGATATCGGGAGCGACACAATCAGCGGCTTCGAGACCGTGATCGGAGGATCGGGCGACGACCATTTCATTGTCGGCCCGCAGCCCGTCGTGCTGAAGGGCGGTGATGGCAGCGACCTGTTCGAGTTCACACCGCCGCCCCCGGCGAGCGCGCCCGCTCCGGTCCTCCACGAGATCGTCGACTTCAAGGCGGGAGACCGCATCCGGATGTCCAAGTACGACATCTTCGAGAAGGTCTTCGACAGGCTCGAGGACCAGTTCGAGAACATCTACGGCAAGAAGGTTGACGATGACGATGCACGGATCCGCTTCCGCCACGAGCGGTCGGAGAGCATCGACCGCACGGTGATCGAGGCCGATATCGACCGCGACAGCATCTACGAGACCACCATCTATCTCGACGGCCACAGGGCCATCGTCATCGTCGAACAGGCCTAAGCACGACAACGACCGCAGGCTCCGACCGCGGCATCAGGGAGACAGGGAATGAGCAATCACGCGGGGAAGGACAACGACGACTTCCATCTCGGCGGCCGGGTCACGGCAGGAATAGCCCTTGGGGCGCTTCTGGTAGTGGGATGCGGCGGCTGGGCAGCGGTGGCCCAGATCAACGGCTCGGTGATCGCCCATGGCTTGGTCAAGGTCGACCAGAACCTGAAGGTGATCCAGCACAGGGACGGCGGGATCGTCAGCCAGATCAGCGTGCGCGAAGGCGACTTCGTCAAGGCCGGGCAGGTGATGCTGCGCCTCGACGACGTGCAGACCAAGGCGGAACTCTCGATCGTCAGCTCGCAACTCTCCGAACTCGTAGCCCGCAAGGTCAGGCTGACCTCGGAGCGCGAGGGCATGAACGAGATAGTGGTTCCGTTGATGGACGCGGTCCCCGTTACGCTGGCCGATCTCGCCACCTATGGCGAGGTGAGGCTGTTCGAGGGCAACCGGGCGCACCGGGAGAGCCAGAAGGAGCAGCTCAACTCCGAGATCGCTCAGCTCGAGCAGGAGATCAACGGCCTCCAGGCCCAGCAGTCCGCCAAGAGTCATGAGCTTGACCTTGTCCGTGCCGAGCACGGCAAGCTGAAGGGATTGGCCGACAAGGGGCTGATCGAGGGGGCGCGGATGTACGGCATCAACCGCGATCTTGCCCGTCTCTCAGGAGAGGTCGGGGAAATCGGAGCCAGCATTGCGCGCGCACGGGCGCGGATGAGCAGTATCAGGCTGCAGATCATCTCGGTCGACGAGAACGCCCGCACCGAGGCCCAGCGCGAGCTGAGTGCCGTCGTGACCAGGATTTCCGAGCTCAACGACCGTCGCATCGCGCTCGTGGACCGCCTCGCGCGAACGGACATTCGCGCACCCATGTCTGGGGTTGTCAACGAGCTGTCGATCCACACCGTCGGAGGTGTCATCACGCCCGCGGAGACCCTCGCCACCATCGTGCCGGAGCAGGCGAAGCTGAAGATCGAGGCCAGGCTCTCGCCCGTCGACGTCGACCAGGTCTTCGTAGGGCAGTCGGCCAAGCTCCGGTTCTCGGCCTTCAACCAGCGCACCACGCCCGAGCTGAAGGGAAGGATTTCGTACGTCTCGGCCGCGACCACGCGCGATCCGGCGACGAACACCACTCACTATCTGGCCGATGTCCAGATCGATCCCAGCGAGATGGAGAAGCTCGCGGACCAGCCCCTCAAGCCCGGGATGCCCGTCGAGGTGTTCGTGGCGACCCAGGACAGGACCGCGATGACCTACCTGACCAAGCCGTTCACCGACCAGTTTGCCAAGGCGTTCAGGGAAGAGTGAGGGCTGCCATGAGCCGAGCGAGCGGAGTGCCGCCCAGCGTGCTGAGGAGCGGCCCCATCAAGGGAGTCATGTTAACGCGGCGGGTGTGGGCGGCGCTGGAGAACGACAATATCCGGACACTCGCCCAGCTCACGGCCATCGCTCCCCGCATCGAGCAGATCGTGCCCGGCATCGGCCGGAAGGCGGCGGGGAGAATCCGCGAGCAACTCGAAAGGATCGCCCTGCCGCCCACGGCGCCGCCTGACGCTGGATGCCCCGCGTCCCTATTGCGGGCGCGATCCGCGGGGCGGACTGACGTCCCTGCATCGGAAGCAATCCAGGTCACGATCGAGGGCGGGCTGCCCCTCGGGATGGAGCCTGTCTATCCGATGATGGTCATCTGCCGGACGATCTGTCCCCGTTGCGGGAACAGCGAAGTCCGCGTGGTGGAGAGCTTCGGGCCATCATGTGCTCTCTGATCTGCGATGGGCCGGGCTCTGCTTGAGTCATTTAGAGCATCGGGTGTGAAATCGGACCCACATCCGATGCTGTAAGTTGATGGTTTTGAGCATCTTTCCACGCAAAACCGGTCCCCACTTTTGCGTCCGATGCTCTAGAACAGCACATCGTTCTCGCGAGAAACCGGAGTCACTTTTTCGAACGATGCGCTAGCCGAAAGGGGCCGAAGTCCGGGGCGGTCGATGTAATCCAAAGATATGCCGACCGGAGAGACGCCCGGTTCCACCATTCGCGATTAGGATAAACCACTGTCCTGACCGCCGAGTCTGATCCGGGGCATTTGGCTTGAGCGGATCCAGCAAACAGCCATCAAGATTCATTAGGAATATCTGCGAGTGGTCTCACCGTTATGGAGTAAAATTCGCAGATAGTCTTTCCGATAAGGATCCGATTCATGGTCCGGTCTTGAGCAGGATAGAGTCAAGCTGAGTCGTCAGCGAGGTAACAAATAAATATTCGCTCCATGGCTTGACTCGATTTGCTTGGACTTTTGATTCGCTTGGCCCGGCCACCCGGTGGAAAGCGGGATCAGCATTAATCATTTCTTACTGATCGACTCCACACGCAACACCGAATCAGCCATCACTCGGATGTTGCGACACAGTGGTGTTCACAACCACCGACAGCTTGAGCCGCCAGATCGACAGCGCTTCCGACAGGTCCTCGAAAGACCGGCCTTCGGAAGGTTGCGGTATTGGCGCTCAGGGATGTCGGTGACGGGACCGGTGCAAGAGAGCGTCCTCGGTCTCGTCGGGTTGTTATCATCCACGACGGCGTAACTCTCTTCGAACAGGAGAAGACCGTGAACTAAGGCCAGGCAAAGCAAAAGGCCCACGAAGCTGGAAACTTCGAGGGCCTTTGGAGTCACCGAGGGATCGGCGACAGGAATGTTTTGAGCGACTTCCTTATGCCATCCCGACAAGCTGCATGTCAAGGACATCGGATTCGGTGAACGCTCCCGCTTTGCCCTCAACATGGAGGGTACGATGCAGCTTGCATCGTCTGGAGGCCGGCGGCTGAGACATGCCGCTCTGGCCGCGAGGAAGTTCGTGCTGGATTCCGGGCGAACCGTGACTCGAAAAGAGCTCTCGGCGGCGGCTCGCGATGCCGCGAAGGCGCTTTGCCTGAGCGCGCCGCAACGACTGGTCTTGAGCCAGCTGGTCGTCTGCTGGGGCGAACACGGCATCGGCAGGCTGCTCGTCTGGCCGTCCAACCAGCGGCTGACGTCGGCCACTGGCCTATCCGAGCGGTCGATCCGCAACGCCGTCCGCGCCCTGACCGAACTCCAGCTGTTGCTCCCGAAGGATTCCCCGAACGGCAAGCGCTACGCCGTCCGGGACGAGAGAGGCAATATCATTGATGCCTTCGGCTTCGATCTGACGCCGCTTTATGCGCGTCGAGACGAATGGGCCGCCACCACCACCGCACAACGGCAAATGAAAGAGCTCCTGAAACGCTCCTTCGACGACATCACGATCTGCCGTCGCGCCACGGAAGAGGCGCTGCATGCCCTTGCCCGATGCCACGCCTCTGTCGACCGCACCGATCTCGAGAGGCGTCTCGATGTGCTGAAAGCCCGCACTCCGAAACGCTCTGGGACAGCGCTCCCGGCCGGGCTTGCAGAAGCCTGGAGCGAGATGAGGCATCTCGCTGAAGAAGCCTTCTATTTGGCAAGCTGTGACGGCACGACATTCCGGCACATTGAGGCAGAGAAAGAATCCTTCAGTGAGACTTGTCACAACGGCGGCGAGAACGACTCTGAGCCAGCCGCCCCAAACACGCCGCCGCTTCATCAGACGCTGCCGGCCCTGGTGGTCGAAGCCTGCCCCGTGATCGCTGGTTATGCTCACCCGATCCGGGATACGGCCGATCTCGTCGCGGCGGGGCAGTTCCTGCGTGCCTGCCTGGGGGCACATCCGAGCGCCTGGACCGAAGCGGTGGAGGAACTCGGCGCCATCCGGGCTGCCACGGCCGTCATCTTTGTCCTGCAGCTTCACGAAGACGATGTCGCAAGCGGTAAAAACAGCATTCGAAATCCCGGAGGATATTTCCGGTCGGTGGTGCGCCTGATCAAGAACACCGAGATCGACCTACAGGCCGAATTGCTGACCTTGCGCAGGCACAAGCAGGCTCAACGGGATGGAAATGCCTGGTCGCGGCGTGGGCTATGCGATGCTCCGTGTCCCGACCGCGAGCCGCGGGCCGATCATCTCTCTCGCCGTCGGGCGAGGATCGGCACCAGCCGGATCTCCATGCAAAGCGCAATCGCGCAGGGCAGCAGATGTGTTGCAGTCTAAGAGATGACTGGCATCATGCTGACGCATCGTGCGAAAAAGTGGCCATGGTTTTACGCAGCAAGCGATGCGCTCGTTCCAAGACGGGAGCATCGGATGACGGCGCAATCGAAGGCTTTGCAGAAGGACCATTCTGATGGAAATCGGACTCTACACCTTCGGTGACATGGGCGCCGATCCTGTGACGGGACATCGGATCGGCCCGGCCGAGCGCCTGCGGAATCTCGTGGAGGAGATCGTCCACGCCGATCAGGTGGGGCTCGACGTGTTCGGCCTCGGCGAGCACCACCGGCCCGACTATGCGATCTCGGCTCCGGCTGTCGCGCTGGCCGCGGCGGCGACCCAGACCAGGCACATTCGCCTGACGAGCGCCGTGACGGTGCTCAGTTCCGACGATCCGATCCGGGTGTTCCAACAGTTCGCCACCTTGGACAATCTCAGCCAGGGGCGGGCCGAGATCATGGCCGGCCGCGGCTCCTTCATCGAGTCGTTTCCACTCTTCGGCTACGATCTCGACGATTATGACACGCTCTTTGCGGAGAAGCTGCAGCTTCTCATGCGGCTCAACGAAGGCGAGCGCATCAGCTGGCCCGGCGGGCAGCATACGCCACCGATCGCGGATCGTGGCGTCTATCCGCGTCCCTGTCAGGACACGTTGCCGATCTGGATCGCGGTGGGCGGGACGCCCCAGTCGGTCGCGCGGGCAGGAGTGCTCGGTCTGCCGCTGGCGCTGGCCATCATCGGCGGCGAGCCGGCCCGTTTCGCGCCCCTGTTCGATCTCTACCGGCAGGCGGCCCAGCGTTCCGGTAAAGATCCCGCAACCCTGAAGACGTCTATCAACGTGCACGGCTTCGTGGCCGACACGACTCAGGAGGCTGCCGACATCTTCTATGCGCCGCAGGCAGAGGTGATGAACCGGATCGGGCGGGAGCGCGGCTGGCCGCCCACGAGCCGCCAGCAGTTCGACGCGGCTCGCGGACCGCGCGGCGCGCTGTTCGTCGGAAGCCCCGCGGAGGTGACGGACAAGATCCTGGCCGCGCACGAGACCTTCCGGTTCGACCGCTTCCTGATCCAGATGGCCATCGGCGTGATGGATCATGCCAAGCTGATGCGAGCGATCGAAATCCTGGGAACGAAGGTTGCGCCGGAGGTGCGCAAGGCGCTCGCCTCCGGGTGACAGGCCCTGGGGGCGGCTCTCCCGATCATGGCAGGTGGATCGCCCGGTTTTTCGCGAGAACGATGCGCTGTTCTATCGTGAGAGCATCGGAGTGGAATCCCAAAAGTGGATTCCACTTCCCGCGTCCGATGCCGTCAGTCTATGGTCTTGAGCATCTTTTCACGCAAAACCGGTTCCCACTTTTGCGTCCGATGCTCTAAGGCACGCACCGCCGCATCACACGCGCAAGACGCTGCGAGAATGCCTTCGCGTCAGCCGGTAGGTCTCCATCAAGGATCCGCGCTTCGTCCAACAGCAGGTAAGCAGCGTCTTCGCGCAGGGCCTGCTGATCCTCGCCAAGGTTGGCCAGGGCCACGACGAGGTCATGGCGCGGGTTGATCTCCAGAACGGGTTTGACGGCGGATGTCGGCTGACCTGCTCGGGCGAGAAGCCGCTCCAGTTGGCGGTCCATCCCGGTCTCGGATGCCACGAGACAGACGGCGCTTTCCGTCAGCCGTTCGGAGGCGCGAACATCGGCGACGGCGTCCCCGAGGGTGGACTTCACGGATTGGATGAACCCCGTCACCGCCTCCGTCGACGGTGCGCCCGCGTTCTCCTGAGGCTCGACGAGGGGAATCTGCGCCAGATCCGCGGCGCCCTGGGTCACCGACTTGAACGGCTTGCCTTCGTACTCGACGCCCGCCGTGACCCAGAAGCTGTCGACCGCATCCGGCAGCAGCAGCACCTCGATGCCGCGCGCCCGGAAGCCTTCGAGCTGCGGTGAGGCCTCGAGCCGGGCGAGATCGGTTCCGGTCACATAGTAGATCGCGGTCTGATTCTCCTTGAGGGCGCCGACATAATCCTTAAGCGAGCGCCACCCGCCACCGGACGCGGTGGTCTTGAACCGGGCCAGGCCCAGCAGCGTCTGACGCCGCTCGAAATCTTCGTAGAGCCCTTCCTTCAGCACCGGACCGAAGGTCTCCCACACCTTGATGTAGGCGTCCCCGTTGCTCTGCGCGAGCTTCTCGAGTTCGCCGAGCACCCGGTTCGCCACCCCCTTCTTGATGGCGGCCAGAAGCGGGCTCTCCTGGATCATCTCGCGCGAGACGTTGAGCGGCAGGTCGGCCGAGTCGACGAGTCCGCGGACGAACCGTAGGTAGCGCGGCAGGAGCTCGGCCTCATCGGTAATGAAGACACGCTTCACATAGAGCTTCATCCGCCCGTGACGGTCGGGGTCGAACAGATCGAACGGGGTGGAGCCCGGCACGAAGGCCAGAGCGGTGTATTCGTGGCGGCCTTCGGCCCGGAAATGCACCGTCAGGGCCGGTTCGTCGAACTGGCCGGCCACCCCGCGGTAGAAGTCGGTGTAGTCCTCGGACGTGATCTCGGAACGCGGCTTGACCCAAAGCGCCGCTCCATCGGCGACTTCCTGCGGCTCCGCGCCGGGCTTCTCGATGATCGAGATCGGTACGGGAACATGGCCGGACTGCTCCTTGACGATGTGTTCGAGCCGGTGACGCTCCGTGTAGGACTTTGCCTCCTCCATCAGGTGCAGGATGACCCGGGTGCCGCGGGCGGGGGCCTCATCCAGCGCGATCGGCGTCACCGTATAGGAGCCCTGGCCGTCGGACGACCAGAGCGTCGCCTCCTCGCTGCCGGCCCGGCGCGAGACGACATCGACCCGGTCGGCCACCATGAAGGCGGAGTAGAATCCGACTCCGAACTGGCCGATGAGCTGGGCCCCTTCGCCGCCTGAGGCGGCCTGGATCCGGTCCATGAAGGCCTTGGTGCCCGAGCGCGCGATGGTGCCGAGCGCCTCGATCATCTCGTCCCGGCTCATGCCGATGCCATTATCTTCAACCGTCAGGCGGCGGTTGTCGGCATCGATCCGCAAGGTGATCCGCGCCTTGGGATCATCGCCGAACAGGGCAGGGTGGGAGATCGCCTCATAGCGCAGCTTCTCGCAGGCATCGGCCGCATTGGAGATCAGCTCGCGCAGGAAGACCTCCTTGTCGGAATAGACCGAGTGCACCATCAGGTGCAGCAGCTTGGCGACATCGGCCTCGAAGGTGTGGTTCTCAGGGACGGGAGTGGTGTCAGCAGTCGTCATGGCGTGCGATGAACCTTGTTGCTCAGGCAGGCAACGAGATGGCTGCGAACGATCAAGATTTCAAGGCTCGGGGTTATCTCCGGACGTCACCCTGTCTCCTAGATGTCGCGGGATCGGAAGGTCCTCCTCGAACACAAAACATGCTCCAGGCGATCTCGGAATGGGACGTCGCCCGGCATCATGGACGCCGAAGAGCCCCGACGATGGGGCCCATGGGCAGGAGCGAGTCCATCCGTTCCAGTGCTGGCACGTAGAGGCTGGAAATGCTGCCGTCCAGGAACAACGCGTTGGCGCAGCCCAAATGGTCGCGGAACAATCGGGCGAATGTGCTGAACGTGACGGGATCTTCCGAAATCGCGAACACAACCGTGTGCGGGTCTTTCACGCCGACGCCATTGCGGATCTTCAAGGATGTGCTCTGCTCGGAAAACTTGGGATGAATGCGTCCATTGATGACGAGCATCGGACCTGATTGTGTCGCGTGATCCGGCCTGATCTTCCGCTTGAGATAGGTGTCTGTCTCCAGCACGCCGGCCCGATCACCTTTCACATAGAAGACGCCGTTGGGCTTGAGATGGAAATTTCCCGGCCCGTTTCGGGTGTTGGCCGCCTTGAGCTCCTGGCCGTTCTCGACGTAAAGTCCCACCGGCGAGCGATCTTCGTGGTACATGCCCGCATTCATCGCGAAGGCCAGGCGTGCTCCGTCCGGCGTCGCTTTCAGCCGGCTGAACGAGCCAAGCGCATTCCCATCCGGCCCGCGCCAGAACAGCTTCACCTCGTACCGGCGCAGATCCACCGAGCAGACCACGAAGGCACTGTCCGCAAATCGGACCCGCCGGCACGGATCCTGACTGGGTTGCGCCGCTGCCTGTTGGGCAACCAGCCCAAGCAAAACAAGAACCCCGGACAGCAGGACAAGGGTTCGGCACGCCACGTGGCGCAGGTTGAAACGGGTCGACTTCATTCGTTTCCAAGGTCCTTTTCTTGCTTGCCCGTAGATTTGCCCGCAGATCGATCCTGGTCCCGCGACACCATGGATCAATGGAGATGGGGCACAAGGGTCAGTGCGCGAGGTAGCGTTCCCGCAGGTGAGCGCGGAAGACCTCCGCCGTCAGCGGCTGCCCGGTTGCGGCGACCAGCAGTTGGTCGGTGGTCATCAAGCTCCCCTTCGCATGGACATTGGCGCGCAGCCAGGTCCGCAAGGGTGCGAAATCGCCTTTCGCTAGGCCCGGGAGGATGTCGGCATCCGCCTGGCAGGCCGCCCTGAAAAGCTGGGCTGCGGTCATGGCCCCGAGCGTGTAGGTGGGGAAGTAGCCCCATGCGCCGCCGGGCCAGTGGATGTCCTGCAGGCAGCCCAGGCTGTCATCGGGCACCGTGAGGCCAAGGTATGTTCCGACCTTCTCGTTGAAGGCGGACGGCAGGTCCTCGATCGGGAGGTCGCCGGCGATCAGCGCCCTTTCAAGCGTGTAGCGGACCAGTATGTGGGCCGGATAGGTGATCTCGTCCGCATCCACGCGAATGAAGCCCGGCTCGACCCTGGTCAGAATCCGATGCAGGTTCTCCGGGCTCCAGGCCGGCCCCTCTCCTTGGAACGCTTCCCGCACGAGGGGAGCAAGATAGGTGACGAACTCCCGGCTTCGGCAGGCCTGCATCTCGATCAGCAGCGATTGGCTCTCATGCAGGCTCATCCCGCGCGCCAGCCCGACCGGCTGGCGGCGCCACGCTTCGGGGCGGCCCTGCTCGTAAAGGGCGTGACCGGTCTCATGCAGCACCCCCATGAGCGCACTCATGAAGTTCGCCTCGCTGTAGCGGGTGGTGATCCGGACGTCGCCCGTGGATCCGCCGCAGAACGGATGCAGGCTGACATCGAGCCGCCCCCTGTCGAAATCGAACCCGACCGCCTTCATCAACTGCTCGCCGATGCGGCGCTGATCGTCGACAGCGAAGGGGCCACTGAGCGGCTGGATGGCAGGGCGGCCCTGCTGGCGTTCCTGCGCCTCCTGGATCAGGTCCGGCAGCTCGGCGCCGAGCTCGGCGAAAAGGGGATCGATGGCGGCTTGGCGGAGCCCCGGGTCATAGCTGTCGAGGAGTGCATCGTACGGCGACAATCCCAAGGCCTCGCCCTTGGCCTGGCCGATCCGCCGCTGGAAGGCGAGCACCTGGGACAGGTGCGGCAGGAGCAGGGCGAAGTCGTTGTTCTGCCGCGCTTCGCGCCACACCAGCTCCGCCCGGGAGACGGCCCGCGAGCTCGCCTCGACGAGGTCGGCCGGAACTGCGGCGGCATGGAGGTAGATCCGGCGCATCTCACGCAGGTTGGCGCATTGCCACGCGTCGAGATGGTCGCTGTCCTGATCCGCCTTGTCCAGGAGATCGGCCATGTCGGGTGCGGTGAGACGTTCATGGGCGATGCTTTTGAGCGTTGCGAGTTGGTCGGACCGGCTGTCGGCCGCGCCCTCCGGCATCAGGGTTTCGGCATCCCATTGCAGAATGCCGATCGCGTCCTCGATCGAGCTGATGCGGGCAAAGCGTTCTTCCAGCGTCCTGTAGGCTTTCATGGGGGCGACAGTTCCGTCCTTGGGGAGTGATCTTGGGGGTTATGATCTTGGGGGTTATCTTGCGGGCGAGCGGGCGGGCAAAATGAACCCACAGCCATCCCGGATCAAGCAACGGCTCCATTGGGGCCCGCCTCCGAGCCGCTGTCCCGCCTCTATTCGGGATGCTTGTGGATCGGGTCAACCCAATAAACCTCTTCCGGCTTTTCGACCGGATCCACATCGGCGATGTTCACCACTACGGCCTCGTTGTCGCTGCGCACCAGGACACATTCGAGGGGCTCGTCGGGATTGGCGTTGATCTCCTGATGGGGCACGAAGGGCGGCACGTAGATGAAGTCCCCCGGTCCGGCCTCCGCGACGAACTCCAACCGCTCGCCCCAGCGCATGCGGGCCTTGCCCCGCACCACATAGATGACGCTCTCCAGTTCACCGTGATGGTGCACTCCGGTCTTGGCATTCGGCTGGATCGATACCGTGCCCGCCCAGATCTTCTGGGCGCCCACCCGGGCATGATTGATCGCGGCCTGGCGAAACATGCCCGGGGTCTGGGCCGTGTTCGGATCGAGGCGGTCGCCCTTGATCACCTGGACGCCGTGGTGCTTCCAGTGCTCGTGCGGGTCGTGGCTGCCGTCATGGTCGTGGTCTGTCATGGCACTCTCCGGGGCGGTTTAGCCTTCAGTCGTTGCAAAATGGCGAGGAAGGAGGCCGGGGCAGGGGCGGACCGGTTCAAGCCTCCGGTGGGGCATCGTACCGTTCATCGGTGACAGGCTCCATCCAGGCGAAGGAGGATCCGTCCAGCGCCTCCTGCATGGCCGGATGGACCCTACCGATATGCGGATGACCCGGCTCCGACATTCTCCTTCGACATTCTCTTGCCTCGACGAGGGGACCTTGGCTCGACCAGGGGACCTTGCGCTCCCATGTTAAGGGGATGATCGCTTCCATGTTCCCCGCCCGCCGCTCCCTGCGTGAGCGGATCGGCGCCTTGCGTCACCTTCCGTCCCTGTTCCGCCTGGTCTGGCAGGCGAGCCCCGGGCTCACCATCGCGAGCTTCGGGCTGAGGCTGACACGCTCGGCCCTGCCTATTCTGGTCCTCTATGTCGGCAAGCTCATCATCGATGAGGTCGTGGCCCAGACCCGGCTCCCCTCGCCGGGCGGAAGCCTCGGCGATTGGATCGGGAGTGGACGGCTTGATGTTCTCGGAGGGCTTCTCCTTCTGGAGCTGGGCCTTGCCGTCATGGCCGATCTCCTGGGGCGGAGCAGTTCCCTTGTCGACAGTCTCCTGTCGGAGCGCTACAGCAACTTCGCCAGCGTGCGCCTGATGGAGCATGCAACGACGCTCGATCTCGAACAGTTCGAAAGCAGCGATCAACAGGACCGGTTGGAGCGGGCCCGCCGGCAGGTCACCGGTCGAACCACTCTGTTGACCCAGATGTTCGGGCAGGTCCAGGACGTGCTCACGGCCCTGTCCCTCGCTGCCGGCCTGCTCGCCTATGCGCCATGGCTCATCGTCCTGATCATCCTTGCGCTTTTGCCGGCCTTTGTCGGCGAGGTGCATTTCAACGCCCAAGGCTATCGGCTCAACTACTTCCGCACTCCGGAACGGCGCCAGCTCGACTACATCCGCTATCTCGGTTCGAGCGTCGAAACTGCGAAGGAGGTCAAGCTCTTCGGGCTCAACGCCTTCCTGGTCGAGCGCTTCAGGGGCTTCGCGGACCGGATGTATGCGGACAACCGGGGGCTTGCGATCCGCCGGGCCGCATGGGGCACGCTTTTCGCCGCACTCGCGTCATGCGCCTATTACCTGGCCTATGCGCTGATCGTGTGGCGGACCGTCCAGGGCGAGTTCAGCCTCGGCGACCTGACATTCCTGTCCGGCTCTTTCCTGCGCCTGCGCGGCCTGCTTGAGGGATTGCTTCTGGGGTTCTCCCAGATTGCCGGGCAGGCAATGTACCTGGAGGATCTGTTCTCCTTCTTCGATGTGCGCCCGAGCATCGCATCGCCGCCGAACCCGCGGCCGTTCCCGCAGCCGCTGCGGTCGGGGATCGTGTTCGAGAATGTCGGTTTCCGGTATCCGGATTCGGATCGCTGGGCGGTCCATCACCTGAGCCTGACGCTGAGAGCCGGTGAGGTCGTGGCTCTGGTCGGAGAGAACGGAGCGGGCAAGACCACGATCGTGAAGCTCCTGGCCCGTCTCTACGACCCGACGGAGGGACGGATCCTTCTCGATGGCCATGATCTACGCGAATACGATCTGGCGGATCTGCGACGCCACATCGGCGTGATCTTTCAGGATTTCGTGCGGTTTCATTTCACGGCCGGCGAGAATATCGGGACGGGCCATATCGAGGCGACGGATGATCGTGCCCGGATCCGGCAGGCGGCGGAGCGCAGCCTCGCCGACCGCATCATCCGACGCCTGCCCCGAGGCTATGATCATCCGCTCGGCAAGCGGTTCCATGAGGGGGCCGACCTCTCCGGGGGCGAATGGCAGAAGATCGCAATCGCGCGGGCCTACATGCGGGATGCCGAGGTGCTCATCCTGGACGAGCCGACCGCCGCTCTCGACGCCCGCTCGGAATACGAGGTCTTCCAGCGGTTCCGGGATCTCAGCTTGGGGAAGACCGCGATTCTGATCTCGCACCGGTTCTCGACCGTGCGGATGGCGGATCGCATTCTCGTTCTGGAAAATGGACAGGTCGTGGAGACCGGTTCGCACGAACAGCTGGTTGCCTCGGGCGGTCGTTACGCCGAGCTGTTCGAGCTGCAGGCCTCCGGCTATCGGTGAGATATCGACTGGCAGCATCGGATGCGGGTTCGATGTCACGTCCGATGCTGTCGTGCCGTTGCGCCAAACCTGGTCAGTCCAGGGAGGCTTTGATCCGCGCCAGCCCCTCCTTGGTCAGCGGATCGATTCTGAGGAGCTTGTGTCCTCCGGACGAGACCCGCTTCGAGAAAACGAGGCGCACATAGCCCCCCTCGTGGAGGGGAAGGAAGTACGCGCCATCGGCCTCTCCCGCCAGGTAGCAGCGCAATCCGACATAGAAGCTTTCCTCGTATCCTTTGATCGCGCGGCGAATTGCCGGGTGGATGACAAGCGTCGTCTGCGTGCTTTCACAGACCTCTTCAACGGCCTCAAAACTCAACACCACTGAACCTCCGAACGGCCAAGCAGCCTATGCAGGTTCAACGTTGTTCCTGCAGTTCGGGTTCGTTTTGTGCTCTACCTATCCCTAAGGGTGGTCTTGCAGCCCTCCCGGCAGCATGATTATCTTCTATTAGCACTCTCATACATCGAGTGCCAACAATGCTGCCCGGCGAATACAAGTGCTCCCGATCCAAGAACAACGCGAGGAGGCACCCATGACCGTTCTTCCGCTGCACGACCGAGTCGCCGTCCGCCGCATGGATGCCGAAGTCGTCGCCGGCGGCCCCGGCGCCCACGTTCTGTTCGGCACGTGGTCTGCACCGAGGTGCGGATCGAACCGGCTGCTGCCTCCACGAGGGCGGCTTGAGCACCGGTCCAGACAACAATCAGCACAGGAGGAACGATGATGGCTGCCAAGGAAGTCAAATTTTCTGCAAGCGCCCGCGAGAAGATGCTGCGCGGCGTCGATATCTTGGCCAATGCGGTGAAGGTGACGCTCGGCCCCAAAGGCCGCAACGTCGTGATCGAGAAGTCCTTCGGCGCGCCGCGTATCACCAAGGACGGTGTCACCGTCGCCAAGGAGATCGAGCTTGCCGACAAATTCGAGAACATGGGCGCCCAGATGGTGCGCGAAGTCGCGAGCAAGACCAGTACCGTGGCGGGGGACGGCACCACGACCGCGACGGTTCTGGCCCAGGCCATCGTCCGCGAGGGCGCCAAGGCCGTGGCCGCCGGCATGAACCCGATGGACCTCAAGCGCGGCATCGACATGGCCGTGGCCGCAGCCGTCAAGGACATCCAGGCCCGCGCCAAGAAGGTTGCTTCGTCGGAGGAGATCGCGCAGATCGGCACCATCTCGGCCAACGGCGATGCCGAGGTCGGCCGCATGCTGGCCCAAGCCATGCAGAAGGTCGGCAACGAGGGCGTGATCACGGTCGAAGAGGCCAAGACGGCGGCCACTGAGCTCGATATCGTGGAAGGCATGCAGTTCGACCGCGGCTACCTGTCTCCCTACTTCATCACCAATGCCGAGAAGATGATCGCGGAGCTCGAGGAGCCCTACATCCTCATCCACGAGAAGAAGCTCTCCTCGCTCCAGGCCATGCTGCCGATCCTCGAGGCTGTCGTTCAGACCGGCAAGCCGCTGCTCATCATCGCCGAGGACATCGAGGGTGAAGCGCTTGCGACATTGGTCGTGAACAAGCTGCGGGGCGGCCTGAAGATCGCCGCCGTCAAGGCTCCGGGCTTCGGCGACCGCCGCAAGGCCATGCTCGAGGATATCGCTGTCTTGACCGCCGGTCAGACGATCTCCGAAGACCTCGGCATCAAGCTCGAGACCGTCACGTTGGACATGCTGGGGCGGGCAAAGACCGTGCGGGTGGAGAAGGAAAACACCACGATCATCGACGGCGCCGGCAAGAAGGAAGGCATCGAAGCCCGCGTCGGCCAGATCAAGGCGCAGATCGAGGAGACCACCTCGGACTACGACCGTGAGAAGCTCCAGGAGCGCCTGGCGAAGCTCGCAGGCGGCGTCGCGGTGATCCGCGTCGGCGGCGCGACCGAAGTCGAGGTAAGGGAGAAGAAGGACCGTGTCGACGACGCGCTGCACGCCACCAAGGCTGCGGTCGAGGAGGGAATCGTGCCTGGCGGAGGCACGGCTCTGCTGCGCGCGAAAGGAGCGGTCGCCACATTGAAGAGCGAAAACCCGGACGTTCAGGCGGGCATCAACATCGTCCTGCGCGCCCTTGAGGCTCCGATCCGCCAGATCGCCGAAAACGCCGGAGTTGAGGGCTCGATCGTGGTCGGCAAGATCAGCGACAACGCCCAGTCCGAGACGTTCGGCTTCGACGCCCAGACGGAAGACTTCGTCGATTTGGTTCAAGCCGGGATCGTCGATCCGGCCAAGGTTGTTCGCACGGCGCTGCAGGATGCCGCTTCCGTGGCAGGCCTCCTCGTCACCACCGAGGCCATGGTGGCCGAGCTGCCTAAGAAGGAAACCGCGCCCGCGATGCCGGGCGGCATGGGCGGTGGCATGGGCGGCATGGACTTCTGATCCAAGAGCGGTCAGCCGGCGCACGAGGCGGGCCTCTTCGGAGGCCCGTTTGTTTTCAGGAGGAAGGGCACCTCCTCTAACGGTTGCACAAGCGCAGCAGAGCTTCGCAGCGACGAATGGCGTGGCGCCCGCATGTGATCGAAATAATCACCCTCGGCTCGCCGGCTGCCTTGTGCCAGAGCGGAAGGGACCCAAAAAGAGTCGAGTGAATGTGGTTGGCTTTGACAGGATCCCCTGCGGGATCTGTTGCGCGCTGCTCACCTCGGCTCCTGCGCCAATGAAGCAGAGGGCGCACTTTGATCGTGGGCAATTAGACTACGGCAGCGTGCTGGAATGCGAACTCAATCACGCGGGTTGCAGCTCAGTCGACGAATGGAAGTGCCGCAGGTGCTCTTGAGGCCTGCCAGCTAAAATTCGGAGCTTAAAAAGAATTTCAGCAACTTAGTGCGTGATAATGGCGGAGAGGGGGAGATTCGAACTCCCGATACGGTTGCCCGTATGCCGCATTTCGAGTGCGGTGCATTCAACCACTCTGCCACCTCTCCGGGGTGCGAAGGGCCGTAGCCCCGCTGGTTGAGGCCGGGTGGATATCATGGGCTTGGCGGCTCTTCAAGCACCTTGATGAATGTTTTTGAGAGGTTTTTGATTGACAAATCTCAGGGCCGTCCGTAGGTAGACATCCTCTATGAGCGGGTCAGAGTGCCTGCTTGTATCCATGCGGCTGTGTCAAGCGGCCGTGAACCGAAGCCGGAAACTGCCAAAAAGCCAAACCAGCGGGTCTGATACCCCGGTGAGATTTGGGTTTGAACACGAGGATCAAGATGTTCGCAGTGATCAAGACCGGCGGCAAGCAGTATCGCGTTGCCGCCAATGACGTCATCACCGTCGCCACGCTCGCGGGCGAGCCGGGCACCGCCATTACGTTCGACCAGGTTCTCATGGTCACCGACGAAGGCGAGACCCAGGTGGGCGCCCCGCTCGTCGAGGGCGTGACCGTGGCAGGCGAGGTGGTGGAGCACACCCGCGGCGAGAAGGTCATTTCCTTCAAGAAGCGCCGTCGCCAGAATTCGCGCCGCAAGCGCGGGCATCGCCAGGATTACACCGTGGTGCGGATCACCGAGATCCTTGCCGGTGGCGCGAAGCCCAAGAAGGCTGCGGCCAAGAAGACCACCAAGGCTGCGGCGGACGACGCTGCGCCGGCCACCGCTGAATAAGCGCAAGGCAACTGACAGGAACACGGGAGTAGACCCATGGCTCACAAAAAAGCAGGCGGTTCGTCTCGCAACGGTCGCGATTCCGAAGGCCGTCGTCTCGGCGTCAAGAAGTTCGGCGATCAACAGGTCGTCGCCGGCAACATCATTATTCGTCAGCGCGGCACGAAATGGCACGCGGGCACGAACGTTGGCATGGGCAAGGATCATACCCTCTTTGCCACGGCCAATGGCCGAGTCCGATTCCTTACGCGTCAAGGCCGAGCTTTCGTATCGGTCGTCCCGGCCCAAGAGGCCGCAGAGTAAACGGCGAGAGCAAAACGAAGGAGCTCCCGCCGGCATCACACCGACCCGGCGGATCGAAGCTCCGAAATAGGCCCAAAAGGCCAAGCTCAGATCCAAGAACCGACAGGGGAGGTGGGATGTCCACCTCCCCTTCGTGTTTTCCGGGCCAGGGAGGCCCATTCGGATCGGAGCAAGATCATGTTTCCCGACCTCACCCGTGACGATGTTTTCCGTCTCGAGACCCGCCGCCTGTGGCTGCGCTGGCCTCGCCTTGCGGATGCACAAGCCGTCGTACGCCTTGCCGGTGAGAAACCTGTCGCGGACATGACGGCTCGAATTCCGCATCCGTACCATCCGGGCCAAGCCGAGAGATTCATCTTCGAGGCGAGGCGGTCCAACGCGAATGGCGAGGGCCTGCAGCTGGCGATCACCCCCAAAGGCAAGCCGAACAGCCTCATCGGGATGGTCGCCATCACGGCCGATCCCGAGACCGCCAAGCCCAACCTCGGCTATTGGCTCGGCATTCCGTCCTGGGGGCAAGGCTATGGCACCGAAGCGGCCCGGGCCTTGATCGACGCCTTCTTCGCTTATGGCGATGGGAGCGAGGTCACGGCCTGTGCCCGGGTGATCAATCCGGCCTCGCGGCGCGTGCTGGAAAAGTGTGGCTTCGCCTATCAGGGCGCGGGGCTGTCCGAGCTGCCGGCCCGGTGCGGCTTCTACCCGGTCGACCATTTCCGTCTCGACCGGCGGACCTGGGAAAGCCTGAAGACCTGGAGCCATACGGGCTTCATTCCCGAGCCCGCTTGCGTCGAGGTGGAGCTGGACCGCTCCATCTCGCTGGCGAGTTAGCGCATCGTGCGGAAAAGTGGATCCGGTTTTCCGCTCAAACGATGCGCTCTTCTAGGCTGGAGCATCGGATCCGATCCCAAAAGTGGATTCCACTTTTGGGTCCGATGCTCTAGGCGAACTCTGAACCAACCGAAGCGCTCCCGAATGGTTTCGGGAGCGCTTCTCTTTTGACCGCGTTGCCCGTGCGTGTGCGTTGCTCATGGGCATGTTGTCCCGTAAAGGATACGGGTTATGAAATTTCTCGACCAAGCCAAAATCTATATTCGCTCAGGCAATGGCGGTGCCGGCGCCGTGTCGTTCCGCCGTGAAAAATTCATCGAATTCGGCGGGCCGGACGGCGGTGACGGCGGCCGCGGCGGCGACGTATGGGCGGAGTGTGTAGAGGGGCTCAACACGCTCATCGACTACCGCTATCAGCAGCATTTCAAGGCCAAGACCGGCGGCCACGGCATGGGCAAGAACCGCGCCGGCGCCAAGGGCGCCGATGTGGTGCTGAAAGTGCCGGCCGGTACGGAAATCCTGGAAGAGGACGGGGAAACCGTCATTGCCGACATGACTCATGTGGGCCAGCGCGTGCTGCTCGCCAAAGGCGGCAACGGCGGCTTCGGCAATGCCTATTTCACCACCTCCACCAACCGTGCGCCGCGCCGGGCCAATCCGGGCCAGGAGGGCGTGGAGCACACGCTCATCCTGCGTCTGAAACTGATTGCCGATGCCGGTCTCGTCGGATTGCCCAATGCCGGCAAGTCGACCTTTCTGGCCGCCGTCACCGCAGCGAAGCCCAAGATTGCCGATTATCCGTTCACCACGCTCCATCCGGGCCTCGGGGTCGTGCGCGTCCACGGGCGAGAGTTCGTGCTGGCGGACATCCCGGGCCTGATCGAGGGAGCCTCGGAGGGCGTCGGTCTCGGCGACCGTTTCTTGAGCCATGTGGAACGCTGCCGTGTGCTGCTGCATCTCGTCGAAGGCACGAGCGAGAATGCGGGCGAGGCCTACAAGACCGTCCGTCACGAGATCGAGGCCTATGGCCACGGGCTTGCCGATAAGCCGGAGATCGTCGCGCTCTCGAAAGCCGATGCTCTGGACGAGGACACGCTGAAAGAGCAGCTCAAGGTTCTGAAGAAGGCCTGCAAGCGCACGCCTCTCGTGATGTCCTCCGCGTCGGGCCAGGGCGTGCAGGAGGTTCTGCAGGCGCTTTTGACAGTCATCGACGAGGCGAAGGCGGAGGAAGAGACCGTCGCAACCGAAGAAGAGTGGCGTCCGTGAGCCCCCAGATCGGCCAGTTTCGCCGCGTCGTTCTGAAAGTCGGCTCTGCGCTCCTGGTGGATCGCGCGCGGGGCCGCCTCAATCATGCATGGCTGGCAGCGCTCGCCGAGGATATCGCCGACCTCCATGCCAAAGGCGCGGATGTTCTCGTCGTCTCCTCCGGCGCGATCGCCATGGGACGCACGGTTCTGGGGCTGCCGTCCGGCCCCTTGAGGCTCGAGGAGAGCCAGGCAGCCGCGGCCGTCGGCCAGATCGCACTCGCGCGCACCTGGTCGGAGGTTCTGGCGCACCACGGCATCACCGCAGGCCAGATCCTGGTGACGCTCTCCGACACGGAGGAGCGGCGGCGCTATCTTAATGCGCGCGCGACGACGCTGAAGCTGCTCGAACTACGCGCCGTCCCGGTGATCAACGAGAACGATACGGTGGCGACGTCCGAGATTCGCTATGGCGACAACGATCGTCTGGCGGCTCGCGTGGCCACCATGATCGGCGCGGATCTTCTGGTGCTCTTCTCGGATATCGACGGGCTCTACACGGCGCCGCCCGCATCCGATCCCGATGCGCAGCATATTCCCGTCGTCCAGCGAATCACGCCGGCCATCGAAGCCATGGCGGGAGGCGCGGCGTCCGAGCTGTCGCGCGGAGGCATGCGCACCAAGATCGAAGCGGGCAAGATCGCCACGTCCGGCGGCACGCACATGATCATCGCGGACGGGCGCGCGAAAAATCCTTTGAAGCGCATCACCGAGGGCGGGCTCTGCACCTGGTTTCTCTCGCCATCCAATCCCGCGACCGCGCGCAAGACGTGGATCGCCGGCGCGCTCGAGCCACGCGGGACGATCATCGTCGATGAGGGAGCGGCGCGCGCTCTGAAGGGCGGCGCAAGTCTCCTTCCGGTCGGCGTCCGCCGCATCGAGGGCACGTTCCATCGGGGCGATGCGGTCACGATCCGTGACGAGAGCCGTGTCCTCGGACGCGGCCTCGTCGCCTACGACGCCGAGGAGGCCTCGCGCATCATCGGTCGCCCGAGCCGCGAGATCGAGGCGATCCTCGGCTATGCCGGCCGCGCCGAGATGGTTCACCGGGACGACATGGCGCTCAGCGACTGATCGGCGCTCAGGATTCTCAACAGGCTCTGGGCAGCCGGTGTCCTAGGAAAGGAAGTCCTTGATCTTTAAGGTCGTAGGGTAGAAAGGTCCGTGCCAGGATTTATAGTGCCGGCGCATCGTGCGAAAAAGTGGACCCGGTTCTTCGCGACGAACGATGCTTCATCAAAGAGATAGAGCAAGCATTCTGATCCCGTCAGAATGCAATAGGCTCTAGGTTTCCCTCCGCGGATTGGAGGGCTGGGACTTGGACATGGACGATACGCGAGCCTTGAGCGGGAAGCCGCTTGTCGAACACCTCGACACATCAGGTGCGGCTTCGGTTGGAAATCCGGACGTCCCGTCGCTCATGGCCGATCTCGGGCGCCGCGCCCGCCGGGCCGCCCGCAGCATCGCCCTGGCCTCGAACGACGAGAAGAATGCGGCCCTGCACGCCATGGCGGCCAGCATTCGGGCGCGGGAATCCGCCATCCTTGCAGCCAATGCCGAGGATCTGGCCGAGGCCCGGGCCAAGGGGCAGACGCCGGCCTTCATCGATCGTCTCGTCCTCAACCCGGAGCGCCTCGAAGCCATCGCGGCCGCCGTGGAGAGTATCGCCGAACTGCCCGACCCCGTCGGCCGCCTTCTGGCGCAGTTCGAGCGTCCCAACGGCCTGAGGATCGAGCGCGTCGCGACGCCGCTCGGCGTCATCGGCGTGATCTTCGAGAGCCGCCCGAATGTGACGGCGGATGCGGGCGCCCTGTGCCTCAAGGCGGGCAATGCCGCCATCCTGCGCACCGGCTCCGACAGCTTCCGCAGCGCGCTTTCCATCGCGGACGCCATGAGCCAGGGCCTGGAAAAGGCAGGGCTGCCCGCCGACGCCATTCGCCTCGTTCCCACGCGCGACCGCGCCGCCGTAGGGGCCATGCTGGCGGGCCTCGACGGGAATCTCGACGTGATCGTGCCGCGCGGGGGCAAGAGCCTCGTGGCCCGGGTTCAGGAGGAGGCGCGCGTGCCGGTCTTCGCGCATCTTGAAGGTCTCAACCATGTGTTCGTGCATGGGAAGGCCGATCTGGAGATGGCCAAGAGGGTCGTGCTGAACGCCAAGATGCGGCGGACGGGCGTCTGCGGTTCGGCCGAGACCCTGCTCGTCGATCGCGCCTGCGCGGACACTCATGTGACGCCGCTCGTGCTGCTGCTGCTGGATGCCGGCTGCGCCGTGCGCGGCGACACGGCCACGCAGGCCGTCGATCCGCGCGTGACGCCTGCAACGGACGAGGATTGGCGCACCGAATATCTCGATGCCGTCATCTCCGTGCGCGTGGTGGATGGGTTGGACGAGGCCATCGCGCATATCGAGACCTACGGCTCGCATCACACCGACTCCATCGTCACGGACGATGCGGCGGCGGCGGAGCGCTTCCTCAGGGAGGTGGATTCGGCCATCGTGCTCCACAATGCCTCGACGCAATTCGCCGATGGCGGCGAGTTCGGGTTCGGCGCCGAGATCGGCATCGCGACGGGCCGCATGCATGCGCGCGGTCCCGTCGGCGTGGAGCAGCTGACGTCGTTCAAGTATCGTATTCACGGTTCGGGTCAGACGCGTCCGTGATTTCATCTCCCTCCCGTTTCCGTCTCATGCCGTCGGGGCTCGTCCGCATGCCGCCGGCCGCTTCCGGCATGCGGATCGGGCTCTATGGCGGTTCGTTCAACCCCGCCCATGCCGGCCATCGACACGTGAGCCTCATGGCGCTCAAGCGCCTCGGGCTCGACCGCATCTGGTGGATCGTCACCCCGGGAAACCCCCTCAAGGACACCGGCGATCTGGCGTCCACCCGGATGCGGGTCGCACAGGCGAGGGACGTCGCGGACGACCCGCGCATCGACGTCACTGCCTTCGAGGAGGATATCGGGGCACGATACACGATCGATACCTTGGCCTATCTCAGGCGACGGTTTCCGGGCGTGCGGTTCGTGTGGATCATGGGCGCGGACAATCTGGCGGGCTTTCATCGATGGCGCGGCTGGCGGCGCATCGCTCAGCTGATGCCCATCGCGGTCATCGACCGCCCCGGCTGGACCCTCAAGGCGATGCGCTCCCGCGGCGCGGCGGTCCTTTCGGGACGGCGCATCCCCGAGGAGAAGGCACGGGCGCTGGCGGATCTCAGGCCGCCGGCCTGGGTCTTTCTGCACGGCCCCCGCTCACACCTGTCCTCCACCTTGCTGCGGCAAATGGGGCGAACTTCTCCTTCCGGGGGACGTTGAAAGATCGGGGCATCCGATCTTATCTTAAGAATCGGCGCTCCCTCTGAGCGCTGCTTAGAAAGGGCTTGAACCTGAACCGACTGAACTCTCTCGAAGCGGATATGAATACGCTTCCCCCTCTCTCCGGAGCGACTGCTCCGCAGGATGAGGACATCCGGGCCGCCGTCCTCGCTTCCATCGAGGACATGAAGGCCGAAAACACGGTCGAAATCGACTTGGCCGGTAAGACCTCCCTTGCTGATACCATGATCGTCACGTCGGGCCGTTCCCACCGTCACGTGGGTGCGATCGCCGACCGTCTGGTCAAGGATCTCAAGGACAAGGGGTTCGGCACCCCGCGCGTGGAAGGCCTGCCTGCCTGCGATTGGGTGCTCATCGACGCCGGTGACATTCTCGTCCACATTTTCCGTCCCGAGGTGCGCGGCTTCTACAACCTCGAGAAGATGTGGGGCGCCGATCGCCCTCAGGACCGAGCGAGCTGAACTGAAGGCTTGAACCGTTGCGACTGAGCTTGCTGGCCGTGGGCCGTCTCAAGAGCGGCCCCGAACGGGAGCTGGTCGAGCGATACAGGCAGAGGGTGGACGGCATGGGCCGGGCCTTGGGTCTGGCCGGCCTCGACATTGTCGAGTTGCCGGAGAGCCGGGCGCGCCGGGATGACGACCGCCGCGCGGAAGAAGCTGACGCCCTCCTGGAAAAGGCCGGATCCTCCGTGCTGATCGTGTTCGACGAGCGCGGCAAAAGCCCTTCGAGCGAGGCTTTCGCCGAGCGAATCAGGCAGTGGCGCGACGAGGGCCGGGCCGGGGTGGCCTGCGTGATCGGAGGGCCCGACGGACTCGATCCCAAGATCCGCCGGCGGGCCGAACTGGTGGTTTCCTTCGGTGCGCTCACGATGCCGCACCAGATTGTCCGAGCGCTCGTGGCCGAGCAGGTTTATAGGGCGCTGACAATCATTGCCGGGCACCCTTATCATCGTGCCGGTCACGATGATTCCTGACGAATGATCCGCCCCATGAATCCCTCCTCCTGCAAAGCCTTGGGCTTTGCCGCATGCCTGGTGGTCTCCGCCCTGGGCCCGGTCCGGGCCCAGCAGGCGCCTGCGCCTGCGGCCAGCACTTCGAAGGCCGCGCCGGAGACCGAGGAGGAGAAAAGGAAGCGCCAGAACGACCTCAAAGTCCTGGAAGAGGCCATGAACGCGAGCGCCGAAGCCCAGAGGCGCCTCGCGGCCGAGATCGAGACCATCAGGACGGACCGGGCCAAGCTCAATGCAACTCTGATCGAAACCGCGGGGCGGGTTCGGGAGACGGAGGACCGGATTCGGGGGCTGGAGCAGCGCCTCCAGACGCTGAGGGCCTCCGAAGCGGCCATTCGCCGCTCCCTGGAGAGCCGCCGCGGCGTGATCGTCGAAGTCTTCGCGGCCCTCCAGCGCATGGGCCGCCGCCCGCCGCCCGCCGTCCTGGTACGGCCGGAGGACATGCTCGAGGCCGTGCGGGCCTCCATCATGCTGGGGGCGGTGCTGCCCGAACTCAGGGCCGAAGCCGAGGTTCTGGCCTCGGATCTTGCCGAGCTGGTCCGCCTCAAGGAGGCGATCGCGATCGATCGCACCACTCTCGATGCGGAACTGGGGACTTTGAACGGCGAGCAGCAGCGCCTGACCGCTCTCATGGATGCCCGTCAGAGCCGCATGTCCCAGGTGGAGCGCAATTACGGGGCCGAGCGGGACAAGGCGGCGGAACTCGCCCGCCAGGCGGGAACTCTCAAAGAGTTGATCGACCGGATGGAGGCTGAAATCGCCAGCGCCCAAAGGGCAGCCGAGGAGGCCCGCAAGGCGGCCGAGGCGCAGGAACGCGAGGCGAAGGAGCGTTTCGCCCAGGCTGCCTTCCGCGATCCGGCCCGGCTGGCGCCCAAGATCCCGTTTTCGGAGGCGAAGGGCTTGCTCCCGAGGCCCGTCAGCGGGGACGTGACATCGAATTTCGGTTCGGATGACGGCTATGGCGGAACGACGCGCGGCATTTCGATCACCACTCGTCCGAAGGCAGCTGTCGTATCACCGGCGGACGGCTGGGTTGCCTTCGCCGGGCCCTTTCGGTCTTACGGTCGCCTCTTGATCATCAATGCGGGCGGAGGATATTATGTTCTTCTGGCCGGTATGGACCAAATCAACGTCGACGTCGGGCAATTCGTGCTCGCTGGCGAGCCAGTTGCGACCATGGGGGATATCTCCGCCATGAGTCTGACAGGATCTGCCATAGAAAAGAACAACCCCGTCCTCTATGTTGAGTTCAGGAAAGACGGCGGTTCGATCGACCCAGGTCCCTGGTGGGCGAAATCGCAAAGCGAAAAGGTTCGCGGATAATGCGCAAACTCTCCCTATTGATTCTCGGTGTGGCTATCGGCGCAGGCGGCGCGACCATGGTGTCGCAGACAAGCCTGATGACCTCGGGCGCAGTTGCCGCCTCGGCCGATACCTACCGACAGCTGAGCCTTTTCGGAGACGTCTTCGAGAAGGTCCGTACGGATTACGTCGAGAAGCCCGACGAATCGAAGCTCGTCGAGTCCGCCATCAACGGCATGCTGACCTCGCTCGATCCGCATTCGAGCTACATGGATGCCAAGAGCTTCCGCGACATGCAGGTCCAGACCCGCGGTGAATTCGGCGGTCTCGGCATCGAAGTGACGATGGAAGACGGCCTCGTGAAGGTGGTGACGCCGATCGACGACACGCCGGCGTCCCGCGCCGGCATCCTGGCCAACGACGTGATCACCCAGATCGACGGCGACCAGGTTCAGGGCCTCAACCTGAACCAAGCCGTCGACAAGATGCGCGGCCCGGTCAATTCCTCGGTGACGCTGAAGATCCAGCGTAAGGAATCGAAGGATCCGATCGAGGTGAAGCTGACCCGCGAGACCATCAAGGTCCGGCCGGTGCGCGCCCGCGCCGAAGGCGATATCGGCGTCCTGCGCATCACGCAGTTCAACGAGCAGACCTATGATGGTCTGCGCTCGGGAATCGAGAAGCTCACCCAGGATATCGGCGCCGACAAGGTGTCAGGCTTCGTCATCGACCTGCGCAATAACCCGGGCGGTCTGCTCGATCAGGCGATCATGGTCTCCGACGCCTTCCTCGATCGCGGCGAGATCGTCTCGACCCGCAGCCGCAACGCGGAGGATACGCAGCGCTTCAGCGCCAAGGCCGGCGACCTGACCAAGGGTAAGCCGCTCGTCGTGCTCGTGAACGGCGGCTCGGCTTCCGCATCTGAGATCGTGGCCGGCGCCCTGCAGGACCACAAGCGTGCGACGGTGCTCGGCACCCGCTCTTTCGGCAAGGGCTCCGTGCAGACCATCATCCCGCTCGGCGGCAACGGCGCGGTGCGCCTGACCACGGCGCGCTACTACACTCCGTCGGGTCGCTCGATTCAGGCCAAAGGCATCGATCCTGACATCGAGGTGCTGCAGGACGTGCCCGACGATCTGAAGGGCAAGGATGAGACCAAGGGTGAAGCCGGTCTGCGCGGTCACCTGCAGAACGGCGGCGAGAAGGAAGAGCGCGGCGGTTCCTCCGCTTACGTTCCGCCGGATCCGGCCAAGGACAAGCAGCTCCTGGCGGCTTATGATCTGCTCCACGGCGTGCGCAAGGGCGCGGCCAACAACACCGCGCCGACTCCGAACTGAGCTCGGCAGCATCACAAGACCATCGAGCCTGGCGTCGACGGACGCCAGGCTTTTTCATTCAGGCTTTGACAATCGCACGGAACGGCTTGTGCAGACTCTTCCGAAACGGCACTCTGCAGCTCGATCTTTGGAACCATCGACGCAAGCCGGCGATGACTGAGATGATCGGCGAACCTGGGGGCGAGGCAAGGGAGTGAATGTCTGATGAGAAACGCCAAAAGCCCGCAGAGCAGGAAGGAGCTACCATACCGCTCCTGCGTCGGCGTCATGCTGCTCAACAAGCAGGGCCAAGTTTTCATCGGGCGGCGCCATTCCGACACAAGCGATCAGGTCGCCGACGGCTATGCATGGCAGATGCCCCAGGGCGGCATCGATCCTGGTGAGGATCCTTATCAGGCCGCTTTACGTGAATTATACGAGGAAACCAGCGTCCGTTCCGTGAGGCTGCTTGCCGAAGCGCCCGATTGGTATTCCTACGATTTGCCATCCATGGTGGCAGGGCGCGCGTGGCGAGGGCGCTATCGCGGGCAGACGCAGAAATGGTTTGCCTTCCGGTTCGAAGGCGAGGAGAGCGAGATCAACATTACCCAGCCGGGCGGCGGACACCACAAGCCCGAATTCGACGAGTGGCGCTGGGAAGAGATGCATCGGCTGCCGGAACTGATCATTCCTTTCAAACGCGGCGTGTATGAGAATGTCGTCTCGGCCTTCGGCCATCTGGCTCCGCAGGAAACTGGGGCCTGATCACTGGCGATCTGTCTGTCACTGCGGCGCTCTGCCGGAACCGCAGCGAAGCCGGCGCAGTTGTCCCCGCGCTTTCGCGCAACCGCCCGAGATTAACCGTGACGAACGAGCCATTCGATCCTGAACCGAGCAGCCCTCTCGCGAAGGACTTTCGCATCTTCCTCGATTCCGGATTCCTGATCGCGTTGCTGCTGGGCTTGCTGCTGCTCGCCTGCGTCGGAGGTGTTCTTCTTTACGCCGCCATGAAGCACGGCATTTCGCCTCTGTGATCCCATATCGGGCGGCGTTAGGAACGGAACCCTCAAGGATACTCTCCGTTGATACGATCATGTGAGGGGCAGGGGGTCTGCTCCTCGTCGATGGAGGGTTCTCAATGCGCGTAACTTTGTTGGCGACCGTTGCTGCGGCAGCTCTTTCGTTAAGCGTAGCGGCCATCGCTCAAACGGGCGGCGGCTCAGGCGGCAGCGCAGGTGGAACGTCGGGTGGCGCTTCGGGTAGCGTTTCCGGTGGCACCTCTGGCGGAGCGTCGGGCGGTGCTGCAGGCACCACCTCGGGTGGAGCGTCGGGCACGAGCTCCGGCGCCGCGTCGGGAGGAGCCTCGTCCGGCACGTCGGGCGGCGCTTCCGGTGGCACCTCGGGCGGCGCTTCCGGTGGCACCTCGGGCGGAGCGTCGGGTGGAACATCGGGCACTTCGGGCGGCGCGGCCGCAGGCGGCACCACGTCCGGCTCGACGGGCGGGACCTCGGGCGCCGCAGGCGGAGCAGCCAACACGAGAGGCGGAGCTGCCAACACGACCGGCAGCACCTCCGGCTCTGCCAACGTCAACGTGACGAGCGAGCAGCGCACGGAAATCACGCGTGCCTTCAGCAGCGTGAGGACCGAGCCGATGAACAACGTGAACTTTACGGTGAGCGTCGGCACCGTCGTTCCGGAGACTGTCGTGACACACCTGCATGCATGCCCGAACGACGTGGTGCGCATCCTCCACGGCCTGCCTGAATGCCGCTACGTCATCGTGCGGGATCAGGTCGTGATCGTGGAGCCGAAGACACGCAAGATCGTGACGGTCATCGAGCGTCGCGGCTAGAGCATCGGACGAAAAAGTGGACCTACTTTTGGGATTGAATCCGATGCTCCCCTATAGAGGAGCGCATCGTTCTTGCGGAAAACCGGGGCCACTTTTCGCTCGCGCGGCCCGCTGGGTCCGCACGATGCGCTGAGACCGCTGATACTCCATCACCTCGAAACGCCCGTGACGAAAAAGCGCGTCACGGGCGTTTTGCGTGGCGCAGTGAAGGTTCAGGCCGCGTATGGGAACTCGTTCTTGCGCGCCTGGGGTTCCTGCGACGGCATCATCGCGATGGCCGCACGCGCATACCGCCGGAATTCCTCCTTCAGGATTTCCGGCTCCGCATCCCATAGCAGCGCGTCGTCCTCCGCTTCATAAAGAGCGCGAGCGACGAATTCGACTTCTTGGTCCATGATAGTGCCCCTTCATGTCTTTGGTCGTTGCTTCTTGCGGCCGCCTGCACCACGCATCTTTTACAGATTTTAGCGAGCTACAGGACTTGGCCGTTCAACGAGCGCCATTTGCCCAAAAGGTTCCTGATTTGCCAAATGTGCAAAAGGGGTAGCCCAATGGATCTGTGATCTGAACCGGGACGAATACGGATGTCCTCTTTCCCAGTTCGTCCTCGCGGAAAGTCGAGCGTGGCCGCTGAGCTTGTGAATGCGACGGGGAGATCGCGGTCGTCGGTCGAAGCTTCCCTCCGCCGGGGATCCAGACCTAGCGCATCATGCGAAAAAGTGGCCCCGGTTTTTCGCGAGAACGATGCGCTCTTTCCAGTACGAGAGCATCGGATGACCTTCAAGAAGGGCGGATCCGCTTCCCGCGTCCGACACGCTGGACGGCCCGCCCGGACGAGGGCAGGGCAGCGGGGCATCGCGAGGCGCGAGATGAACAGTGAGGACCCGCTGTCACTTCAAAGCGGCGTCTGATTCTTCCGCTCCATCGCGGCCGGCACAGGCATCTCGTCGGATCGCGACGAGCGAATGCCGCATCGCGGAACGCACGCACGAAAAAACCTCGGTCGTACGGAGCGTCGTGAACCTTGGTGCCCCTGGCCGGGATCGAACCAGCACTCCTTGCGGAACTCGATTTTGAGTCGAGCGCGTCTACCAATTCCGCCACAGGGGCAAGGAACTGCGGAGTACCATGAGGGATCGAGCATGGTCAATCAGGCAGATGTGAAAGCTTGAGCTGAGCCTGCCTCTCGCTATTCCCGGCCGCTTGTGCTCAAAGAACCGGGGCGTACGGCCCTCACGACCGATACCTGCCGGGATCCCATGCTCAGACGCCTCTACGACTGGACGCTGTCTCTCGCCTCGAAGCCCTCCGCCCCCTATGCATTGGCGGCCGTATCCTTTGCGGAGAGTTCGTTCTTTCCCGTGCCGCCGGACGCGATGCTCGTGCCCATGATGCTGGCGCGCCCGGACCGGGCGTGGTTCTATGCCCTGATCTGCACCATCGCGTCCGTGCTCGGGGGCATTCTGGGATATGCCATCGGTCTGGCCTTCTACGATACGATCGGGGCCCGGCTCTTCGAATTCTACGGTCTGACCCAGGGCGTCGAGGCGTTCCGGCACGGCTATGCGGAATACGGTCATTGGGTGATCCTTCTCAAGGGCCTCACGCCGATCCCGTACAAGCTCGTCACCATCACGTCCGGTCTTGCGGGCTATTCCCTAGGCTGGTTCATCCTGCTCTCGGCCCTGACCCGGGGAGCGCGCTTCTTCCTCGTCGCCCTGCTCATGAGCCGGTTCGGGCCGCGCATCAAATCAGTGATCGACAACAACTTCAATCTGGTTGCAACCGTGGCCATTCTCGTCTTCATCGGCGGCTTCGTGGCCTTCCGTTATCTCTTCTGAGGGGAACAGGCATGCGCCTTCGCCTGACCATGCGCCAAGCCGCCCTGGCCGTTGTTCTGGCCGCAGCCGCTACCATCGGGGGCGCGCTCGTGTTCGAGCATGTGTTCGGCTATGTGCCCTGCAAGCTGTGCCTGATCCAGCGCAATCCCTATTACGTCGCCATGCCGCTGGGGGTCGTAGCGGCCTTGCTGCCGCCCTCCTGGACGCGGGCGGGCCTGTGGCTCCTCGCGTTGATCTTCCTCGTGAGCGCGGGGCTCGGGGCTTATCATGCGGGTGTCGAGTGGGGCTTCTTCGTCGGGCCCAGCGATTGCGGGGGCGGCTCGGGCGCCGGGGCGGGAAATGTGGGTGACTTTCTCAGCCAGCTGCAGAATGCGCGCGTGGTGAGCTGCACGGCAGCCGCGTGGCGCTTTCTCGGTCTGTCGTTGGCCGGCTGGAATGTGCTGATTTCACTCGCCCTTGCTGCCTTCGCCGCCAAGGCGGCTGCGGGCAAGGGGCTCACTCTCGCACGTTAGAGCATCGGACGCGGGAGGTGGAAACCACTTTTGGGATTGAATCCGATGCTCCCTTCTGAGATGAGCGCATCGTTCGAGCGGACCTGAAGGGCCGCGTCAGGGAATACCGGGGCCACTTTTTCGCTCGATGCGCTAAGGCGCGGGATGCGGGCGGCCCGGCCTATGTTTCGAGCTCGGCATCCCAATACAGGAAGTCCATCCAGGTCTGGTGCAGATCGTCCCGCGCCTGCGGAAGACGGCGGGCGATGGCGTCGAGTTCGTGGGGAGACGGTTCGAACGGCTTGCGCCTGAGGTTCATGCCGGCCTGCTGCGGGGTCTTGCTACCTTTGCGGAGATTGTCGGCGCCGCAGGAGGCGACGATATTGCTCCACGCCGACATGCCGCCCCGGCTCTTGGGAACGACGTGATCGAAGGTCAAGTCCTTGGCGTCGTACCTCTGTCCGCAATATTGGCAGGTGAATTCGTCCCGCAGGAACAGATGGTAGCGGGTGAAGGCGACCTTCTTGCGCTTGCGATAGCGCTTGAGGGCGACGACTGCGGGAACTTCGAAGGATTGATTGGCGGAGTGGACCAGGACGTCGTCGTAGGTCTTGATCTGAACGACCCGGTCCTGAATCACGGCCACGAAGGCGTCCTGCCAGTTCCAGATCGACAAGGGGGCCCAGCTCAGCGGCTGCAGATCCGCATTCAGAACGAGAGTTCTCAGGTTGGAGATGGGAACGTTCATGCAAGCCCCCCCATTTCAGCGTGCCATTGTGCCGAAAGAGGCGGGCTGCCGGTCCGCGCAGGCGTCCATCGAGGCATTTGCCGGGAATGCGCAGGACGATGTGGAAGCAGGGAACGGCCGGGTTTGGGAGGGGCGAAAGGTCGGGTTTTCCAGGAGGCCGAAGAGAAGCGAAGTTCGGAGCTCGGACTTCGAAAGGCTTTGTCGTATTCGGATCTGACGTTCACGAGATCCAGGAACGCCGCTTTGATCGTAACCTGCGAACAACGGATGGGCATACGATCATCGCTCAAAGACCGGTCGCCGGTATTGAGGATAAGGGCCGGACTGGCCTCCGGCCTCGCAACAGGTTTGATGCGAATCGTCACATCGCCTCCTCTCAAAGAAGAGTAGTCCCGTCTGAGTAGACTATAGGCAATGTGACGGTGTTGTGAAGTTGGTATGCAAAGGTGTTTGTGACGCACCTCACAGGAATCGGAAGCGGGGCAGGTCTTCCGCAACGGAAGAAAGCTAGGCCGGTTAACTCCGGCAGAGGAGAGGATCCCGCGGAGCATGAGCATTCTTCAGCACGGTTTCGGGTCGCTTGAAGCGGCCATCGCGTCCTATGGGGCTCTCGCGCTCTTCGTCGTGCTCTACTTCGAGTCCTTCGGGGTGCCGCTCCCGGGCGAAAGCGCCCTGATCACCGTGTCCCTGCTGGCTGCCCGGGGAGATCCGGCCATCGGCCATGTCGTCCTGGCGGCGTGGCTCGGGGCGGTGCTGGGAGACAGCACCGGCTATCTGATCGGGCGCGTCGGCGGCCGCCCGCTGCTGCTGTGGCTGGCGCCGCGGATCAAGCTGACGCCGGACAAGCTGGCTCGGGTGGAGACCCTGGCCCGCGAGAAGGGCTTCATCATGGTGATGACGGCGCGCTTCGTGGTGGTTCTGCGGCAGCTCAACGGCATCCTGGCCGGGACGATCGGCATGCCCTGGCCCCGATTCGCCCTGGCGAATGCCGTGGGTGCGCTGGCCTGGGCCGCCTTCTGGGGATTGGGGGCCTATTTCTTCGCGGATCTGTTCCGCCGCTTCGTTTAGCGCATCGTGCGAAGAAGTGGACCCGGTTTTTCGCCAGAGCGATGCGCTCTTTAAGAAGGGAGCATCGAATTGATCCCAAAAGTGAATTCCACTTCCCGCGTCCGATGCTCCAGCGCATCGAACGTGGGAAGTGGGAACCGGTCATGCGTGAAAAGATTCTCAAGACCAAAATATTGAAACGTCGGACGTGAGTTCGATTTCACACCCGGAGCCGTAGAGAATTTTTCGGTAAAGTGGATCCGGTTCACCGTCGAGAATGCGGCCGAGGCAAAGAAAAGAGCTGCTCCCGCGAGGGGAAGCAGCTCCGGGAAGCGGCTTGGCAAACGAGGCGGCGCGAGGAAGACGGTTCAGCGCGTCGGAACCGGGTGCTCGCCGCGATAATCGTAGAAGCCGCGCTTGGTCTTGCGGCCGAGCCAACCGGCCTCCACGTATTTCACCAGGAGCGGGCAGGGGCGGTACTTGGAATCGGCCAGACCCTCATAGAGCACCTGCATGATCGACAGACAGGTGTCGAGGCCGATGAAGTCGGCGAGCTGCAGAGGACCCATCGGGTGGTTCGCGCCAAGGCGCATGGCGGTGTCGATGGCCTCGACGGAGCCTACGCCTTCGTAGAGGGTGTAGATCGCCTCGTTGATCATCGGCAGCAGGATGCGGTTGACGATGAAGGCCGGAAAATCCTCCGAGACGGTGGAGGTCTTGCCGAGCTTGGCGATGAATTCCTTGGCGGATTCGTAAGTCGGATCGTCGGTCGCGATGCCGCGGATCAGCTCCACGAGCTGCATCACGGGCACCGGATTCATGAAGTGGATGCCAATGAACTTTTCGGGGCGGTCCGTGGCTGCGGCCAGGCGGGTGATGGAGATCGAGGACGTGTTGGTCGCGACCATCGTCTCAGGACGCAGGGAGGGGCAGAGATTGGTGAAGATCCTGCGCTTCACGTCCTCGTTCTCGGTCGCGGCCTCGATCACGAGGTCGCAGACGGCGAGATCGTCATAGCCCAAAGCAGGTTTGATGCGCTCGAGCGCCGCCTGACGCTCCGCGTCGGCGATGGCCCCCTTGGCGACCTGGCGGGCCATGTTGCCGTTGATGGTGGCGAGGCCCGCCTTGATGCGGTCCTCGGAGAGATCATGGAGCTGGACGCTCAAACCCGCGAGCGAGCAGACATGCGCAATGCCGCTGCCCATCTGCCCCGCGCCGATCACGCCCACCGTTTTGATCTCGATACCCATCTGACTTCGCCTACCATCCATGCTTAAAGTATCCGGACGGACAGGCCGCCCGGATGACGATCATACGTCTATTCCTGACCCCATTAACCGGCTTTGGTCAACTCCTCCTTGAGTTCGGGCAGGATTGTGAAGAGGTCGCCGACGAGGCCGTAATCGGCGACCTGGAAGATCGGCGCTTCCTCGTCCTTGTTGATCGCCACGATGACCTTGGAATCCTTCATGCCGGCGAGATGCTGAATCGCCCCTGAAATCCCCACCGCAATGTAGAGATCAGGCGCCACCACCTTGCCGGTCTGGCCGACCTGCCAGTCGTTGGGCGCATAGCCCGCATCCACCGCCGCCCGCGAGGCCCCCATCGCCGCCCCGAGCCGGTCGGCGATCGGCTCGATGTAGGTCTGGAAGTTCTCGGCCGAGCCGAGCGAGCGTCCGCCCGAGATGATGATCTTGGCCGAGGTCAGTTCGGGCCGGTCGGATTTCGCGATCTCCTCGCCCTTGAACGTCGACAGCTGCGGATCCTCGGCCGCGTTCACCGTCTCGATGGCGGCTGACCCGCCCGCGGCCGCCGCCGCCGGGAAGGCGGCGGTGCGCACCGTGAGCACCGTCTTGGCATCGGTCGCCTGCACGGTCTGGATCGCGTTGCCGGCATAGATCGGCCGCTCGAAGGTGTCGGGCGCCACCACCTTGGTGATGTCCGAGACCTGCATCACGTCGAGCAGCGCCGCCACCCGTGGCATGGTGTTCTTGCCGGTCGAGGTCGAGGGCGCCACCAGGGCGTCATACGGGCCGGCCAGCGCCACGATCAGCGCCGCCAGCGGCTCGGCGAGCTGATGTTCATAAGCCGGGCTGTCGGCGAGCAGCACTTTTTCGACGCCGCCACACTTGGCGGCCGCTTCCGCCGCCGCGCGGGCGTTGGCGCCGGCAACCAGCACGTGCACCGGCGCGCCGAGCGCCTTGGCGGCGGAGAGCGCCTTGTGGGTGGTATCTTTCAGCTGAGCGTTGTCGTGCTCGGCAATCAGCAACGTGGTCATGGTTCTTGGTTCTCCCTTAGAGCACGCCGGCTTCGGTCTTGAGCTTAGCGACGAGTTCGGCCACGGAAGCCACCTTCACGCCGGCCTTGCGGCCGCCGGGCTCGGCGGTCTTGAGCACCTTCAGGCGCGGCGCGACATCGACGCCGAGCGCCTCGGGCGAGGTCTCGTCGAGGGGCTTCTTCTTGGCCTTCATGATGTTGGGCAAGCTCGCGTAGCGCGGCTCGTTGAGGCGCAGGTCCGTGGTCACGATGGCCGGCAGCTTGAGGCCGACCGTCTGCAGGCCGCCATCGACCTCGCGGGTCACGTCGACCGCGCCCTCGCCGACATTGACCTTGAACGCGAAGGTGCCCTGCGGCCAGCCCAGCAGGGCGGCGAGCATCTGGCCGGTCTGGTTGGCATCGTCATCGATGGCCTGCTTGCCCATGATCACCAGATCGGGCTGTTCCTGGGCGATCACGCCCTTGAGGATCTTGGCGACGGCGAGCGGCTCAACGGGAGCATCGGTCTTGACCAGGATGCCGCGATCGGCCCCCATGGCGAGCGCGGTGCGGATGGTCTCGCCGGCCTGTTGCGGGCCGATCGAGACGGCGACGATCTCGGTGGCCTTGCCCTGCTCCTTGAGGCGCACCGCCTCCTCGACCGCGATCTCGTCGAACGGGTTCATCGACATCTTCACGTTGGCGAGTTCCACCCCAGACCCGTCCGACTTCACCCGGATCTTCACGTTGTAATCAACCACCCGCTTCACACACACAAGAAGCTTCATTCGTCTGTCCTCATTGAAGGTCAGGTCCGGAAATGGCCCATGGGAAGCCCTCCGGACAGATAGGAAAAAGGCGGAACGGACCGTATCCTTAAGCCCTCGAATGTCAACGCGGCGTCTGCAGTTCCTGGGCCGCGGCGCGGGCCAGAACCGGATCGTAGCGGTGACGCATGAACGGGATGAGAATAGCGCCTGCCACGAACCCGCCAAGATGGGCAAACCACCCGATGCCTTCGTCGGAGCCGAAGAAGGCCGACACGAACTGCACGGCGAACCAGAAGCCGATCGCCCAGTAGGCCGGCAGGCGCAGGGGAATGCCGCCAAGAAACAGGGCCCAGATCCGTACCCGCGGATAGAGGATCACATAGGCGGCGACCACGCCCGACACGCCCCCCGAAGCGCCGATGAGAGGGCGCTGCGGAGCAGGCAGAATGAATGAATCGGGCAGGCTGGCCCCCACCATGGAGAAGGAGGCGAGAGCGTGAACGAAGCTCGCGACCACGCCGCAGATGAGAAAGAAGGCCAGGAAGCGCAGATGCCCCATGGCGTCCTCCACGTTGTCGCCGAACACCCAGAGGAACAGCATGTTGCCGATCAGGTGAAACCATGACCCGTGCAGGAAGATGTTGGTGCCAAGCGTCATCCAGGCGGGCACGAAGGGATAGCCAGAGGGCAGGGTTTCAAAGCCGAAGAGAACCGCCGGGATGAGACCGAACCCGGCCACCATTTCGTCCGGGCCGAGGGGCCCGAAGACGAAAAAGAGATGGACGAGCGTGCAGACCACGATCAGGGACCGGGCCACGACCGGGGTTTTCATGTGCTGGAGCGGGACGCCGTCGTGCAGCGGAACAAACATGATCGGCTCCTAGCGCATCGTGGGAAAAAGTGGGAACCGGTTTTTCGCAAGGACGATGCGCTCTTTCCAGGAAGGGAGCATCGTGGGAAAAAGTGGGAACCGGTTTTTCGCAAGGACGATGCGTTCTGCCGAAACGCTGGACCTGCGATCGGCCTGGACCGGCCATTCGCGCGCTGTCCTACCGATTCTGACCGGGCACCCAGAGGACGTCCAAGGCCCCTTTGCCGTTCACGTGGCGGGACGCGACGAACAGAAAATCCGACAGCCGGTTGAGATATTTGACGACTTCTTGCGACACCGTCTCGTCGGGCTTCTGCATCAGCTCGACCACGTTGCGCTCGGCGCGGCGGCAGACCGTGCGGGCCAGATGCAAGGCGGCCGCCGCGGGGGTGCCGCCGGGCAGGACGAAGGAGCGCAAGGGAGAGAGGTCGGCGTTGAGCGCATCGATTTCCTGCTCGAGCCGATCCACCTGTCCCTGCGTAATCCGCAGCGGCTCGTAGGGAAGCGGCTTGTCCGTCTCCACGGTGGCGAGATCGGCCCCGAGATCGAAGAGATCGTTCTGAATGCGGTTCAGCATGGCATCGATCGGCTGCCCCTGCACATGCAGGCGAGCCATGCCGATGCAGGCATTGGTCTCGTCCACGGTGCCGAAGGCCTCGATGCGGAGGTCGTGCTTGGGACGGCGCCCCCCGGCGGCCAGCGCCGTGGTGCCCTTATCCCCGGTGCGGGTGTAGATGCGATTGAGAACGACCATGGCCGGTCCGGTTGCGAGAGAATTCGTTCAGAACGAATACCCAACCCGTGCGCCGACATTCGTCAAGCCCCGATTCTCGGAGCAGGTGCCGGCATTGGAGAGATGCTCGATGGTGGCCATCACGCTCCAGTTGGCCGAAAGGCGCACGCCGACCGATCCAGACTCGCGGAAGAGAGGAGAGCAGCCCAGGGACTGGCGATCCGAGAGGGGATCGTGAACCTCCTTCTTGCCGTTGTGAAAGGCGCCGCCGATGCTGCCTTCGACGAACAGCGAGGGCGTCACGTCGAAGGTCCAGGTCAGGCCCGTATAGGCGAAGCTCGTCCGATCGTCGAAATTCAGGCTGCCGCCGAAATGCGGACGGGGAATGAAGTAGCTCGTGAACAGGTCCGACGCGGTGAAGGGCTTCGCGAGAAGGATTTCGCCGGTGAGATTCGCGGAGCCGTCGTCGCCTTCAGGGCCCCAGGGATCCTGCGCGGAGAAGCCCATGCGGAATTCGGACAGAAGGCTCGGCGCCTGCGCGGAGGGCTTTCTGGCATCGGCAGCGAGGAGACTTGTCGATCCTGCAATAAGGACGAGAAGCCCCAAACCGATGGCTTTGCTGACGCGCATTGTGAAGAGATCCGCCGCTGAAAAATCGAAGAGGCCATCAGGGTAGGCCTGCATGGCTAATGATCTCTTAATACAAATCGTGGCGGAAAAGTGTCAAGACAGTGCAGGCTAGACCGCCCTCCACCAGATAACCCCCATGATGATGATGATCGTCAGGAACTGAAGCAGCACACGCATCCGCATGAGGTGCTGCGACCTGTTGGCGCTGCCGCCGCGCAGCATATTGATGAGGCCGAGCAGCAGGACGAACGCCACGGCGAGAACCGCGATAGGCACAATGATGTCGGCGAAGCTGGTCATCTGGATTCCATGAATGCCCGGGTCCGCGGTCGCGGGCCCGGTCGAGCGGGAGCCTTGAGCGTCTGACGTGGGCTCCTCTTAACCCCGAACTTAGCGCATCGTGCGAAAAAGTGGACCCGGTTTTTCGCCAGAACGATGCGCTCTTTCCAGGAGGGGAGCATCGCAGACAATCCCAGAAGTGGAAGCCACTTCCAGCGTCCGATGCTCTAGTTCCTGCGAAGCAGGCGCTCGAAGTAATCGAGTTCTTCCTGCGGCCTCGTCGGATCCCCGAGCTTGCGCCGCAACTCTTCCAGGATGCGCTGGGCCCGCTGGGCCGGCGACTCGTTGACGTTGGGAACGCCGTCACGCGTGTTGTCCACGTAGTCCCGGCTCCGGGTGGGACGGCCCAGGGGATCGTTGTTCCGCTGCCCGGCCTGTCCGGGACCCTGAGGCTCGCCCGGGCCGGGCTGATCGCCTGCCTGCTGGTCGCCCTGACCCTGTTGCATCTGCTGCATCTGCTGGGCCATGCCCTGCATGCCGCGGCGCAGATTTTCAAGAGCGCGCCCCTGAGCATCGACCGCAGGACCGTCCTGTCCGTCGCCGAGCGCGCCTTCCGCCTCCCGCATGGCCCCTTCGGCTTCGTTGAAGCCCTGCTCGCCCTGCATGCCCATGCCTTCCATGCGCCGCTGCAGTTCCTGAAGCCGCTCGCGCAGCGCCTGCTGCCGCTGCTGCAGCCCGGACGGATCCTGCGAGCCGTCGCCGTTCTCGCCCTGTTCCTGGCCGCCCTGCTGCCCTTGCTGACGCTGCCCTTGCTGACGCTGTCCCGGCTGGCGCTGGCCTTGCCGCGGCGCATCGCGGTCGCCCTGCTGCATGCGCCGGTTCTGGCCCTGCCGGAACGTATCGTCACGAAGGTCCTGCTGCTCGCGCGCCATGTCTTCGAGGTCGCGCATGGCTTGGTTCATCTCGCGGGATAGCGGGTCGGTCATCCGGCTGTTGGGCTGAGCCGTCTGCAGGTTTTCGAGGATGTTGCGCAACTGTTCGAGAAGGCGCTGGGCCTCCGCCATGTCGCCGCGGCGCATGGCGTCTTCCATCTGCTGCAGCATCCGGTTGAGATCGTCCTGCGAAATCACCCGGTCCGGCGCGCGCTGATTCTGATTGTCGCCCTGCTGCTGGTTCTGCTGCATCCGCTGGGCGAACTCGCGCAGGAACCGGTCCATCGCCTGCCGCAGCTCGTCGGTGAGACGCTTGATCTCCTCGTCCGGGGCGCCGCGATCCATGGCCTCCTTGAGGCGCTCCTGGGCCGCCCGCAATTGCTGCTCGGCATCGGAGAGATTGCCGTCCTCGATCTGCAGCGCCATGGTCCAGAGCCAGTCGGCGACGTCGAGAAGCGCTTCGTCGGTTTTCGCCGCGCGCAGGCGCTCGGCCGCCGTGCGCAGGCCGAGGAAGACGCCCCATTGCGGCGTGAACATCGCGGGCTCGATCAGCAGGGCGTCGAGGGCGACCTGCACGCGCTTGCGGTCGTCGGGAGCGAGCACAAGGTTGCGCCGCTGCTCCACGAGGGCCTTCGCGAGCGGGTTCGTGAAGGGCCGCTGCGGCAACGTGAAGGTGAGGATGTCGCTCGTCGCCTCCTGGCCGGCCTCGTCCTTGGCCTTGAGCCTGATCGTGACGGGCGCTCCGGCCCAGGGATGGTTCGTCAGGTCGACGGGAGAGCGGGTTTCGGGGGCATTCTCTTCGTGGCTCGGCAGGGCGAGCGTGAGGGAGGGGGCCGCCACCAGGGAGCGCCCCTTGCTGCCGTCGGCCTTCTCGACCTGGCCCTCGATGGACGCGATGCCGTAATCGTCCTTCCCCTTGTAGACGAGGGTGAAGGTGCCGCGCGCATTCACTTCGGGCGGGCCGGCGAACGCGATTTCGGGGGGATTGTCGGGAATGGCTTGGATCTCGAGCGTGACGCTCTGGGCAAAGCCCGTGCTGACGGTCAACTCCCCGCTGCCGTCGAGCGTGTAGCGCTCCTCGCGCAGATCCGCCCGCTGGGCGCCCTTCGGGGGCAGGGCGGTCAGGCCCTTCCCGGCCTTGATCTCCGCCTTGCCGTCGCCGGCCACCCGGATGACGATGGTGGAACGGATCGGCGCGCGCAGGGACTGGCCCTTCGCGAGGTCGATCATCAGCGGAGGCATGCGGGTATAGAGCGGCGGGTCGATCCATCCGTCGATGCGGAAAGCCGGCGCGGAGGCCGAAGCCTCCCGCCAGTCGAAGGCGGCCTTCAGGCGCGAGCCGATCTCCGGCCCCGCCACGAAGGCGCTCGTCACGAGGGCCAGAACGCCGGCGGCCCTCAATGCATAGCGGTCGCGCCGCGGCATGTCGGGCCTGGGTGGGGCAACCCGCATCCGCCCGATCGCGTCCTCGGCCCGCCTGCGATGAAGCGACCAGAGCGCCCGGGTGCCGGGATCGCCCGATCCGAGCGCCAGGTTGTCGTCGAGCACCCGGGCCGGGCCGTGGGCCAGGCCGGTGTCGCGGTCGAGGCGGTCGAGCGCCCGTGTGCGGTTGGGCATCCGCAGACGCAGCAGCGGCCAGAGGGAGACCAGAAGCGCGGCCGTGAACAGGCCGAGGCCGATCGAGCGCCAGAAGGGCCTGACATCGAGCCAGAGGCCGAACCACGAGAGTGTGAGGAAGAGAAGCACGATGGCGAGCGGCAGCCAGATCCGGGGCCACGCATCCTCCCACCAGAGGGACCAGCGCGCATGGTTGACCAGGCGCCCGAACCTCCTGCTCAGGGTGCTTTGCGCCGGCGACGGGTTCGGGCCTTCGCTCATGCCAACTCTCTCCGTAGCACAGATGTGCCCACACCCCCCTTGGGAAAGCTAGCACGTCGGGTCGGAATGGCCAGTCTGGAATGACTCCGGGGAGTCAAGAAGTTTTGATCTGAACGGTCGGGTCTATCCACGCGGCCGGTCCTCCCGGCTTTCCGCAAGCGGCCCGCCGGGAGCAGATCTTGCATCGCTGGTGGGATCGCTCGGTGCATGCCGCGCCGATCTCGGGACAGGTTGTGGCCATGATCTTCGGCCTCAATGTTGCATGGTGGCCACAGGCGTTCATCGGTTGAATAAAGAAATGTTATTTCATTGACTGATTCTATGTAACATCATACACGCTTCACCCCGACGACCTTTCCATACGCGACCACCAGGGGGAATATTATGGCAGTTTCAATGGACACATTTGCGGTTTCCGAAGACACATCGGCGACAACCCTCGCTCTCGATCTCGCAGTGCCTGAGGCTCCGACCGTGGCGCTGACGACGGACAGCGGCACCGCCCGCGATGGCATCACCAACAGCGCCGCGCTAACGATTGGGAACGTGGCCGACGGCGCCACGGTCGAGTACCAGGTGGAGGAAGGCGGCGAGTGGAGCGCCAACTATAATCCGACCGGGCTGGCGGATGGTGAGCACACGATCAAAGTTCGTGTCAGGGACGCGGACGATAACCTGTCGGGCGAGGCAACGATCACCTTCACGCTCGACACCGCGGCGCCCGCCGCTCCGACCGTGGCGCTGACGACGGACAGCGGCACCGCCGGCGACCTGCGCACCAACGATGGCGCGCTGACGGTCGCGGCCGAGAACGGCGCCAGGGTCGAGTACCGGCTGGACAACGGTGACTGGAGCGAGGATTACGATCCGGACGATCTGACGAATGGTCAGCACACGGTCGAGGTCCGCGCGACCGATGCGGCCGGGAACGTCTCGGGCGTCACCACGATCACCTTCACGCTCGACACCGCGGCGCCCGCCGCTCCGACCGTGGCGCTGACGACGGACAGCGGCACCGCCGACGACGACGGCATCACCAACAGCGCCGCCCTGACGATCGAGCACGTGGCTGACGGCGATACCGTCGAGTATCAGGTCGAGGAAGGCGGCGAGTGGAGCACCACCTACGATCCGGACGATCTGGCGGATGGCGATCACACGATCAAAGTCCGCGTCAAGGACGCCGCCGGCAACGTGTCAAACGTGGCTACGGTCACCTTCACGCTCGATACCACGCCTCCGGTGAATGCCGGTATCGACGTGGACGATCTTCTGACGGCGGCCGAGGCGACTGCGGCCGTGCCGGTGGCGATCACGCCCGATAACGGCGCCATCATCGTGTCGGCCAAGATCGACGGTGTCGATCTGACGCTCACGGACGGAGACTATACCTTCGATGCGACCGATATGGACGAGGGCGAACACGAGATCGTCGTGGTGACGAAGGATGCCGCCGGCAACGAGACCACCACCACCAGGACGATCACCATCGACCGGGTGGTCCCGGCGAATCCGACCGTGGCGCTGACGACGGACAGCGGCACCGCCGGCGATCTGCGCACCAACGATGGCGCCCTGACGATCGGGAACGTGGCTGACGGCGACACCGTCGAGTATCAGGTGGAGGAAGGCGGCGAGTGGAGCACCACCTACGATCCGACCGAGCTGGCGGATGGCGAGCACACGGTCAAAGTCCGCGTCAAGGACGCCGTCGGCAACCTGTCGGAGGTGGTCGAGATCACGTTCACCCTCGACACCACGGCTCCGGCCGCCGCTGTCATCACCGTGGACGATCACCTGGGCGCGGCAGAGGTCACCGCGGCCGTGCCGGTGGCGATCACGCCGGCTGCCGACGCCGCCATCGTGTCGGCCAAGATCGGCAACGTCGACCTCACGCTGACCGCGACGGCGGGGGCTTATACCTTCGACGCGACCGATCTGGAGGACGGCACCTACACCGTCACGGTGGTGACCAAGGATGCCGCCGGCAACGAGACCACCACCGAGAAGACGGTCACCATCGACAGGATCGCTCCGACGAGCGTGACCCTGACGAGCCAGACTGTCTCGGAGCATGCCGGGATCGGTGACGTGGTCGGCACGCTCGGGTCCAATGACGGGGGCACCCACACCTTCGTCATCGTGGATGCCGCCGGCAATCCGGTCGACGACGCCTTGTTCGAGATCGTGGAGAACGACGAGGGCGTTTACGAGGTGCGCGTGAAGGCTGATCTCAGTGAGGCCATCGGCCAGCACACGATCCGGGTAAGAGTCTCGGACGGCGCCAACGCGCCGCATACCCAGGACATCATCCTCACCGTTACGGACGAGAACGACCATGTTCCGACCGACATCCACGTCACGGGCGGTCTTGTCGCCGAGCACGCGCCGGTCGGGAAGGAGTTCGTCACGCTGACGGCGGACGACGACGACGCGGGGGATACCTTCACCTACACCCTGGTCACCGATCAGACCGGCACGACTGAGGCGCAGAACAACTTCTTCGAGATCGTGGGCAACAAGATCAAGGTGAAGGCGGCCTTGAACGACGCCCAGGTCGGCCTCCACGAGCTGTGGGTGAAGGTCACCGATGCCGCCGGTCATTCCTTCGTGAAGTCGATCATCATCGGAGCCTACAACACCGAGGAAGCCCCGGAGAACGTGGCGCTCACCCCGGCGAACCCGACTGTGAACGAGCTGGCCCAGAACGGCACGGTCGTCGGCGACCTTACTGCCACCGACCAGGACGACGGGGATCATGTGTCCTTCCGCCTCGTGGACGATGCGGGCGGCCGCTTCGACATCGTGAACGGCCAGATCGTCGTCAAGAACGGGCTGAAGCTCGATTACGAGCAGGCCCGGTCGCACACGGTCACCGTCGAGGCCAAGGACGATACGGGGCTGGTCACGCTGAAGACCTTCACCATCAATCTCGGCAACGTGAGCCCAGAGGTCGTCAACGGCACCGATGCGAACGAGACCTTCGTCGGCGGTGCGGGCAGGGACCTGCTCTCGGGCGGCGCCGGCAAGGACGTGCTCAAGGGCGGCGCCGAGAACGACACCCTGGTGGGCGGCTCGGGGAAGGATGTGCTGACCGGTGGCACCGGCCGGGACTCCTTCGTGTTCAACACCGCGTTGAACAAGACGCTCAATGTGGACACGATCACCGACTTCAGCGTGAAGGACGATACGATCCGTCTGGAGAATGCGATCTTCCGCAAGCTCACCCAGACGGGCACCCTCAAGAAGGACTTCTTCACCGTCGGCTCGAAGGCGAAGGACAAGAACGACCATATCATCTACGACAACAAGACCGGCGCGCTCTCTTACGACGCGGACGGTTCGGGTCGGGTTGCCGCGGTCAAGTTCGCCCAGCTCGACAAGGGCCTGAAGATGACCAATGCGGACTTCTTCGTCTTCTAAGGTCGTCCGGCTCGTGTAGAGGCGTGTAACACTAAAAACCCCGGTGGAGATCCACCGGGGTTTTTTGTTCGGATAGGGGCGTTTCTCCGACGGAGGGGTTTCCCTCAATGATCAGGACAGCCAGTCCGGAACGCGGTCGAGGCCGATGAGATCCTCGTAGGTCGGACGCGGCCGCACGACGGCGCTGTCCATCCCGCGCACCAGAACCTCCGGCACGAGCAGACGCGTGTTGTAGGTGTTGGCCTGAACCGCCCCATAGGCGCCTGCCGTCATGACGGCGATGAGATCGCCCGGCTTCACGGCCGGCATGTCGCGGGAGAGCGCAAGGTAATCGCCCGTCTCGCAGACCGGGCCGACCACGTCGGCGACGATGCGGGGGGTATCGGCCGAAGGCTCCGCCACCGGCTTGACGTTGTGATAGGCGTCATAGAGCGTCGGGCGGATGAGATCGTTCATGGCCGCGTCGACGATCACGAAGGTGCGGTCCGCGCCCTCCTTCACATAGATGACTTTCGCCACGAGAACGCCTGCATTCCCGGCGATCAGGCGGCCCATCTCGAAAACGAGCTTGAGGCCGAGATCCTTAGTGTGGCGCTTGATGATCTGCGCATAGGCCTGTGGATCGGGCGGCGGCTCGTTGTCGTCGCGGTAAGGCACGCCGAGGCCACCGCCGAGATCGATATGATGGAGCTTGTGCCCGTCGGCCATCAGGTCGCGGGCGAGCTCGGCCAGAAGGGCCGTGGCGTTGTCGAAGGGCGAAAGATCCGTGATCTGGCTGCCGATATGCATGTCGACGCCGGTGATCTCGAGGCCTTTCAGCCCTGCCGCGCGGGCATAGACCTCGCGGGCGCGGGAAATCGGGATGCCGAACTTGTTTTCGGACTTTCCGGTCGAAATCTTCTTGTGGGTCTTGGCGTCCACGTCCGGGTTGATTCGGATCGAGACCGGCGCGCGCCGGCCCTTGGAGAGGGCCACGTCCGAGAGCGCCTCCAGCTCAGGCTCCGATTCGACGTTGAAGCAAAGAATGCCGCTGTCGAGGGCGAAGGCCATCTCGGCCCGGGTCTTGCCGACGCCTGAGAACACCACCCGCTCGCCCGGCACCCCGGCCGCCAGCGCGCGGCGCAGCTCGCCTTCCGAGACGATGTCCATGCCCGCGCCCAGGCGGCCCAGGGTCCTGAGCACCGCCTGGTTGGAATTCGCCTTCATGGCGTAGCAGACGAGAGCATCCGTTCCCGCGAAGGCTTCCGCGAAGACGCGATAATGCCGCTCGAGCGTCGCCGACGAGTAACAGTAGAAAGGGGTCCCGACCTCGTCCGCGAGGCGGTGCAGGCTGACATCCTCCGCGTGGAGGACGCCGTCGCGATAGGCGAAATGGTGCATGGGTCGTCTGCCTTAGAGCAGCGGATCGAGAATAAAGGGCTTGTTGGGGACGGTATAGGCGCGGCTGGGTTTCGAGCGGGGCGTGCCGACCGGGGAGGGGAGCGTAGCCTGGCCCTCGGCGTCTTGCTGCTGGGGCTGAGCCGTGGCGGATCCGTTCGGCGGCGGCTCGAGCGCGCCGCGGCGGCCGCAGGCCGAAAGGCCGAGAACGATGAGGCCGGCCACGAGGGCCGTACGGGAAAGGGAAACGCAGGTCGACATCGAGAGGCTCCGAAACATGGCCGCACCATAACGGGAACCGATGGGCAATGCGAGAGGCAAGGTGGGGCTTCGTCATCCCTGTCCCGACGCTTCGCCCGTCCACGGCATCGTGATGAGAGATTTCCCCACGGGGGCTTGAGGCTTGGCCGAAAAAGAGCCACATCGGGCCCATGTCGAACGCACCGGAAACCTCGAACGCATCGGACCCTGTGAAAACCCGCAGCCGCCCTTGGGTTGCCGGTCTTGCCGCCGTCGCGCTCCTGGCCGGAGGCGCGGCCTGGTACGGTCTCTCGCACGATGGGGCCGGAATCGCCCAGGCGGGCGAATGCCGCGCCTCGAACGCCGCTGCGGACAATCTGAAGCCGCTTGCGAAGGGCGAACTGGCCGCTCTCGGCGTGAGCAGCGCACCCAAGCCACCGCCGGGGATCAGCTTTGCCGGTTCGGACGGGCAGGCTCTGAGCCTGGCCGATTTCAAGGGCAAGACGATCCTCGTGAATCTCTGGGCGACGTGGTGTGTGCCCTGCCGCCAGGAAATGCCGGCCCTCGACAAGCTGCAGGCCGAGTTCGGCGGCGGCGACTTCCAGGTGGTCGCCATCAATGTCGATACCCGCAATCCCGACAAGCCCAGGGCCTGGCTGCAGGACAACGGCATCAGGAATCTGGCCTATTATGCCGATCCATCAGGCAAGGTGCTCCAGACCCTGCAGAAGACAGGCCACGTGGTCGGGCTGCCGACGACCTTCATCGTCGACGCCACGGGTTGCGAGATCGCGCTCCTGAAGGGCCCGGCGGAATGGGCCTCTCCGGACGCCATCGCGTTCGTCCGCACGGCGCTGGGACGCTCTTAGCGCATCGTGCGAAAAGTGGATCCGGTTTTTCGCTTATACGATGCGCGTTTTCCAGGAAGGGGGCATCGGATTCGATCCTAAAAGTGGATTCCACTTTTCACGTCCGATGCTCTAGCGGACGCATCGGATTCAAACCCAAAAGTGCAAGTCCACTTTTTTACAAGTCCACTTCCCGCGTCCGATGCTCTAAGACCGGAAAGCGCCTTCGCCGTCGGGCTGGCCCTGCTCGCCCGAGAAGGCAGGCTTCGAGAGCCGCCAGGGACGGTCCATGGCCTGACGGGTTTCGCCGGGCTCGAGACGATGCGGCGCTCCGTCGGCCGAAATGGCTTCGATTACGAGAAAGCCGAGGCGTTGCAGCATCGTGGCCGCCATCTTGGTGGCGGCATCGTCCGCCCGCACGGCGAGCGAGCCTGCGGCGTAGATGCGTTCGATCAGGGTTTTGGGATGGTGTTGCGCGGCCGCTGGCTTGCGCGGCTTGAACGCGACGACATTCGTCGTTTCTTGCTCGAACATGGAAAGACCCCCGATTGCGCCGCCCGGTTGTGTTTTTTGGGCGGCCGTGTCTCAGGGCTTATGTAGGAAGTCGGGCCGTTATTCGGAATGCGACATAAAACGCGTTTTCCCGGGATATACGCGCAACAAAAAAGCGAGGTCGAAGCCCCGCTTTGATGCAGTCGTGTTTCGGGGAGTGAGACGGTCAGGCGCTCTGCTGAACCGGGATGCCCTTGTCGGTAAAGAGCTGCTGCAGCTCGCCGGCCTGGAACATCTCGCGGGTGATGTCGCAGCCGCCGACGAACTCGCCCTTCACGTAGAGCTGGGGAATGGTCGGCCAGTTGGAATAATCCTTGATGCCCTGGCGGATGGTCTCGTCCTCGAGCACGTTGACGCCTTTATAGGGCACGCCGAGATAGTTGAGGATCTGGACCACCTGGCCCGAGAATCCGCACATGGGAAACTGCGGCGTGCCCTTCATGAACAGCACGACGTCGTTGGATTTCACTTCGTTGTCGATGATCTGGTTGGCATCAGCCATGGAAGTCTCCTGTATTCCCCGGCTTTTCCGCAAAAGCGGGTCCGGCTTTGCGAAGAAAATGCGGAGCAGATGGATCTTGGGCCGTCAAGGCGCCGGGTTCGTGTCTCAATTGTCGGGTGTCAGCGTCGTCAATGCAAGGGCGTGGAGCGCCCCACCCATGCGGCCTTGCAGCGCTGCATAGACCATCTGGTGCTGTTGAACGCGGGATTTCCCCTTGAAGGCCGAGGAGGTGACGGTGGCGGCATAATGGTCGCCGTCGCCCGCCAGATCCCTGATTTCGACGACCGCATCGGGCAGGGCGGTCTTGATCATGCTTTCGATATCGCGTGCATCCATTGCCATGGATCGGAACTCCTCAGGCCTCTCCGGCCATGTACTCGGGCAGCCAGGACTCGTGGGCGGTCTTCAGCTGCCTCACGGATATGGCCTGATGGCCCGGCAGAATCAACGAATCGCCGCCCGTGACGCCGATCGTCACGGCGGGAATGCCAATGGCCCCTGCCGCGTAGAGGATATCGGCGGCCGCATCCTCGTCGACCGACACGAGATAACGCGCCTGATCCTCGCCGAACAGGAAGGCGTGAAGCGGCATGTTCTCGGGAACGGCCGTGACTTCGGCGCCCATATCGCCCGCCATCGCCATCTCGGCCAGCGCCAGCGCGATGCCGCCGTCGGCGCAGTCGTGAACCGTCTTCACCTGTCCGGAGCGGATGAGCTGGCGGATGAAGTCGCCGTTGCGCTTCTCCTCGGCGAGATCCACCGGAGGCGGAGCGCCTTCCTCGCGCCCGCAGACATCGCGCAGATAGATCGACTGGCCGAGCCAGCCTGCCGTCGCGCCGATCAGGATGACCGCCTCGCCCTCGTTCCTGAACGCAATGGAGGCGTTGACCGTCACATCGTCGAGCAGTCCCACGCCGCCGATGGCCGGGGTGGGGAGAATGCCCTGGCCGTTGGTCTCGTTGTAGAGCGAGACGTTGCCGGACACGACGGGGAAGTCGAGAGCCCGGCAGGCTTCGCCGATGCCCTTGAGGCAGCCGACGAACTGGCCCATGGATTCGGGCCGCTCGGGGCTGGCGAAGTTGAGGTTGTCGGTGATCGCCAGCGGCAGGCCGCCGACGGCCGTGATGTTGCGCCAAGCTTCCGCAACCGCCTGCTTGCCGCCCTCGAAGGGATCGGCCTCGCAGTAGCGCGGCGTCACGTCGGTGGTCAGCGCCAGCCCCTTCGGGCCGTCCTCGACGCGCACGATGGCGGCGTCGCCGCCCGGAGTCTGGACCGTGTTGCCGAGGATCAGGTGGTCGTATTGTTCCCAGACCCAGCGCTTGGAGCACTGGTCCGGCGAGCCGACGAGCTGCAGGAGCGCCTCGGCCTCCGAGACCGGCGCCTGGACGCTTTCGGCCGAGATCACGGGCTGCCTGGGGCTTTCCACCCACGGACGGTCATAGATCGGAGCCTCGTCGCCGAGCTCCTTGATCGGCAGATCGGCTTTCACCTCGCCCTGGTGCTTGATGACGAAGCGCAGCGTGTCGGTTGTCTTGCCGATCACGGCGAAGTCCAGCCCCCATTTGTGGAAGATGGCCTCGGCCTGCCTCTCCATCCCGGGCTTGAGCACCATGAGCATGCGCTCCTGGCTCTCGGACAGCATCATTTCGTAGGCGGTCATGCCCTCTTCGCGGCAGGGCACCTTGTCGAGGTCGAGCTCGACGCCGAGATTGCCCTTCGCGCCCATCTCCACCGCAGAGCTGGTGAGGCCGGCCGCGCCCATGTCCTGGATCGCGATCACCGCACCGGATTTCATGAGCTCGAGGCAGGCCTCCAGCAGCAGCTTCTCGGCGAAGGGGTCGCCGACCTGCACCGTGGGACGCTTCTCCTCCGAGGCGTCGTCGAACTCGGCGGACGCCATGGTCGCGCCGTGGATGCCGTCGCGGCCGGTCTTGGAGCCGAGATAGACGATCGGATTCCCGACGCCGGTGGCCTTCGCGTAGAAGATCTCGTCCGTGCGGGCGAGGCCGACCGCCATGGCGTTGACGAGGATATTGCCGTTGTAGCGCTTGTCGAAGCCGACGCTGCCGCCGACGGTCGGCACGCCGAAGGAGTTGCCGTAGCCGCCGATGCCGGCGACCACGCCCGAGACGAGGTGCGGCGTCTTGGGATGATCCGGCTCGCCGAAGCGCAGGAAGTTCAAAGCCGCGATCGGGCGGGCCCCCATGGTGAAGACGTCGCGCAGGATGCCGCCGACGCCCGTCGCCGCGCCCTGATATGGCTCGATGAAGGACGGATGGTTGTGGCTTTCCATCTTGAAGATGCAGGCCTGGCCGTCGCCGATATCGATCACGCCGGCGTTCTCGCCCGGCCCCTGGATCACCCAGGGGGCCTTCGTGGGCAGGCCGCGCAGATGGATGCGCGAGGATTTGTACGAGCAATGCTCGTTCCACATGGCGGAGACGATGCCGAGCTCGGTGAGCGTCGGCTCGCGGCCGATGAGCTTCACGAAGCGGTCGTACTCGTCAGGCTTCAGCCCGTGCTCCTTGACCAGCTCCGGGGTGATGGCGACGTCGTTGCGGATCATCAGGGTCTCGTAATTTCAAAAATCAGGCAGCGCGGGGGAAGGACGACACGAGGCTCTCGAACAGGCCGCGCCCATCGGTGCCGCCTACGAGATCTTCGATCAGGTTTTCCGGGTGAGGCATCATGCCGAGCACGTTGAGCTTGTCGGAATAGATGCCCGCGATGGAGTTCATGGAGCCGTTGCGGTTGGCGTCCGGCGTCACATGGCCCTGCGCATCGCAATAGCGGAATGCGACGAGCCCTTCGCCCTCGAGGCGCTTCAGAGTCTCCGCATCCGCCGTGTAGTTGCCCTCGCCGTGGGCGACGCAGACGTCGATGGCCTGGCCCTGCCCATAGCGCTTGGTAAAAGCGGTGTCGGTACGCTCCACCTTCAGGAACTGGCGGTGGCAGATGAACTTGAGGTTCGCATTGCGCATCAGGATGCCGGGCAGAAGGCCGGATTCGCACAGGATCTGGAAGCCATTGCAGATGCCGAGCACGAGGCCGCCGCGCGCCGCGTGAGCCCGCACCGCGTCCATCACGGTCGCACGGCCCGCGATGGCGCCGCAGCGCAGGTAGTCGCCATAGGAAAAGCCGCCCGGCAGGACCACGAGGTCCGTCCCGTGGGGCAGTTCGGTCTCGGCGTGCCAGACCTTTTGGGCATCGGAGCCGGCCTGCTTGAGGGCCCGCACCACGTCGCCTTCGCGATTGGAGCCGGGGAAGACGATGACTGCGGATTTCATGGGTCCATCCTTCTCTCGTCATGGCCGGGCTCGTCCCGGCCATCCACGCCATGCGGCGCGGGTCAAACGTGGATGCCCGGACCAGGTCCGGGCATGACGGTCAGATCAGTTCGACGCGGTAGTTCTCGATGACGGTGTTCGCGAGCAGCTTCTCGCAGGCCGCCTTGAGGGAGGCCTCGGCTTGAGCCTTGTCGGCCGTGTCCAGCTCGATATCGAAGACCTTGCCCTGGCGCACGCCGGCGATGCCTTCCACGCCCAGGGACGTCAAGGCTCCTTCGATGGCCTTGCCTTGGGGGTCGAGAACGCCGTTCTTCAGGGTGACGGTGACGCGAGCTTTCATGGGAGGCCTCGGGCTGTTGAGATTTGCCCCACGCCATAAAGCCAATGGCCGCAAGAAACAATGTCTTAGGAGCAGGATCCGGTAAAGTGATCTCCGGTTCTCCCGAGATCGTGCAGGAACCCGGCTCAGGTGCCCAATTCTCGGGCCGCGACCTGGCGGGCCGTCTGCTGTACGGCCTCGGCCGTGTCGCCGATCACGAGAACCACGTCCAGCTCCTCGCCGGAGCGCCTGCCCAGGGCCGCCCCGAAGGCGGGGGCCTTTTGCCCGTCCGCCGGGGCGAGGCTGATGGCGAAGCCGGGATAGGGAGCATCCTTCAGGCGCTCGACGGAAATCGCGCTCCGCACCGGCTTGTCCCGGCCCACGGGTGAGCGGAGGGCGCGGGCGAGGCGTTCCGGGTCCTTGAGCACGGCCTCCGTGATCTGAGCGTCCTTTCCGTTAAGGCGGATGACGCCGACGGCCAAGCCCGGGCTGCATTGTGGCGGAGCGCAGAGGGCCAGAGCCACCGGTTCGGCCCGGTCCTCCGCGAGCCATTTGCGGAGCGGCAGTGCCTGCCAGGGCGCTCCGGGGGGCACACCCTCGACCGTGCGAGGGATGTAGCCGCAGCCGGTCAGGCCGAGCGTCAGGAGGAGGAGAAAGCCGGGGAGGGGCAGGCGAAACGACATTGCCTTTTCTAGCGCAAACATGCGGGTCAGGTCGATGGGCGGATAAAGAAAAGCCCGGCGCGGGGCCGGGCTCGGTCGTTGCTCGGGATGCAGGCCTCACTGCACGAGGCGCGGACCGCCGGCGACGACGTTCTCGTTCTCCGACAGGATCCCGAGGCGGCGCGCCACTTCCGTATAGGCCTCCACCAGGCCGCCCATGTCGCGGCGGAACCGATCCTTGTCGAGCTTGTCCTTGGACTTGATGTCCCAGAGACGGCAGGAATCCGGGGAGATCTCGTCGGCCACGACGATGCGCATCATCTCGCCCTCCCAGAGGCGGCCGGTCTCCAGCTTGAAATCCACGAGGCGGATGCCGACGCCGAGGAAGAGGCCGGACAGGAAGTCGTTGACGCGGATCGCCAGCGCCATGATGTCGTCGATCTCCTGGGGAGAGGCCCAGCCGAAGGCGGTGATATGCTCTTCCGAGACCATCGGGTCGCCCAGCTCGTCGTTCTTGTAATAGAATTCGATGATCGAGCGCGGCAGCTGCGTGCCCTCTTCGAGACCGAGCCTCTTGGCGAGGGACCCCGCGGCCACGTTCCGCACGACGACCTCGAGAGGAATGATCTCCACTTCCCGAATCAGCTGCTCGCGCATGTTCAGGCGGCGGATGAAGTGGGTCGGGACGCCGATATCGTTCAGGTGCTGGAAGAGGAACTCGGAAATCCGGTTGTTCAGCACGCCCTTGCCGTCGATCACTTCGTGCTTCTTGGCATTGAAGGCCGTCGCGTCATCCTTGAAGTGCTGAATGAGCGTTCCGGGTTCGGGGCCCTCATAGAGGACTTTCGCCTTGCCTTCATAGACGCGACGGCGACGATTCATAGGCGTGTACCGTGGTTTGAGAAAATCCATAGTGCCGTGGGCTCCTGGGTCAACAAATGATGCAGTTCCGCGGCTGGCGTATGCGCGGCATTAAACCAGCGCTCCGCTTCAGGGCAACCTATCCGATCAAGGGGGCAAGCACAACGCGGCACGGAGGAGGGCAGGGTGTGGCCCCTTCGAAGCACCTTCTTTTAGGTGGTGATGACATGGTGATGACGCGAGTGCGCCCTTATATCGCATGATGACCCCAGGCCGGGAGGAGCATCCATGACCCTTTTCAACGAGCGCGAAGACGCCTTCGAGAAGCAGTTCGCCCATGACCAGGACCTTCGCTTCAAGGCCATGGCCCGCCGGAACAAGCTGCTTGGCCTTTGGGTCGCCGGGAAACTGGGCAAGACCGGAGACGAGGCAAAGGCTTACGCCGCGAGCGTCGTCCAGGCCGATTTCCGGGCACCGGGGGACGCGGATGCGGTTCGCAAGATCCGGCAGGACCTCAATCAGGCAGGAAAGCCTCTCGACGAAGCCGAGCTTGGCGCTAAGCTGCAGCAGCTGATGGCCCGAGCCATCGAGGAGATCAAGGCGGGGCGTTGAGCCTCGTCAGCCTTGCGGGAATCCGCGGCACGACAGCAAACACCAGGACAAGAAAGAGCGCCATGCTGACTAATCCATCCTTCCCCGACCTCCTGAAGGCAGGCACGCCCCTGCTCACCGCCTGGTGCGGAATCCCGGATCCGTCGGTTCCGGGCCTGCTCGCGAGGGAAGAGTTCGACGCGGTCGTCATGGACATGCAGCACGGTTCCATCGATTTCGCGGCCGCGCTCCGGGCCGTGCCGCTGATCGCGGCGGCCGGGAAGCCGGCCCTGGTCCGGGTTCCGGTGGGCGAATTCGCCACCGCCTCCCGCTTCCTGGATGCCGGCGTCTCGGGGGTGATCGCGCCCATGATCAACACCGTCGACGACGCCCGGCTCTTCGCCTCGTTCATGAAGTTCCCGCCCGTGGGCCAGCGCAGCTGGGGCGCCTATGGCGCTCTGTCCCTCTCGGGCCTGGATGCGGCGGACTATCTGCGCCAGGCCAACGATCTGACGGTGTCCTTCGCCATGGTGGAGACCCGGGAGGCGCTCGCCATTCTCGACGAGATCCTCAACGTGCCTGGCATCGACGGTGTCTTCATCGGTCCGGCGGACCTCTCCATCGCATTGTCGGGCGGCAAGAGCGTCGACCCTGCCGGCCCTGAAGTCGACAAGGCGCTCGATCATGTGCTCGCCCGCGTGAGAGCCGCCGGCAAGCTCTCCGGAATCTATGCGCCTTCGGGCGCGAGGGCCGGGGAACTCGCCCGCAAGGGCTTCAACATGGTCTCCATCGGCAGCGACACTGCCATGCTGAGGGCGGGCGCCCAGGCCTCTCTCGCGGCCGCGCAGCAGGGGTGAGCACTCACGTGACGGGGCTGCCCTCCCGCGCCTTCACTACCCGGTAATAGGCCCAGAGCACTTTGGCCGCTACGCCGCGCCACGGGCGCCAGCTCTCCGCGAGGGCCGTCAAGGCCTTTGCGTCGGGCCGGGCCGCCAGCCCGTAGGCGATGCGGGCGGCCTCCTGCACCGCGAGGTCGCCGCCCGGGAAGGCATCGGGATGACCGAGACAGAAGAGCAGGTAGATATCGGCCGTCCATGGGCCGATGCCCTTCACCCGGGTCAGGAGGCCGTGCGCCTCGTCGGCGGGGAGCTCGTCCAGCCGGTCGAGGGGCAGCCGCCCTTCGACGATTTCCATGGCGGTCGCGCGGATCGTCCTGATCTTCATGGCGGAGAGGCCTGCTCCTCTCAGGTCCTCGTCGGAAAGGCTCAGGAAGCGCGCGGGCTCCGGCGGATCCAGGATCAGCCGCAATCGTCCCCAGATGGCCGCGGCGCTTGCGGTCGATACCTGCTGGCCGACGATGATCCAGGCCAGCCCCTCGAAACCGGGCGGCCGCTTGCGCAGTTGCGGGACCACGCCTTCGGCGGCGAGCCTCGCCATGACGGGATCGGCCTTCGCGAGCGCCGTCAAACCCCTCTTGAGAACCGCATCCGTTTCGAGGAGGGTGACCATCCCATTCCGCTCCTTGTGTCTGAAGGACGTCCGTGACGAAGCCGACGAAGCCCGTATTCCGATTCGCTCCAAGTCCCAACGGACGGCTTCACCTTGGCCATGCCTATTCGGCCCTGCTCAACGATGCGCTCGCCCGGCGGCTCGACGGCCGGTTTCTGCTGCGCATCGAGGATATCGATATCGCACGCTGCCGCCCCGAATACGAGGCGGGCATCGTCGAGGATCTCACCTGGCTCGGCCTGTCCTGGGAAGAGCCGGTGCGCCGGCAATCGGAGCATTTCGCGGATTACCGGTCGGCGTTGCAAAGCCTGAAGGGGAGGGGGCTCGTCTATCCCTGCTTCTGCTCGCGCAAGCGCATCGCCGAGCGGGTCGAGGCCATCGAGGCGGAGAGCGGCGAGGCTTGGCCGCGGGACCCCGACGGCGCGCCGCTCTATCCAGGCATCTGCAAGGGTCTTCCCGGCGGCGAGGCCGAGGGACGGATCCGTGCGGGCGAGGCGCATGCCTGGCGGATCGACAGCGACGTGGTCCGCCGTCTTCACCCCGGTCCCTATGCCTTCACGCGGTTTTCGCTCACGGGCGACGAGGAGATCGTCGCGGCCGATCCCTGGCGCTGGGGCGATGCGATGATCGTGCGCAAGGACGTGCCGACGAGCTATCATCTGTCCGTCGTGGTGGACGATGCCCTGCAGGGCGTCACCCATGTGGTGCGCGGGCAGGACCTGGAGGCGGCGACCGATCTGCACGTGCTTTTGCAGGTCCTGCTCGGTCTGGACACGCCGCTCTATCACCATCACGGCCTGATCCTCGATCCGGGCGGCGACAAGCTCGCGAAGAGCCGGAGGTCGGAAGCCTTGTGCGCGTTGCGAACCCGAGGGGTGGCGGCCGCGGAGGTCCGCGGGAGGCTGGGTTTTTATCCTCAGCCCACACCCAGCACGTAGAGCCAGAGCAGGGTGGTGCCCATCGCCAGGATCGTGGAGAGCGTCACGGCGCTGGAGGCGAGGGCCACGCCTTCTCCATAACGCTCGGCGAAGAGATAGGCGTTGATGCCGGAGGGGCATGACGCGAAGAGCACGGCCACGCCCGCCCAGACAGGTGGCATCTGGAACACGAAAGTCGCGAGCAGGAGCACCACGAGCGGATGAACCACGAGCTTGAGGATAGAGATCGCCGCCGGCAGTTTCCAACCGGTCTTCATCCCGTAGCGGCGCAGCGCAATGCCCATGGAAATCAGCGCACAGGGCACGGCTGCGCTCGCGAGCAGGTCCATGATCTGCCACAGAGGCGTCGGCACCACCGCCGCGACGGGGCGAAGGGCGGAGCCCGCGAGAATGCCGACCACGATCGGATGCGTCGCGAGACGCCGCAGGATGACGAGCGGCGAGGCTTGGCGTCCCTCCGCCAGCACGGTCGCCAAGGTCATGGTCACGGGCAGATGTACGGCGAGCAGCAGGAAGAGCGGGACGGCGCCTTCGTCCCCATAGGCCTTGAGGATCATGGGCACGCCGACGAAGACGGTGTTGGCCTGTCCCGCCGAGAACCCGGCCACGACGCCCGCGACTCCCTTGACCCCGAAATATCGTTTGGCCATCGCGGTCGCGAGGACCCAGACGACGGCCACGCCGACGAAATAGGCAATCCAGTAGCCCCACGGTTGCGTCTGCGGGATCTCGGCCTTCACGAGCGTGCGGAAGATCAGGCAGGGGACCGACAGGGTGAAGACGAATTCCGAGAGACCCTCGCCCATGCGCTCGGAGACGAACCCCGTGCGGCGTGCGAGATACCCGATTCCGATCAGGCCGAAGACCGGAAAGACGATCGTGAGCAGGTCGAGCATTAGGTTCAGCGCAACTCGGCACGCTGGGCGAGGCTTGCGGTGGCGCCCGCCTGGCTCATCAGGTCGTTCACCTGCTCACGCTGGCGCTTGAACTCGGCAAGACTGCGGCCGTCGAGCTCGCGGCCCTGCGGCAGGCGGATCTTCAGGGGGTCGACGAAGCTGCCGTTGATCAGCACTTCGTAGTGGAGATGGGGGCCGGTCGAGAGGCCGGTGCTGCCGAGATACCCGATCACCTGCCCCTGGCGGACCTTGACGCCGGCAGCCATGTTCTTGGCAAAGCCCGACATGTGCGAATAGGTGGTCACATAGCCGTTGGCGTGCTGGATCTCGATGTGGCGGCCGTAGCCCGATTTCCAGTCCGCCATGCGGATGGTGCCGTTGCCGGCGGCCAGGATCGGCGTGCCGACCTTGTTCGCCCAGTCGATTCCCGTATGCGGCCGGCTATAGCCCAGGATCGGGTGGAAGCGGGATCCGAAGCCCGACCGCAGAATGCCGTCCGAGATCGGCTTGCGGAGCAGGAACTTCTTCAGGGAGCGGCCGGTCTCGTCGAAGTAGTCGATCGATCCGTCTTCCCCCTGGAAGCGGTAGACCCGGCGCGCCTCCCCGCCGATCGTCAGCGAGGCGTAGAGCACTTCCGGCGGCGCATTCTCGTCGTCCGCGCCGAAAAACACTTCGAAGCTGTCGCCCTGCGCAACCCGGCGCTGGAAATCGACGTCGTAGCCGAAGATCCGGATGAGCTCCTCCACGGTCTCCGGTGGCAGATCGTTCTTCATGGCCGTTTCGTACAGGCTCTCGTAGAGCCTGACGCCGCCGCTGCCTTCCTCCTCATCCTCTTCCTGCACGTCGGCCGTCGCCTTGCGGTCTGAAAGATCTTCGGGAGGCGTCACGGAGACGAAAACGCCGCGATCGTTCGTGGCCGCGATGCCGTCGATCCCCTTCTCGCCGAACGCGATGACGCGCACGATCTGCTTGGGATCACCCAGGCGCGGCCCGGGGGCGATGAGAATGCGCAGATGGGCGCCTTCCCCCATGGTCGCGACCTTCATCCGCGCCGACAGAGCCGTCGTGATGGCCGCGATCTGCTCCGGAGTCGCCCCGTAGCTGCGCAGGACCGTCTCGAGCGTCTCACCCTTCTTGAAGACGACGTCGCGTTCCTCGACCAGGGGCGGAACGGCCCGCTGCTCGATCTTCGGCAGATCGGTGACGTTTTCAGGCACCACCCGGACTTCGATGGTGCTGAACGGCGCATCGACGACACGCGCATAGCCAAGGGCATCCCCGAGACTGTCGGGCTGGCGCAGGGTGCGGGACAGCATTTGCTGAGCGGGAATCGGCACGGAGGCGCGTCTCCCGGCGCCTCCTCCGACGCGCCGCTCCTCCTCCAGCATGGCCTGGACGTCGTCGTCCGTCAGTGTCGGCGAACTCGCCTCGATGACCATGGAGGCGAGGTCCCGCCGGAGCACGGATACATCGGCATCGGTGATCTCAGGCACCTGATCGATCTTCTCCTGAGTATTCTCCGCGAACAGCCGCATAGGATTGAACGGAGGAATATCGGACGCATAGGTGCCGGCCGTGAGAGACAGGTTCGTGGCGATCTTGACGAATTGTCGGACCTTGATCGCTTCGCGGTCGCCGTTGCGGATGGTCATGGCAGCCCTGAAGCTCTGCTTCGCGGAGGCCGTCATCTCGGTCATGTTCAGCCGGTCGCCCTTGCGGGCGGCGTTCGTGGCGCGCTCCCCTTCCGATTCCGGACGGGAATAGGCGCTCACCGCAGTGCGTTCCGGAGGCTGAACGGCATTGGTGGCGCCCTCGATGGCAACATGAATCGAAGCGCCGATCAGGACGGCGCCGGTGACGCCTGTCAGGACGCTGGCGCCGAGCCAGCGCAGATTGATTTCGCGCTTGTCGATCTCGGGGGCCGAGGCGCCGCTGGCGGTCAAGGCCGGCTCATGGCCCAGCTCGACTCCCGACGACTTGCGAAACACTTCCCTTCGGGAAGCCTTCGGCAGGCCGTTATCAGGAGGAACATGGCTCATGAGAAGTCGTATCCGATTGAGTGGCCTAATCCATAGGGGGTAGAGGCGCTCTAACACAAGAGACGGCACCGGCACAGCATAAGAGGAAATAGGCCGCTCGGATGCTCCTCCGATGGAGAGGCGTCGCTGAGGCTGCTTCAACCGCTACTGTGTCGGCAGTGAGGCGGGACCCATCGAATCCTGTGAGGAGAGGATCCGAGAATGTCCCGCCGGCTGTCAAAAAACCTTCACAACCGTGTTGACAGTCCGGAGGGGCCGGGCTTATAACCCGCCCATCGACGCCGCCGCTGAATGCGAACGGCGCCAGCACCTTCCAGAAAGCGGGTCGGCAAACCTGACGAAAGTCGGATTTGAGGGCAGCTTTCGAGTTGGATCCGTCTTCGGACGGGCTGCCCGATTTTGAAAAGAATGGGGTTGACAAGCTGGTTGAATGATCCTAAATCGGGTTCATCGCGGCGCTGTCCCAAATGGGCAGTTCCGATGTTTCCCTGACAGGCTGGCGGCTCAAGCCGGGTAAAACCGGAGTGAGGCGCTGTCGTCTTCGGAAATCGCATCTAACGATGCTGCTCTTTGACAAGTGAAGAAGGAAGAAGAAGCGCAGGCGGCGGTGTCCTTGCGGCGGCCCTTTGGGGCTGCTTTGAACAAGACATCGACCATGGTCTTGCGCTTTTGGTGAGTACACCGCTCTGGCTTTGGCCGGAGTGAGAGGTGCTCTGTCAATTTTGCGTTTTCAAGACGAACAGTCGAGATCGAATTCTGAAGTTCAACTTGAGAGTTTGATCCTGGCTCAGAACGAACGCTGGCGGCAGGCTTAACACATGCAAGTCGAACGCATCCTTCGGGGTGAGTGGCAGACGGGTGAGTAACGCGTGGGAACGTGCCCTTCAGTTCGGAATAACCCAGGGAAACTTGGGCTAATACCGGATACGTGCGAGAGCAGAAAGATTTATCGCTGAAGGATCGGCCCGCGTCTGATTAGCTGGTTGGTGGGGTAATGGCCCACCAAGGCGACGATCAGTAGCTGGTCTGAGAGGATGATCAGCCACATTGGGACTGAGACACGGCCCAAACTCCTACGGGAGGCAGCAGTGGGGAATATTGGACAATGGGGGCAACCCTGATCCAGCCATGCCGCGTGAGTGATGACGGCCTTAGGGTTGTAAAGCTCTTTCGGCGGGGACGATAATGACGGTACCCGCAGAAGAAGCCCCGGCTAACTTCGTGCCAGCAGCCGCGGTAATACGAAGGGGGCTAGCGTTGTTCGGAATCACTGGGCGTAAAGGGCGCGTAGGCGGCTTTGTAAGTCGGGGGTGAAAGCCTGTGGCTCAACCACAGAATTGCCTTCGATACTGCAAGGCTTGAGACCGGAAGAGGTTAGTGGAACTGCGAGTGTAGAGGTGAAATTCGTAGATATTCGCAAGAACACCAGTGGCGAAGGCGGCTGACTGGTCCGGATCTGACGCTGAGGCGCGAAAGCGTGGGGAGCAAACAGGATTAGATACCCTGGTAGTCCACGCCGTAAACGATGAATGCCAGCCGTTGGCGAGCTTGCTCGTCAGTGGCGCAGCTAACGCTTTAAGCATTCCGCCTGGGGAGTACGGTCGCAAGATTAAAACTCAAAGGAATTGACGGGGGCCCGCACAAGCGGTGGAGCATGTGGTTTAATTCGAAGCAACGCGCAGAACCTTACCAGCCTTTGACATGTCCGGTGTGGGGAGTGGAGACATTCTCCTTCAGTTCGGCTGGCCGGAACACAGGTGCTGCATGGCTGTCGTCAGCTCGTGTCGTGAGATGTTGGGTTAAGTCCCGCAACGAGCGCAACCCTCGCCCCTAGTTGCCATCATTAGGTTGGGCACTCTAGGGGGACTGCCGGTGATAAGCCGCGAGGAAGGTGGGGATGACGTCAAGTCCTCATGGCCCTTACGGGCTGGGCTACACACGTGCTACAATGGCGGTGACAATGGGCAGCGAACCCGCGAGGGGGAGCTAATCCCAAAAAGCCGTCTCAGTTCAGATTGCACTCTGCAACTCGAGTGCATGAAGGCGGAATCGCTAGTAATCGTGGATCAGAACGCCACGGTGAATACGTTCCCGGGCCTTGTACACACCGCCCGTCACACCATGGGAGTTGGTCTTACCCGACGGCGCTGCGCCAACCGCAAGGAGGCAGGCGACCACGGTAGGGTCAGCGACTGGGGTGAAGTCGTAACAAGGTAGCCGTAGGGGAACCTGCGGCTGGATCACCTCCTTTCTAAGGATGTTCTCTTGATTGGGTGCTCCTGTTCTCGAACAGGCTGTCGCTCACATCGGAACGCTTGGAACATACAGGGTCAAGTCAGACCCTATTTTGCGGGACGCTGCCGTCTTCGCTTCTTCTTCTCCGGAAAACCCTGCCGTTTAACGGCGGATCGGGCCTGTAGCTCAGGTGGTTAGAGCGCACCCCTGATAAGGGTGAGGTCGGACGTTCGAGTCGTCCCAGGCCCACCATTGTCAACGGGGCCTTAGCTCAGCTGGGAGAGCGGTAGCTTTGCAAGCTTCAGGTCGTCGGTTCGATCCCGACAGGCTCCACCATTGCTTTGGTGCGATGGTGGTGATGGGTGGTTCCGGAATTCTGCGCGCTTGGGGCGCGCGGGATCTTGTCGAATTCGGGCCCTCCCCTCTTGTGGGGGAGCGGCGCGGATGTTTGAAATCGTAAAGAGGCGGCATATTCGGCCAGCGGGCAACCTAGTCCCGCGAACCAGCCCTGGCCCGCAGCCAGGTGCGCCGGATATGCTTTGGCAAGCAAAACATGTCTTTGGAGCAATCCGAAGACAGGTCTTTCTTTTGGGTCGATGGCCGCTGCCGAGCGGACATCGATCATGAGAGTAATCAAGTGTCGTAAGAGCATCTGGTGGATGCCTTGGCGCTGAGAGGCGATGAAGGACGTGGTACGCTGCGATAAGTCTTGGGGAGCTGCGAACGAGCTTTGATCCAAGAATCTCCGAATGGGGAAACCCACCTTCGACCCTTTGTATTGTGACGACATCCTTTGGGTGGCGTTGCACTACGGAGGGTCTGATGAAGGTATTAGGCCCTGAATTCATAGGGGTTTAAAGCGAACCCAGGGAACTGAAACATCTAAGTACCTGGAGGAAAGGACATCAATTGAGACTCCGTTAGTAGTGGCGAGCGAACGCGGACCAGGCCCATGCCAACCTGATCGTCATCGGAACTGTTTGGAAAAGCAGGCATGATGGGTGATAGCCCCGTACGAGTCAGTGAGAGGGTTGGATTTGAGTAGGGCGGGACACGTGAAATCCTGTCTGAACATGGGGGGACCACCCTCCAAGCCTAAGTACTCCTCAGCGACCGATAGTGAACCAGTACCGTGAGGGAAAGGTGAAAAGCACCCCGACGAGGGGAGTGAAACAGTACCTGAAACCGGATGCTTACAAACAGTCGGAGCCCAAGGTTCGTCCTGGGTGACGGCG